>NZ_JBVIFN010000001.1:0-164905 GCF_055571305.1 Cellulosimicrobium sp. NPDC030954
CCACCCGCTTCACCAAACGCGCCGCCTACTACCGCTCCGAACTCACCATCGCCGCGATCATCCTCTGGCTCCGCGATTCACCGGACACGCCCTAGGGCGGGCCCCCGTCGGCGCGGGGGCCGCCCGGTGGGGATTGGAGGATCCCTACAGCCCGTCCCGGCGGATCTTGGGCGACACGTCGGCAGCCGAACCTACGGTGTCGTAGCCTACGCTTGCGTAGGCTACGGAGACGTAGGTTCCGACGGCGCCCCGACCGGGCGCCTCCTGCCCCCGAGCGGGCCGGCCGCACGGCCGAGCCGCACCGAAGGAGAGTCGCGTGACCGAGAACGACGCGAGAACCGCCGCGCGGGACGGCGCGAGCACGCCCCCCGACCTCCCCGACGTCGCCGGCGGTCCCGACGACGCCCCCCTGCTCCAGCTCGTGACGCCGGCCGGAGCCCGCGTCACGACCCCCGAGACGGACGGCTACCGCGAGCGCGTCGCCCACCTCGACGCCGCCGCCCTGCGCGGTCTCTACCGCGACATGGTGCTCACGCGCCGCTTCGACGACGAGGCGACGTCGCTCCAGCGGCAGGGCGAGCTCGGCCTGTACGCGCAGGCGAAGGGCCAGGAGGCGGCGCAGATCGGCTCCGGGCGCGCGCTCGCCCCGCAGGACTACGTCTTCCCGTCCTACCGCGAGCACGGCGTCTCGCACGTGCGCGGCATCGACCCGACGGCGCGCCTGCGCCTCTTCCGCGGCGTCGACCACGGCGGGTGGGACCCGACGGAGCACAACGTGCACCTGTACACGCTCGTCATCGGGTCGCACACCCTGCACGCGACCGGGTACGCGATGGGCGTCCAGCGCGACGGCCTCGTCGGGTCGGGCGACCCGGAGCGCGACGCGGCCGTCGTCACGTACTTCGGCGACGGCGCGACGTCGCAGGGCGACGTCAACGAGGCGCTCGTGTTCGCCGCGGTGAACAACGCGCCCGTCGTCTTCTTCTGCCAGAACAACCAGTGGGCGATCTCCGAGCCGACGACCAAGCAGTCCCGCGTGCCGCTCTACCGCCGCGGCGGCGGGTTCGGCGTCCCCAGCGTGCGCGTCGACGGCAACGACGTCCTCGCGTGCTACGCGGTGACCGCCGAGGCGCTCGAACGGGCGCGCGCCGGCGGCGGCCCGACGTTCGTCGAGGCGTTCACGTACCGCATGGGCGCGCACACGACGTCGGACGACCCGACCAAGTACCGCTCGCGGGCCCAGGAGGAGTACTGGCGCCGTCGCGACCCGATCGACCGGCTCGAGAACCTGCTCCGCGCCGAGGACGCGTGGGACGACGCGTTCGCCGCCGACCTCGCGGCCGAGGCCGATGCGCTGGGCGAGCGGCTGCGCGACGAGGTGCGCGCGCTGGCCGCGCCCGACCCGTCGACCATGTTCGACCACGTCTACGCGACCCCGAACGCCGTGGTCGAGCGCGAGCAGGCGTGGTTCGCCGACTACCAGCAGTCCTTCGAGGAGCCGGCCGCGGAGGTGGCCCGATGAGCGAGAACAAGACCCTGACCCTCGCCCGCGCGATCAACGAGGGCCTGCGCCGGTCGCTCGAGACCGACCCCAAGGTCCTGCTCATGGGCGAGGACATCGGTGCGCTCGGCGGCGTGTTCCGCGTGACGGACGGGCTCCAGAAGGACTTCGGCGAGGACCGGGTGGTCGACACGCCGCTCGCGGAGTCGGGCATCCTCGGCACCGCGATCGGCCTCGCGCTGCGCGGCTACCGGCCGGTGTGCGAGATCCAGTTCGACGGGTTCATCTTCCCCGCGTACGACCAGATCACGACGCAGCTCGCGAAGATGGGCTACCGCTCGGGCGGGAAGCTCCAGGTGCCCGTCGTGATCCGCGTGCCGTACGGCGGCGGGATCGGTGCGGTCGAGCACCACAGCGAGAGCCCCGAGGCGCTGTTCGCGCACACGGCCGGTCTGCGCGTCGTGTCGCCGTCCACGCCGCAGGACGCGTACACGATGATCCAGGAGGCCGTCGCCTCGCCGGACCCGGTGCTCTTCTTCGAGCCCAAGGGCCGCTACTGGGAGAAGGGGCCGGTCGACGTCGCGGGCCGCGGCGAGGGCGCGACCGTGCTCGACCGCGCGCGCGTCGTCCGTCCCGGCACCGACCTCACGCTCGTCGCGTACGGCCCGACCGTCGCGACCGCGCTCCGCGCCGCCGCGGCGGCCGAGCAGGAGGGGCGCAGCGTCGAGGTCGTGGACCTGCGCAGCATCTCCCCCCTCGACACCGCGACCGTCGTGGAGTCCGTGCGCCGGACCGGGCGCTGCGTCGTCGTGCACGAGGCCCCGACCTACCTGGGCTCGGGCGCCGAGGTCGCGGCCCGCGTGACGGAGGAGTGCTTCTACTCGCTCGAGGCGCCCGTGCTGCGCGTCGGCGGCTTCCACACCCCGTACCCCGTCGCCAAGATCGAGCACGACTACCTGCCGAGCCTCGACCGCGTGCTCGACGCCGTCGACCGCGCGTTCGCGTTCTGACGCGCGTCCGCCGCGACCTCGACAGCGCCGACCGGGACCACCAGGAGGACCACGCAGTGCCCACCTTCGAGAAGTTCAACCTCCCCGACGCGGGCGAGGGCCTCACCGAGGCCGAGATCGTGCAGTGGCACGTCGCCGTCGGCGACGCCGTGACGGTCAACCAGACGATCGTCGAGATCGAGACGGCCAAGTCCCTCGTGGAGCTCCCGTCGCCGTACACGGGCGTCGTCACGGAGATCCTCGCGCCCGAGGGGACGACGGTCGAGGTCGGCGTGCCGATCATCGTCGTGGACACGGACCCGTCCGGTGCCGCGCCGGCGCCGAGCGCGCCCGCCGGCGTCGTGCCCGACGGCGCGGACGCGGTCCCGTCGCCCGCCTCGCCCGCGGGCGCCGGGTCGGAGGGCGCGACGCCGTCCGCCGCGGCCGGTGGCTCCGGCTCGGTGCTCGTGGGGTACGGCACGGTGGAGCCGGGCACGGCCCGTCGCCGCCGCCGCGCTCCGGACACGGCCCCGGCCGCCGCGCCGGCGGCAGCCGTCCCGGCGCCTGCCCCGGCAGCCGCCCCCGTGCCCGCGGCGAGCAAGCCGACCCCCGCGTCCGCCGCCGTCGCTCACGTGCACCTGCCGGTGCTGGCGAAGCCGCCGGTGCGCAAGCTCGCCAAGGACCTCGGCGTCGACCTCGCGAGCGTCGCGGGCACCGGGCCGGGCGGGATCGTCACGCGCGAGGACGTGCAGGCGTACCACGAGCAGGCGAAGGCGCAGCCGCTCGCGACGTACGCCGACGACGACCAGCCGTGGCTCGCGTCCGGCGCCGTCACCCCGGACGGCCGCCAGACGCGCGTGCCCGTGAAGTCGGTGCGCAAGCGCACCGCCGAGGCGATGGTGACGAGCGCGTTCACCGCCCCCCACGTCACCGTCTTCCACACGGTCGACGTCACCAAGACCATGCGGCTCGTGCACACGCTGCGCGAGGACCGGGAGTTCGCCGACGTGCGCGTCACGCCGCTGCTCGTCACCGCCAAGGCGCTGCTCCTCGCCGTGCGCCGCCACCCGGAGATCAACGCGAGCTGGGACGACGCCGCGCAGGAGATCGTCTACAAGCACTACGTGAACCTGGGGATCGCGGCCGCGACGCCGCGCGGGCTCGTGGTGCCGAACATCAAGGACGCGCACCGCCTCGACCTGCACGGCCTCGCGGGCGAGATCGCGGACCTCACGTCGACCGCGCGGGCGGGCCGCACGTCGCCCACCGACATGTCCGACGGCACCATCACGATCACGAACGTCGGCGTGTTCGGCATCGACACGGGGACGCCGATCCTCAACCCGGGCGAGGCCGCGATCCTCGCGTTCGGCGCGATCCGCGAGCAGCCGTGGGTCCACAAGGGCAAGATCAAGAAGCGCTGGGTCACGCAGCTCGCCCTGAGCTTCGACCACCGCCTCGTCGACGGCGAGCTCGGCGCGCGCGTGCTGGCCGACGTCGCGAAGGTGCTCGAGGACCCGGCGCGCGGCCTCGTCTGGGGCTGAGCCCGCGCGGTGCTCCGCTTGCGGGCACCCGGGGAACGGCGAGCAAGGGCCTCGGAGGGCCCGGTGAACCTCACCGGTGTCGTTCGAGGGAGGTCGGGTGCGCAGCGCTCGGGGCAGGGCGGTCCGGCCGACGGCGGGAGCCGGGCCGGGGGACCGGCGCCGGGCTCGGGCAGCGATCCCCGCGGGCGCGCACGTCGGTCTCGCGGCGCTCGGCCTCGCCGCGTGCGCCGGGCCGGGGAGCGCGGACGCCCGGGCCGTCGTCGAAGGAGCTCGCCGCCGCGGTCGCCGGGGGTGACGGCGCCGCCGCGTGCGCGCTGATCCTGCCCGACGCCGTGGACGCGCTCGCCGCGGACGAGGGCGAGCCGTGCGCGGACGTCGTCATCGCACCGGACGGGCCGCTCGCCGCGCTCGCCGCGGCCGGGGACGACCTCGTCGTCGAGGACGTCCACGTGGCCGGCCGGCAGGCGCAGGTCGTGACGGCGACCGACACGCTCTTCCTCGCCGTGTCGGGCGACGGCTGGGTCGTCACCGCGGCGGGCCTCGACCCGGTGACGTTCGGCCAGTACGTGGCGTCGTCGGCGTTCTGGGTCGACGTCACCGAGAACTGGCAGTCCGAGTACCTGCAGTTCCTGCTCTTCATCACCGCGACCGTGTGGTTCGTGCAGCGTGCCTCGCCCGAGTCGAAGAAGCTCGACGAGGCGGGCCGCGAGTCCGACGAGGACCAGAAGGTGGGCGAGCACGCGACCCCCGACTCCCCTGCCTGGTCGCGGGCCGGAGGCTGGCGGCTCGCGGTCTACTCGCGCTCGCTCTCGCTCGTCATGGGCACGATCTTCCTCGGCTCGTGGGCGGCGCAGTCGGCGGCGGGCGCCGTCGCGTTCAGCGAGGAGCGGCTCCGCGACCTCGAGGACCCGGTGCCGTGGACCGAGTACCTCTCGATGCCCGACTTCTGGAGCCGGACGTTCCAGAACTGGCAGTCCGAGATGCTGGCGGTCCTGAGCATGGTCGTGCTCGCGATCTACCTGCGCGAGCGCGGGTCGCCCGAGTCGAAGCCCGTCGGCTCGTCGCACGAGGCGACGGGCGTCGAGGGCTGACCCCGGACGGCTCCCGCCGCACGTCCTCGTGCCGCGTGACCGTCCCTCGCCCCGGGTCGCGGGGCGCTCACAACGGTGCCGCACCGGGTGTGCGGAAGACCTCACACGGGCTTAACGACGGCCGCGCGCGGGGGAAACACGGCGTTCCTAGCGTCCTCGGTACTGACCGGGACCTGCTGAAGGAGCCGCCATGTCCGCGCCCACGAGCCCCACCACCCACGAGGGTGAGCAGTCCGCAGACCACCCCTCCGGCACGCCGGCCACCACGACCGCCGCGGCCCCCGCGCCCGGGGCCACGACCGCCGTCGGGCCGACGACCGCCCCGGCCGCCGGCCGCACGGCGACCGTCCCCACCCACCGCTCGGGGCGGTGGATCGACCGCTGGGACCCGGAGGACCCGACGTTCTGGCGCGACGGCGGCCGGAAGGTCGCGACGCGCAACCTGTGGATCTCGGTCTTCGCGGAGTTCCTCGGCTTCGCGGTGTGGGCGCTGTGGTCGATCGTCGTGCCGCAGCTCCCCGCCGCCGGGTTCACGTTCACGGTCGACCAGCAGTTCTGGCTCATCGCCGTGCCGAGCCTCGTCGGTGCGACGCTGCGCATCCCGTACACGTTCGCGGTGCCGCTGTTCGGCGGCCGCAACTGGACCGTGGTCTCCGCGCTCCTGCTCCTGCTCCCGACGGGCGCGCTCGCGGTCGCGGTGCAGGACCCGGGGACGCCGTTCGGCGTCATGCTCGCGGTCGCGGCGCTCGCGGGCTTCGGCGGCGGGAACTTCGCGTCGTCGATGGCGAACATCTCGTTCTTCTACCCGGAACGGGAGAAGGGCAAGGCCCTGGGCCTCAACGCCGCGGGCGGCAACCTGGGGACGGCGGTCGTGCAGCTCGCGGTGCCGCTCGTCGTCGTCGGTGGCGCGGGCGTCGCGCTGGAGCGTGCGGGGCTCATGATGATCCCGTTCGTCCTGCTCGCGGCGTTCCTCGCGTGGCGGTTCATGGACAACCTGTCCACGGCGAAGGCCGACCCGAGGTCGTTCGCCGCCGCGACGCGGAACAAGCACACGTGGATCATCTCGTTCCTCTACATCGGGACGTTCGGGTCGTTCATCGGGTACGCCGGGGCGTTCCCCCTGCTGCTCAAGGGCCAGTTCCCCGAGGTGACGCTCTCGATCGCGTTCCTCGGCGCGCTCGTCGGCTCGGTCACGCGGCCGCTCGGCGGCGTCATCGCGGACCGGGTGGGCGGCACGCGCGTCACCATCGCGTCGTACGGCGTGATGGCGCTCGGGGCGTTCGGCGCGATCCAGGCGCTCCAGTCGCACAGCTTCGGCCTGTTCTTCGCGTCGTTCCTCGTCCTGTTCGTCGCGACGGGCATCGGCAACGGCTCGACCTACCGCATGATCCCGGCCGTCTTCCAGGCGAGCGCCGTCCCGGGCGGCGCGCTCGACGGGCCGACGGCGGTCGATGCGGCGGCGCTCGACGAGGCCCGGGCCCGCGCCCGCAAGGCCGCGGCCGGGTGCATCGGCATCGCGGGGGCGATCGGGGCGTTCGGCGGGTTCCTCATCCCGCGCGGGTTCGCCGCCTCGACGAGCCTCGCCGGCTCGCTCGTCCCGGCGCTGTGGGCGTTCATCGGGATGTACGCGGTCATGGCGGTCGTCGCCTGGGCCGTGTACCTGCGCAAGGGGTCGGCGCTCGCGTCGGCCGGGATCTGAGCGGAGGCCACGAGTGCCGTCCGCTCCCACGTCCGCCGCGCCGGGGGTCTCCGAGGCCCCCGGTGCGGTGCCGGCCGCAGCCGCGCGAGCCGCCGACACGCACTGCCCGTACTGCGCGCTCCAGTGCGGCATGCGGTTGTCCCCGTCGGACGAACCGGGTCCGTCGACACCGCTCCCGGTGACGGTCGCCCCGCGCGACTTCCCGACCAACCGCGGCGGTCTGTGCCAGAAGGGCTGGACGAGCGCGACGGTCCTCCGCGCGACGGACCGGATCACGACCCCGCTGCTGCGCGGGAGCGACGGCGAGCTGCACCCGGCGTCGTGGGACGAGGCGCTGGACGTCGTGGCGGCCGGGATCGCGCGCGTGCAGGCGGAGCACGGCCGGGACGCGGTCGCGGTCTTCGGCGGCGGCGGCCTGACGAACGAGAAGGCGTACGCGCTCGGCAAGTTCGCCCGCACGGTGCTGCGCACCGCGAACATCGACTACAACGGGCGTTTCTGCATGGCCTCGGCCGCGGCGGGAGCGAACCGCGCGTTCGGCGCCGACCGCGGGCTCCCGTTCCCCCTCGCCGACCTCGGCGGAGCGGACGCCGTGCTCCTGCTCGGCTCGAACCTCGCCGAGACGATGCCACCCTCGGTCCAGCACCTCGCGGGTGTGCGCTCGCGGGGCGGGCTCGTCGTCGTGGACCCGCGCCGCAGCGCGACGGCAGCGCTCACGGGGGAGCCCGGGGACGTCGTCGGGCAGGTGGGCGTGCCCGACGGCGGGCGCTCTCCCGGGCGCCTGGTCCCGCCTCCGGGCGCGGGGCCGGTGGGCGACCAGGGCGTGCACCTCCAGCCCGTGCCCGGCACGGACCTGGTGGTGCTGCTCGCGCTGCTGCACGTCGTGGTCACGGAGGGGCTCGCGGACGCCCAGTACCTGGACGGGCGGACGACGGGGTTCGACGACGTCCGGCGCTCCGTCATGGCGTGGTGGCCCGAGCGGGCCGAGACCGTGTGCGGCGTCCCGGCCGACCGGCTGCGGTACGTGGCCCGGCTGCTCGCCGCGGCGTCGCCCGCCCGCGGTGGTTCGGGTGCGTACGTGCTCACGGGCCGCGGCGTCGAGCAGTCCTCGCAGGGCACCGCGACGGTGACGGCGGCGATCAACCTCGCGCTCGCGCTCGGGCTGCCGGGCCGCATCGGCTCTGGCTACGGCGCGATCACCGGCCAGGGGAACGGCCAGGGCGGGCGTGAGCACGGGCAGAAGGCGGACCAGCTCCCGGGCTACCGCACGATCGACGACCCGTCGGCCCGCGCGCACGTCGCGGGCGTCTGGGGCGTGGACCCGGCGACGATCCCCGGCCCGGGGATGCCCGCCGTCGAGCTGCTGCGCTCGCTGGGCCGGCCGGCCGGACCGGACGGGACCGGAGCAGGTCCGCGGGCGCTGCTCGTGCACGGGTCGAACGTCGTGGTCAGCGCACCGGACGCGGACCGGGTGACCGCGAACCTGCGCGCCCTCGACCTGCTCGTGGTGTGCGACCTGGTGCCGTCGGAGACGGCGCTCCTCGCGGACGTCGTGCTGCCCGTGACGCAGTGGGCGGAGGAGGAGGGCACCATGACGTCGCTCGAGGGGCGCGTCATCCGGCGCCGTCGCGCGGTCGACGCGCCCGGCGAGGCGCGCTCGGAGCTGTGGATCCTCGCGGAGCTCGCGCGTCGCCTGGGCTCGTCGGTCTCCATCCCGACGGATCCCGCCGTCGTCTTCGACGAGCTCGCGCGCGCGTCCGCGGGCGGCGTGGCCGACTACTCGGGCCTGAGCCACGCGCGCCTCGACGCGGACGAGCGCGACGGCGGCCCGGGGCTGTACTGGCCCGTCCCGAGCGCGGCGCACCCCGGCACGCCGCGGACGTTCCTCGACCGTTTTGCCACGCCGGACGGCCGCGCGCGGATGGTCGCCGTCGACCACGTCGGGCCGACCGACGACGTGCGCCCCGACGCCCCGCTGTACCTCGTCACCGGGCGCGTGCTCCAGCACTACCAGTCGGGCGCGCAGACGCGCCGCGTGGCGGAGCTCGACCGCCTCGTGCCGGAGCCGTTCGTCGAGCTGCACCCGGTCCTCGGCCTGCGGCTCGGGGTCGGCGACGGCGACCGCGCCCGCCTCACGACGCGTCGCGGCGAGATCGAGGCCGTCGCCCGGTGGAGCGACCGGATCCGACCGGACACCGTCTTCATGCCCTTCCACTGGAGCGGGGAGGGCAGCGTCAACCGCGTCACGACGGACGCGACCGACCCGATCTCGGGCATGCCCGAGTTCAAGGTGTGCGCCGTGGACGTGCGGCGTGCACCCGGCACCCAGGAGGTGGGCGCATGACGCGCGTCGTCGTGGTCGGCAACGGCATGGTCGGGTCACGGTTCGCGAGCGACCTCGTGGCGCGGTGCGGGACCTCCGCGGGGCCGACGGCCGTCGAGGTCACCGTGCTGGGGGCCGAGGAGTACGAGCCGTACAACCGCGTGCTGCTCAGCGAGGTCGTCGCGGGCAAGGTCGACGTCGCGGCGATCGGGCTGCCCGGCGCGGACGACGCCCGCGTGACCGTCCGGCGCGGCACCGAGGCCATCGCGATCGACCGCGCCGCGCGCCGCGTCGTCACGGGGGAGGGGGCGTACCCGTACGACGTCGTCGTGCTCGCCACGGGCGCAGCCGCCCGGATCCCCGGCCTGCCGGGTCTGACGGACCTGCCGGGCGGCCTGCGCCGCGGCGCGCACGCGCTGCGCACGCTCGACGACGCGCGCGAGATCGTCGCGGCGTCGGTCAACGCCCGGCACGCCGTGGTCGTCGGGGCGGGCGTGCTCGGGCTCGAGGTCGCGTGCGGGCTCGCGCGCCGCGGCGTCGCCGTGAGCCTCGTGCACGGGGGCGGGAGCGTCATGGACCGCCAGCTCGACCGCGCCGCGGGCGACGTCGTCGCGCGCAGCCTCGCGGGGCTCGGCGTGCGGACCTGGACCCGTGCCCGCACCGAGCGCGTCGTCGTGGAGTCGGGCTCCGTGCGCGGCGTGACGCTCCGGGTGCCCGACGGCGGGGCTCCCGCCGGGCCGTCGGCCCGCCCGGATGATGGCGCCGAGGGAGCGGGCGACCACGCGACGCGGCTCGTCGACCTCGAGGCCGACCTGCTCGTGCTCGCGTGCGGCACCGTGCCCGAGGCCGGGCTCGCGCGCGCGGCGGGCCTCGCGGTCGACCGGGGCGTCGTCGTCGGGCCGGACCTGGCGAGCCCCGACGACCCGCGCGTGTTCGCGATCGGCGACTGCGCGCAGCCGCCCGAGGGCGGGACCGGGCTGATCGCGCAGGGGTGGGACCAGTCGCGCCGCCTCGCGGAGCACCTCGCGGAGCGGTGCGCGAGCACGACCGACCGGGACGACGCGGGGAGCCCGGGCGCCGCGCAGGGGGCGGCGTCGGGGCGCCCACGGCTCCGCCTGGGGGTCGACGCCGACCGACCGAGCATGGCGCTGCGGCTCGCCATGAACGTCGTCGCGCGCCCGGTCGGGGAGGCGCCCGCGCCGTCGGCGCAGGGCCGTCCCGGGGTCGCCGCCCGCCGTGCGGGACCCGGGTCCGCGGGTCGTCCGCGCCCTGCTGCGCCCGGGAACCCCGGTGCGGACGAGCGCCCACGGGCCGGGACCGACGTCGTGCGCGTGAAGGCGGCGGGGCTGGAGATCGTGACGATGGGCGTGTGCGGCGAGCGCCGCGCGCCCGATCCCGCGCACCGCTCCGTGACGCTCAGCGACCCCGTGTCGGGACGGCACGTCGAGGTCGTCGTCGCGGACGGGCTGCTCGTCGGCGCGACGTGCGTCGGCGCGCCCGAGGTGGGTGCCGACCTCACCGCGACGTACACGCGCCGGGTCCCGGTCCCCGCGGACCCGGCCCACCTGCTGCTGCGCCCGGTCGCGCAGGCCCCCGCGCCGGCGTCGTCCCCGACCCACATGACCGACCGCACGACCGTCTGTACGTGCAACGGCGTGACCAAGGGCGACGTCGTCGGATGCTGGCACGACGGCGCCCGCAGCGTCGACGACGTCGCGCGGGCCACGCGCGCGACGACGGGCTGCGGGGGCTGCAAGGACGTCGTGTGCGGTCTGGTCGACTGGCTCGCGAAGGCGGACCCTGACCAGCCGCAGGACGAGGCGACTCCGGCGCGCGCCGGCCTCGGCACGTGAGATCGGCGGGCCGTGCCGAGATCGGCAGTCACGACCGCCGATCTCGGCACGACCTGCCGATCTCGCACCGCGCCGCCGACCTCACACGGCGGTACGGCTCCCGGTGAGAACACCGTTACGGACGGGCAACGGACGGGGCACGGTCGCGAAACCGCCCGTCCGTAGCGTCGTCAGCACCTTCCCGGGGGCTCTCCTCGTACCCCTGCGGAAGGTGACCGACCTGCCCCGACGCCCCCAGGAGCCCGCCGTGACCGGACCTCAGACCGATCCCGCCCCCGCGCACAGCGCTCCCGCTGCCCCACGGCACCTCGTCGTCGTCGGCGGCGGCATGGTCGCGCAGCGGCTCGTCGAGGCGCTGCGTGCGCGCGACACCGACGGCGCGTGGCGCGTCTCGCTCTTCGCCGAGGAGCCGCGCAAGCCGTACGACCGCGTCGCCCTGACGAGCTACTTCTCGGCTCGCGACGCCGAGGAGCTCACGCTCGGCGACCCGGCCCTGTGGGACGACCCGCTCGTCACGCTGCACCGCGACTGCGCGGTGACGTCGATCGATCGCGACGCGCAGACCGTCACCGACCGCCTGGGGCGGGTGCACGAGTACGACGAGCTGGTCCTCGCGACGGGGTCGAGCGCCGCGATGCCGCCCATCCCGGGCAACGACCTCCCGGGCGTGTTCGTCTACCGCACGATCGACGACGTCGCGGCCCTGCGCGGGTGGGTCGAGGAGAAGCGCCGGAACGCCACGACGGAGGGCGGCTGGGAGCGCCCCGTCCGCGGCGCCGTGATCGGCGGCGGGCTCCTGGGCCTGGAGGCCGCCGGGGCGCTCAAGGCGCTCGGCGCGCAGGCCACGGTCATCCAGTTCGGCACGCATCTGATGGACGCGCAGATCGACCTGGGCGGCGGCGAGGCGCTCAAGCGCCTCATCAACGGCATGGGCATCGCGGTCCGCTGCAGCACCGGGACCCAGGAGATGAAGGTCTCGCGCAAGACCGGCCACGTGGGCCGGCTCGACTTCGCCGACGGCGGCCGGCTCGACGTGGACGTCGTCGTCGTCGCGACGGGCGTGCGGCCGCGCGACGAGCTCGCGCGCGCGGCGGGGCTCGCGATCGGGGAGCGCGGCGGCGCCGTCGTCGACCTGGCGTGCCGCACGGAGGACGAGCACGTGTGGGCGGTCGGCGAGGTCGCGTGCATCGAGGGTCGGTGCATCGGCCTCGTCGCGCCGGGCTACGCGATGGCGGAGGTCGTCGCGGACCGCCTGCTCGGCGGCGAGGCGACGTTCCCCGGCGCGGACACGGCGACCAAGCTCAAGCTCCAGGGGGTCGACGTCGCGAGCTTCGGCGACGCGTTCGGCCGTACCGAGGGCGCGATGGAGCTCGTGTGGGCCGACCCGGTCGCGGGCGTCTACAAGAAGCTCGTGCTGTCCGACGACGCGCGCACGCTCCTGGGCGGCGTGTTCGTCGGGGATGCGGCGCCGTACGCGTCGCTGCGACCGATGCTCGGCACGGAGCTCCCGGGCGACCCGGGGCTGTTCCTGCTGCCCGAGGGGTCCGGGGGCGGGGCGCCGAGCCTCGAGCTCCCCGACGACGCCACGGTCTGCTCGTGCAACAACGTCAGCGCCGGCACGATCCGCGGGGCGGTGACCGAGCACGGGTGCACCGACCTCGCGGGCGTCAAGGCGTGCACGCGGGCGGGGACGAGCTGCGGGTCGTGCCTGCCGCTCGTCAAGAAGATCACGACGACCGAGCTCGCTCGGACGGGCGTCGAGGTCTCGAACGCGCTGTGCGAGCACTTCGACTTGTCGCGCGCGCAGCTCTTCGACGCCGTCCGTGTCGCCGACCTGCACACGTTCAGCGAGATCATCGGGCGGTTCGGGCGCGCGCCGGATCCCGTGACCGATACCCAGGGGGCCGTGCTCGTCCGCGACGCCGGCCGCGGCTGCGACATCTGCAAGCCCACGATCGCGTCGATCCTCGCGTCGCTCGGCAACGGCCACATCCTCGACGGCGAGCAGGCGACGCTGCAGGACACCAACGATCACGTCATGGCGAACATGCAGAAGGACGGTACGTACTCCGTCGTCCCGCGCATCCCCGGCGGGGAGATCACGCCCGACGGGCTGCTCGTCATCGGGCAGGTCGCCAAGGACTTCGGGCTGTACACGAAGATCACGGGCGGCCAGCGCATCGACATGTTCGGCGCGCGCATCGAGCAGCTCCCGCACATCTGGCGCCGGCTCGTCGAGCACGGGTTCGAGTCCGGGCACGCGTACGGCAAGTCGCTGCGCACCGTGAAGTCGTGCGTCGGGTCCACGTGGTGCCGGTTCGGGGTGCAGGACTCGGTGGGCATGGCCGTCGAGCTCGAGCTCCGGTACCGCGGCCTGCGCTCGCCGCACAAGATCAAGCTCGGGGTCTCCGGGTGCGCGCGCGAGTGCGCGGAGGCGCGCGGCAAGGACGTCGGCGTCATCGCGACGGACAAGGGCTGGAACGTGTACGTCGGCGGCAACGGCGGGTTCACGCCGCGGCACGCACAGCTCCTCGCCGAGGACCTGGACGACGAGGCGCTCGTCCGCACCATCGACCGCTTCCTCATGTACTACATCCGCACGGCCGACCGCCTGCAGCGCACGGCCGCGTGGGTCGAGGACTACGAGGGTGGGCTCGACGCGATCCGCGAGGTGATCCTCGAGGACTCGCTCGGCCTCGGCGCCGACCTCGACGCCGCGATGGCCCGCCACGTCGGCGACTACGAGGACGAGTGGCGCGCGGTCCTGGAGGACCCGGAGAAGCTGCGCCGCTTCGGCTCCTTCGTCAACGCGCCCGCCGAGCCCGACCCCGACCTCGCGTACGTCACCGAGCGCGGCCAGATCCGGCCCGCGACGACGGACGAGCGCGCCACCCTGGAGGAGGCCCGCGCCGCGGGCCTCGCCACCGTCCCCGCCGGCCCCGTGGTGATCGCCGGCGCGACCCTGGAGGTCCGTCGATGAGCGTCGTGTCAGCAGAGCAGGTTGCGCACTCGGGGGAGACGCCGGACGCCGTGGGGTGGGAGCGCGTGTGCCTCCTGCGCGACCTCCTCGTCGAGCGCGGCGCCGCCGCGCTCGTCGGCGGGGTGCAGGTCGCGCTCTTCCGCCTCCCGGACGACACGGTGCGCGTCGTGCAGCAGCGCGACCCGTACTCGGGCGCGAACGTCATGTCACGCGGCATCGTCGGCACGCGCGGCGGCGTGCCCACCGTCGCCGGGCCCATGTACAAGCAGGTCTTCGACCTCGCGACGGGCCGCTGCCTCGAGGCCGCCGGGTACGTGCCCGTCCAGGGCCTCGCCCCGGACCTGGCGACGTGGCCCGTCGAGGTGCGCGACGGCGTCGTGCACGTGGGCGCGCGGCCGCGCGTCGTGGCCGAGGCCGGTGCCGGATCCGGGGCCCAGGACGGTGCGCCGTGACCACGCTCCTGGGCCTCGACCTCGCCGGGCGCACGGTCCTCGTCGCCGGCGGCGGTCCCGTCGCGGCGCGCCGCGCGCGGGCGATGGCCGACGACGGCGCCCACGTCCGCGTCGTCGCGCCCCAGGTGTGCGAGGACCTGCGCGACCTCGTCGCGGCCTCGCTGCACGCCCCGCTCCTCGGGCCGGGCCCGGCCCCGGCGTCGGCCCAGCGGCTGCCCGACGGCGGCGTCGGCCCGGGCGGCCGCGTCACCTGGGTGCCGCGCGAGGTCCGCGAGTCCGACGTCGAGGACGCGTGGCTCGTGCTCGCCGCCACCGACGACACGGGGACCAACCGCGACGTCACCGCGTGGGCCGCGGCTCGCCGCACGTGGTGCGTCAACGCCGGGGCCGCGCACGAGGGCACCGCGCGCACGCCCGCGACGACCCGCAGCGGTGACGTGCTCGTCGGGGTCGTCACGGACGTCCCCCCGACTCACCTGTCAGCGGACCGTCGCGCTCGGGCGCGACGAGCCGCTGACAACCTGGCGGAGCGGCGGCGCGACGGCGGTGCGGACCCGCGGCGGGCCCGCGCCGTCCGCGACGCGATCGCCGAGCACCTGCGCTCCGGTGGCGCCGACCAGCGTCGCCACCGGCCCGTCACCGGCGGGCTCGGGAGCGTGACGCTCGTCGGTGGGGGACCGGGCGCCGTCGACCTGCTCACCGTCCGGGGGCGACGGGCGCTCGCGGAGGCGGACGTCGTCGTCGCGGACCGGCTCGGACCGGTCGACGTGCTCGACGAGCTCGCGCCCGGCGTCGAGGTGATCGACGTCGGCAAGACGCCCGGGAACCACCCCGTGCCGCAGCACGAGATCAACGCGATCCTCGTGGAGCAGGCGCAGCGCGGCCGGCGCGTCGTGCGGCTCAAGGGCGGCGACCCGTTCGTCTACGGGCGCGGCGGCGAGGAGGTGATCGCGTGCCGCGCGGCGGGCGTTCCGGTCGACGTCGTGCCGGGCGTGTCCAGCGCGCTGAGCGTCCCGGCGCTCGCGGGCATCCCGCTCACGCACCGGGGGACGGTCGCGGCGTTCCACGTGATCAGCGGGCACGACGGGCTCGATGCCGCCGCGCTCGCCGGGGTGCGCGACCGCACGGCTACGCTGGTGGTCCTCATGGGTGTCTCGCAGCTCGCGCGCATCACGGCCCAGGCCCTCGGCGCCGGGGCCGACCCCGCGCTGCCCGTCGCGATCGTGGAGAGCGGCTCGACGCCGCGCCAGCGCGTCACGCGGGCCCCGCTCGGCGGGATCGTCGCGCACGCCGCCCAGGCAGGTGTCCGCCCCCCGGCGATCATCGTCATGGGGGACGTCGCCGCCGAGGGACGGCTCGACCCGGCGACGGTCGCGTGACCGGCACCGACCGCACCGAGATCGACCCGCCCGTCGCGACGTCGACCCACGGAGGGTCGATCTCGGACGCTCGGGTCGATCTCGCGTCCGACCCCGGCGTCGATCGCCCCGCCCTCGGCCAGGTCATGGCCGGCTGCACCGTGCTCGTGACGGCCGACCGCCGCAAGAGCGAGCTCGCCGCCGCCCTCCAGCGCCGGGGTGCCGAGGTCCGCCACGCACCCGCGCTGAGCATGATCCCGCACGCCGACGACGAGCAGCTCCTCGCCGGGACGCGCGACCTCGTCGAGCACCCGCCGGACGTCGTCGTCGTGACGACCGGGATCGGCTTCCGGTCCTGGGTCGAGGCCGCCGACGCGCACGGCCTCGCCGACCGCCTGCTCGAGGTGCTCGCCGATGCGCGGATCGTCGCGCGCGGGCCCAAGGCGCGCGGCGCGATCCAGGCCGCCGGGCTCACCGCCGACTGGGTCGCCGAGTCCGAGACCTCGGCTGAGATCGCCGACGTGCTGCTCGGCGAGGGCGTCGCCGGGCTGCGCATCGCCGTCCAGCACCACGGCGCCGGTGCCGACGGCCTCGACGTCGTGTTCGCCGAGGCCGGCGCCGAGGTCGCGAGCCTCGTCGTCTACCGCTGGGGGCCGCCGCCGGACCCCGAGGCGCTGCGCGCGTCCGTCGAGGCCGCCGCCGTCGGGGAGATCGACGCCGTCGTGTTCACCTCCGCGCCCGGCGCCGAGGCGTGGCTCGCCGCTGCCGAGGAGCACGGCGTGGGCCGCCTCGTCGTGTCGCGGTTCCAGGACGGGTCCATGGTCGCGGCGGCCGTCGGACCGATCACCGCGAAGCCGCTCGAGCACCGCGGGGTCACGCCGCTCCAGCCCGAGCGCGGGCGGTTGGGTGCGCTCGTGCGCACGCTCGTCGCGCACTACGAGCAGGCCGAGACCGTCGCGCTCGCGACCGTCGCCGGGGTGCTGCAGATCCGCTCGCGCGTCGCCGTGCTCGACGGCGAGGTGCTGCCCCTCTCGCCCAGCAGCCTCGAGGTGCTGCGCCTCCTCGCCGCGCGCCGCGGCGAGGTCGTCACGCGCGACGACGTGCTCGACGTCCTGCCCGGCGACTCGCGCGACCCCCACGCCGCCGAGGTCGCCGTCGCCCGCCTGCGCGAGGCGACCGGCCGGCGCGACCTCGTCAAGACCGTCGTCAAGCGCGGATACCGATTGGAGCTCGCATGAGCGCGGAGATCCTGGCGTTCCCCTCGGGGGCGTCGTCCGACCCCTCGGGGGCGTCGTCCGGCCCCGGGCCGGAGGCCGCCGACGCCGGGCTGCCCTGCGCCGCGCCCGTGCTGGTCGGCTGCTCGCACGGCACGAGCGACCTCACCGGCCGCGACGTGATCCGTGCGCTCCTCGACGACGTGCGCGCCGCGCGCCCCGACCTCGACGTCCGCGAGGCGTTCGTCGACGTGCAGCAGCCCGAGGTCGCGGACGTCGTGACGTCGGTCGTCGCCCCGTCCGCGGCGACGGACGACCCGTCCGGCTCCGTGGCGGACGACGCGCGGCCGGGCGACGCGGTCGTCGTGCCGCTGCTGCTCTCCGGCGGGTTCCACGCGAGCGTCGACGTCGCGGCGGCGGTCGAGGACCGCGGCCCCGGGAGCGGT
This sequence comes from Cellulosimicrobium sp. NPDC030954, assembly GCF_055571305.1. NCBI lineage: Bacteria > Bacillati > Actinomycetota > Actinomycetes > Micrococcales > Promicromonosporaceae > Cellulosimicrobium > Cellulosimicrobium sp. NPDC030954. The sequence continues at coordinate 17,451 of NZ_JBVIFN010000001.1, forward strand.
CGGGCCGCGGCGGGCACCCCGCTCGGCCCCGACCCGCGCCTCGCCGACCTCCTCGCCGAGCGGCTGGCCGAGGCCGGGCTGCGCCCGGGCGACGCCGTCGTGATCGCCGCCGCGGGGTCCAGCCGGCCCGGCGCCGCGCGCGACGTCGAGGAGCTCGCCGCGCGGCTCCGCGAGCGTGTCCCCCACCCCGTCACGGTGGGCTACGGCGCCATGGCCACGCCGTCCGTGCCCGACGCCGTCGCCGCCGCCCGCGCCGACCTCGCCCCGGGCGCGCGCGTCGTCGTCGCGGCCTACCTGCTCGCGCCGGGCTTCTTCTACGACCGCGTCCTCGAGGCGGGCGGCGACGTCGTCACCGCCCCGCTGGCCCCCGACCCCCGGCTCACCGAGATCGTCCTCGACCGCTACGCCACCGCCGCGGCGTCCCTCGCCCCGCCCACCTAGACCCCCGGTCCGGCGAGGTAGAGCCTTGGTCGGTCGAGGGAGAACCAGGGCTCTACCTCGCGGAACCAGGTCTCTACTTGAACGGACCAGGGCTCTACCTCGCCGGACCACTGCTCTCCCTCGAGCCGACCGGGGTCCTACCTCGCGAGGGTCGGGCGGGTGCGGGGGGCGAGGAGGGCGACGCCCGCCGCGAGCAGCACGGTGACGCCGAAGCAGACGACGTACGACGCGAGGCCGAGCGTCGGGTGCAGGGCCCACAGGAGCGAGCCGGTGACGGCGAGCGCGGTGGCGGCGGCGACGGCGTCGGAGACCTGGAGCGAGGAGGAGTTGGCGCCCTGCTCCGCCACGGGCGAGAGCTCGAGCGTCAGCACCGACAGCGTCGGGTGGGTCATGCCCATGCCGAGGCCGGCGAGGGTCCACGCGACCATGCCGACGACGGGCGGCACGGCGGTCCACGCGAGCAGCGCCGCGCCGCCGATGCCGAGCGCGACGAGCGTCCCTCCGAGGCGCACGTAGCCGGCGTGCTGGAGTCCCCACGTCGCGCGACCGCGCAGCCAGGAGCCCGTCGACCAGCCGACGGCGCCGAACGTGAGCACCGCGCCGGCGAGCGACGGGGCGAGCCCGCGCTCGTGGGAGAGCAGGAGCGGGAGCAGCACCTCGGCGCCGGTGAACGCGGCGGCGACGAGCCCGCGGATCGCGATGACGCTCGGCAGGCCGCGCGCGGCACGGGTCGTGCCCGGCGGCAGGAGGCGGGGGACGGCGAGCGCGACGGCGGCCAGCGCGGCGACGAGCAGGACGGCGAGCCCGAGGCCGCGGAGCTGGCCCGCGTAGTTGAGCGCCCCGATCCCGACGGCGGCCACGACCGCCCAGGCGAGCGAGGCCTGGCGCGCGGTCCGGTCGAGCGGCGACTCGGCGTCGTCGGTCCCGTACGGAGGGACGTCCTCCGACGGGGCGGAGACGTCGTTGGACGCCGGGGACGCGGCGTCGTCGGGGGCCGAGCCGCGGGCGGCGCGCATCCCCGGGCGCATGAGGACCAGCGCCGGGACGGCGAGCACCGGGACCGCGAGGAAGACCCAGCGCCAGCCGACGTGCTCCACGACGAGCCCGGCGATGGCGGGGCCGACGATGGACGGGATCACCCAGGCCGCGGCGAACGCGGCGAAGACCTTCGGCCGCCGGTCGGTGGGGAACACGCGCGCGACGAGCACGTAGAGCGCGACGATGTACAGGCCCGTCCCGACGCCCTGGAGCACGCGGCCCGCGACGAGGACGAGCATGTCCTGCGCGAGGCCCGCCACCAGCAGGCCGGCGAGGAAGAGCCCGATGCCCGTCCACAGGGGCGTCGTCGGGCCGGCGCGGTCGCTCCAGCGGCCCGACGCGACCATCCCGACGACGCTCGACGCGAGCGACGCGGCGAACGCGAGCGTGTAGAGCGTGAGGCCGTCGAGCTCGACGGCGACGGTCGGCGTGGCGGTCGCGACGGCGAGCGCCTCGAACGCGCCGAGGAACACGAACGCGACCATGCCGAACAGGACGGTGCGCTGGGTCCCGGGGGCGAGCGCCGCGCCGGCCGCGGGCACGGCGGGGGCGTCGGGGGTGCCGTACGTCGGCGCGTCGGCGTCGGTGCGGGGCTCCGCCGTCATACGAGAACGACCTTTCCGGTGGTGGCGCGCGCTTCGAGCTCGCGGTGGGCGCGCGCTGCCTCCGCGAGGGGTACCTGGTGCGTGACGACGTGCCACGTCCCGTCCGCCGCGAGCGCGAGCGCGCGCTCCTGCAGGTCGAACAGGTCTCCCCAGGGTCGGGCCTGGGGTCCCACGGCCCACCGTACGTCCCGCGCGACCGCTCCCGCACCGGGATTCGGGACGTTCCCGGCGCCGTGGTCGACGTCACCGGCGCGGTTCGGTGCGCCCGAGGACCACCCGAAGAGCACGAGACGCGCGTCGGGGGCGAGGAGCGTCGCGGCCTCCGTGCCTGCGTCCCCGCCCACGCCGTCGAGCAGGACGGTCGCCCCGTCGGGGGAGTGCTGCCCGACGGCGGCCCGCGCCTCGTCGAGCCAGCCCTCGGCCCGGTAGTCGATCACGACGAGCCGCTCGGCGTGCGGCTCCCGACCGAGCCCGCGGACGAGCGCGACCTTCTCCGGGCCGCCGGCGAGCGCGACGACCCGTGCGCCGATCGCGAGCGCGCTCTGCACGAGGAGCGTGCCGAGCCCGCCGGCCGCGGCCGTGACGAGCACGGTGTCGGTCGCGCCGAGCTCGGCGAGGTCGAGGATGCCGACGGCGGTGCGGCCGGTCCCGATCATCGCGATCGCGTCGGGCGCCGTGACGTGGTCGGGGATGCGGTGCAGCAGCTCGACGGGGACGGCGGCGAGCCGCGCGTACCCGCCGCCGTCGGGCGTGGCGCCGAGGTGGGCGGCGACCCGCCGCCCGCGCCAGGCGGCGTCGACCCCCGGCCCGACCGCCTCCACGACCCCGGCGACCTCGCGTCCCGGGATCGTGGGCAGGGCGGGCAGCGGGAGCGGGCCGCCCGCCGCCTCGCCCCGACGCAGGGTGGTGTCGAGCAGGTGGACGCCGTGCGCCCGGACGGCGACGAGGACCTCGCCGGGTCCGGGGACGGGGTCGGGGACCTGGTCGAGGACGAGGTTCTCGGGCGGTCCGAACGCGTGCAGGCGGATGGCGTCCACGGGTGTGCTCCCTCAGTGGCGACGGGCCGCGCCGGAGCGGCGGCACGCGACCCGGTCCGGGCGCGCCCTGCTAGTCTCGAACCTCAACAAATGTTGAGGTCAAGCAGTCCGCCGCGAGCCGCGCGGCGGCCGTCCGGCGAGGAGCCCGCGTGCCCGACGACGTCCCGTCCCCGAGCGACGAGCTCACCGTCGGCCAGCTCGCCGCGCGCAGCGGCGTCGCCGTGTCCGCGCTGCACTTCTACGAGCGCGAGGGGCTCATCACGAGCCGCCGGACCCCCGGCAACCAGCGGCGCTTCGCGCGCGAGACGCTGCGCCGGGTCGCGTTCGTGCGCGCGTCCCAGCGTGTCGGCATCCCGCTCGCGCGCATCCGCGCCGCGCTCGCGACGCTGCCCGGCGACCGCACGCCGACGGCCAAGGACTGGCACCGCCTCTCGGCGGGATGGCACGCCGACCTCGACGCACGCATCGAGCAGCTCACGCGGCTGCGCGACCACCTCACGGACTGCATCGGCTGCGGGTGCCTGTCGCTGCGCAAGTGCGTCCTCGTCAACCCGCACGACGCGCTCGCCGACGAGGGCCCCGGCCCGCGGACCCTGCTCGTGGACGGGATCGAGGACTGAGGCGTCAGGCCGGCGCGAGCAGGGACCCGAAGCTCGTGCGGCGGCGCAGCGCGAACCCGAGCCGCTCGTACACGGCGATCGCGCCGGTGTTCTCGGCCGCGGCGTGCAGGAACGCGCGGTCGCCCCGCTCCTGCACGTGGAACGCGACGTCGCGGACGAGGCGTGACGCGAGGCCGCGTCCCCGGTGCGCGGCGTCGGTCGTCACGGCGCTGATCTCCGTCCAGCCTGCGGGGTGCAGGCGCTCGCCCGCCATCGCGACGAGCCGGCCGGCGTCGTCCCGGAACCCGACGTAGCGCCCGAGCAGGTAGGTGCGCGCCTCGAACGGCCCCGGCCGGCTGCGCTCGACGAGCGCGAGCATGTCCGGCACGTCGGCCGCGCCGAGCACGACCGCCTCCGGGTCGGGGCGGGTGACCAGGCGCTCGGTCTCGACGAGCTGGACCCCCTCGACCCGCGCCTCGAGCGTCCAGCCCGCCGGCGGCTCGACGCCGACGGGCGGCGCGGAGAAGCGGCCGCCCGGCCCGACGAGCGTGGCGATCGCGTCCCACACCCCGGGCGCGCCCCACGAGCGCACGCCCGTGATGGGCGAGACGTCGGCCGGGTAGCGCCGCGCGAGGTCGTCGCCCTCGGCGAGGTGCGCGTGAGCGCCGGTGAGGGCGCTCCACGACGGGTTGTCCAGGACGGCGTCGTCCAGGTCGGTGGCGTCGGGCTGGGTGCTCGTGGTGCTGGTCATGCTGCTCCTCCTCGCCCGGTCGCCCGGGTGCCGTGCCGTCGCCACGGTCGTCCGGCCGTGCGTGTCCTCCAGGGCGAACGCGCGCGGGCGCACGCCTCTTCCAGGTGTGCTCAGCCCTGCCAGCGGTCCTGGTGCACGACCGCCGCGAGCGGGCGCCGGCGCGGCTCCGACCAGCGTCCGCGCGCCGGGTAGCCGAGCGGGACCAAGCCCATCGTCAGCGCGTCGTCGGGCAGGCCGAGCAGCGCGGCGACGTCGCCCTCGCGGATCGTGTGGAAGGTCGTCAGCGTCGTCCCCAGCCCGTAGGCACGGGCGGCGAGCACGAGGTTCTGCACCGCGCCGTAGATCGAGGCGCCGAGCCGGGGGTCCGTCGAGCCCGCCGCGTTCCGCAGCACCGGCACGACCCATACCGGCGCCTCCTCCAGGTGCAGGGCCAGGTGCTCGACGGCGCGGAAGCCCGCGTCGCTCACGCCCGCGTCGTCGGTCGCGGCACCGAGGACGGCGTCGCGGCGATCCCCGTACGCGGGCCGCCATCCTTCGCGGTACCACTCGGCGATCTGCGCCTTGGTCGCCGCGTCCGTCACCACGACCCACGCCCACTGCTGGCGGTTCCCGCCGTTGGGCCCGCGGACCGCGGCGTCGAGGATCGCGTCGAGCACGTCGTCCGGCACGGCCTCTGGCGAGAGGTAGCGGCGCGACGGCTTCGAGTGGAGCGCTCGAAGGACGGACAGATCCTCGGGTGTGGTCACGGTCGCCGAGGGTACGGGCCACCGTCCGGCGCGTTCGCGGGTCCCGGCCGTCGTCTCGCAGGGTGGTCACACCTATGGCACGTCCTGGCCCACGGGCCTCGGACCGGGGAGCGGGTGGTCACGGAACGGCGGCCCACCCGCGAGGGCCGGGGTCGCTCACCAGTTCTTGGTGCCGCTCCCGCTGCCGTCGCCCGGGTCGGTGCCGGTCCCGGGCTGGTCGCCGTAGAGGTCGCGGTACTCCTGCTCGAGGCGCTCCTGCTCCTCGCGCGCCTCCGAGCCCTGCTGCTGGAGCTCCTCCTGGCGCTGCTGCTCCTCGCGCTCGGCCTGGCTCTGCTGGTCCTCGCCCTCCGACCCGTCGCCTCCCGACGCCTCCGACTGCTCGTCGCCCTCGGAGCCCTCGCCCTCCTGCGTGTCCCCGCCACCCTCGTTCTCCGGCTGCGAGTCCTGCGCCTGCTGCTGCTTGTCCTGGAGGCGCTGCTGCGCGGCCTCGTCCTGCTCCTCCTGCTCGGGCGTCTGCTCGGACTCCCCGCAGTCGGGCCAGCCGCGGATCTGCTCGGCCGTCGCGTACTCCTGCTCGGCGTACTCGTACCAGTCCTGGACGTCCTCGCGCAGCTCCTCCGGGTCGGGCTCCTCGCTCCCGTCGCCGTACGGGTTGAGGACCTCCTCGTCGTACGGCAGGCCCGCGTCGCGGGCGGCGATGGCCTCCTCGACGAGCGCGAGCTCCGCCGCCTTGCCGTCCGCGTACGCCATGTCGCCGTCGCCCTGGATCTCGTACGCGAGCGACAGGTTCGTCTGGATCATGCAGCGTTCCTCGGGCGACTCGTGCTCCGCGAGGTCGTACGCGCGGTCGAGGGACGTGATCGCGTCGTACAGCGCCCACGAGTCCTCGGAGCGCGCGAGCGCGGTCCCGTGGTTGAAGTGCGCCTTCCACGGCTCGACGATGTTGAAGGTCCGCTGGATCCCGTAGTAGTCCGCCGCGGTCGTGGCCTCGCCCGCCTGGTAGCGGTCCTTGGCCGTCGCCGCGATCGGCGCGAGGAGCGCCAGCTTGACCCCGAGCACGACGAGCGCGAGCACGACGGGCAACGTCCCGACGAGCCACCACGTGCGTCGGCGCAGGCGCGCGGCGCGGAGCGCGGCGACCCCCGTGGGACGGGGCTTGCGCGTGCCGGTCGGCGGCGTCGGGGGCGGGGTCCAGGTCATCGTCGCACCTCCGCCCGGTCCGTCGCGGGCGTGCCCGACGCCGGCCGGTCGCCGTGGCTCGGCCCGTCCGGCTCGCGTGTGCGGGGGCCGCGCGGGACGTCCCCGGACCGGGCCGGTGCAGAGGGCCGGGAGGCCGTCGGTCGAACGAGCGAGCGGCTGGCCGAGCGCGACCAGAACCACGCCTCGACGCCCAGCAGCGCGACGAGCGCGAGCGCGAACGGCCAGACGACCGGGCGGTACGCCGTGACGTCGCGCCGACCGTCGGCCGCGACCTGCTGCGGGTCCACGCCCGCGACGAGCGACGCCGTCTCCGACGGCTCCTGCCGGTGCACGTACGGGACACCGAGCTGGTCCGCGAGCGTGGTGAGCGACTCCTCGTCGAGGACGGACAGCGCCTCGACGGGCTCGCCGTCCTGGCTCGGCTGCGACCAGTCGATGATGTACTCCGCCTCCTCGGGCTCCACGTCGGGGTCGTACTCCTTCATCGGGCCGCCCTCGGCGGTGCCGTAGCCGAGCACCGCGCCGCCGTCGACGAGCGGCGCCAGGTCGGCGAACGACCGTGGCTCGCCCTCCGTCGTCTGCTCGCCGTCGGTGAGGAAGAAGACGAGGCGCACGTTCGCCGGGTGCTGCTCGGCGGACCCCTGGAGCGCGGAGCGCAGCTCGTCGAGGGGCCGGTCCGTGAGCGAGCCCTGCGAGTACCGTGTGATCTCGCGGTGGAACGTGTCCGCCCACGACGTGATCGCGCGCGCGTCGGTCGTCAGCGGGAGCTGTCGCGACGCCTGCGAGTCGAACGAGATGATCGAGTACCGGGCGCCGGGGATCGCCTCGGTGAGGCTCGTGATGTCGTGCCGCACGCCGTCGAGCCGCTCCTGGCCGCCCTCGGGCCCGTAGTCCTCGGCCGCCATGGACCCGGTGCGGTCGACGACGAAGAACATGTCGACGTTCGCGACCGACGTGTCGCGGTCCGTCGACGCGACCGACGGCGCGAGCCCGACGATCCCGAGCAGGACCACCGCTCCGGCGCGGCGCAGCCAGGCCGCGCGCGGGGCACCCGGGCGCGGGACGCCGTCGGGCCCGGGGCGCCCGGCCACGACCGCCTGCCACACCGTGAGGCCGAGCAGGGGCAGGACGAGCAGCGCGAGCGCCCACACGGGTACGAGCGGCTGCAGCGTCACTCCTCCGAGAGTCATCGCGTCACTCCTTCACCCGCCACGCGACGACGAGCAGCAGCGCGACACCGAGGACCGCGACGAGGAACCAGCCCGCGGGCCGGTCCGTGACGATCACCTCGGGCGACGCGTCGAGCTCGACCGCCTGCTGCGCGACGACGTCGTCGACCATGCCCTGCACCGCGGCCGGGTCGTCGGCGAGGAAGTAGAGCCCGCCGCCGTCCTCGACCGTGCTGCGGTACTCGCTCTCCTCCGGGGTGCCCTCGTAGCGCTGCGAGCCGCCGAAGATCCCGTGCAGCGTGATGTCGCGCGACGCGACGAGGTCGGCGGCCTGGGGGAGCGTGTAGATCGGCTCGCCGGAGACGTAGTTGTCGGTCGCGAGGATGATCGAGCGCGAACGCTGGGTGTCCTCCGCGTCGAACTGGAGCGCGCAGCTCGCGAGCCCGTCGCCGATGAGGCTCGCGCCGGAGAGGTTCGCCGTCGTCCCGGCGGTGAACTGCGCGTACTCGAGGATCTCCGCGTCGTCCGACCCGCCGGTGTAGTCGAACGTCGACGGGTCCTTGTCGAGCGCGTCGATGCCGCCCTGGAGCTCCTCCTGGACGAGCGTGTAGTCGTCCGTGAGCGGGAAGACCGTGCGCGACGACGAGTTGAAGATCGACAGCGCGATCCGCTCGCCCTCGAAGTTGTCCACGAGCTCCTGGAACACCTTGAGCACGGCGCCGTCGTACTCGATCATCGAGCCCGACACGTCCAGGCACAGCACGATGTCGCGCGTACCCAGGCGGTCCACGACGACGTCCGTCTCGACCGGGCGCGCCGCGACGGCACCGGCCCCGACGACGGCGACGAGCAGCCCCGCCGCCGTGAGCCCCTGCAGCACGCGGTAGCGCCGCACCCACGCGGCGAACGCGGGCACGCGCGCCAAGTACTCGGAGTTCGCGACCCAGAGCACGTCGGCGTCGGCGTCACGCCTCCGGCGGTGCCGGGCGAGCCACCAGGCGACCGCGCCCGCGGCGAGGACGGCGGCGACGAGCACGCCCCACAGCCACGGCCACAGGATCGAGGCGCCCTGCGGCCCCGGCACGACGGCGGTGCTCGTCGCGAGCGCGGGCGTCACCATCCGCGCACCACCGATCGGGCGCGGTCGATCGAGTCCTCCGCGTCGGTCGCGCGCGCCGCGGGGTCGTTGTCGTGGTCCGCGAACGACGGCCGGTAGTAGCGCGCGATGACCTGGGTGAGGCGCCCCGCCTCGCCGATCTGCTGGATCTCGGAGAGCGTCATGGACGACGCGTCCTGCCCGAGCCGACCGGTCGCGAAGCCGCGCATCTCGGCCGAGAGCGCGAGGTGCAGCGCGCGCTCGTCGAGCTCACCCGCGCGGAAGCGTTCCGCGACGGCGTCGAGGCGTCGCTCGTACTCGGCGCGGAGGGCCGCGTACGGGTCGTAGGGGCCGGTGGGGAGCAGGGGCGCGGCGGGCGGCACGGCCTTCTCCGCCGCGTTCGCGCGCGTCAGCCAGATCACGAGGAACACGACGGCGGCCGCCGCGAGGATCGCCACGATCCCCAGGACGGTCCACCACCCCGAGTAGCCCACGGGGTCGACGAGCTCATCGACGGGCACGCTTCTGCCTCCCCAGGAGCTCGACGAAACGCTGCACGACGTCGTCCGACCCCTCGACGAGCACGCCCTCGACCTGGAGGGTGCGCAGACGCTCCGCGACCTCGGCCCGCCGCGCGGCGAGGGCCTGGGCGGCGGACGCGGCGAGCGACGCCCGGCCGCGCAGGAACGCCGGCAGGCGCAGCGTCCCGTCGACGTCCGCGACCTCGCCCGTGGCGTGCGGCCCGACGCCCGCGGTCACGGGGGAGAGGTCAGCGACCTGGACGACCATGACCTCGTGACGCACGCGCAACGACCGCAGGAGCTGCTCGTGCTCGGCCTCGGGCCGCGCCTCGTCCGTCACGACCACGATCAGCGAGCGGCGCCGGAACGCGGACCGGGCGCGGTCGAGCGGGCGCGCGAGGTCGCTCGCGGGGGCGTCGGGCCGCCACAGGTCCTCCACCGTGCGCAGCAGCACCTCGAGGTCCTGCGTGCTCGCGCGGGGCGGGAGCTGGACCAGGCGCCGGGCGTCGCCCGCGACGAGCGCGACCCGGTCGCCCCGGTCGCGCGCGAGGTACGCGACGAGCGCGCAGCAGAAGCTCGCGATCTCCGCCTTGGTCTCGCCGCTCGGGGCGGTCGCGCCCATCGTGCGCCCGGTGTCGACCACGAGCACGAGGTTGAGGTTCGACTCGCGCACGAACCGGCGGATGATCGGCAGCCCGGCGCGCGCCGAGGACTTCCAGTCGATGTCGCCGACGTCCTCGCCCGGCGCGTACAGGTGCAGGTCGTCGAAGTCCTGCCCGTGCCCCTTGAAGACCGACCGGTGCCGTCCCTCGAGCAGGCCGGACGCCCGGCGCGCGACCGGGAGGTCGAGCCGGGCCCGGACCTGGGCGAGACGGGAGACGTCGGGCACGTGGTGCTCTCTCGAGAAGGTGAGGGGTCGCTCAGGGCGTGGGGACGGCGTCGAACACGGCGTCCACGAGCTGCTCCGGCGGCACGTTGTTGGCGAGCGCGTCGAACGTGCGCACGAGGCGGTGCCGCAGCACCGAGTAGCGCACGGCCTTGATGTCGTCCGGGATGACGTACGCGCGGCCCGCGAGGATCGCGAGCGCCTGGCCCACGCGCATGAGCGCGATGCCGCCGCGCGGCGACGCGCCCACGCGCACGTGGCGGTCGAGGCCCGGGATCGGGCGCGGGCCGGAGAGCCGCGTCGTGTTGATGAGGTCGACGACGTAGCGCTTGATCGAGTCGTCCACGTACACGTCGTCGACGAGGCCGCGGAGGAAGCGGACGTCGTCGAGCGAGATCGGCTGCGCCGTGAGGGGCTGCGTCATCTGCCCGGTCGCGATGCGCTGGAGGATCTCGAGCTCCTGCGGCGGCGTCGGGTAGGTGAGCACCTCCTTCATGAGGAAGCGGTCCATCTGGGCCTCGGGCAGCACGTACGTGCCCTCCTCCTCGATGGGGTTCTGCGTCGCGAGCACCATGAACGGGTCGGGCAGCGAGAAGTTCTCGCCGCCGATGGACGTCTGCTTCTCCTGCATCGCCTCGAGCATCGCCGACTGCGTCTTGGCCGAGGAGCGGTTGATCTCGTCGAGCAGCACGACGTTGGCGTGCACCGGGCCGAGCTGGGTCGTGAACTCGCCGGTCGCGTAGTTGAAGATCTGCGTGCCGACGATGTCGTTCGGCATGAGGTCCGGCGTGCACTGGATGCGGTGGAACGAGCCGTCGACCGCGGCCGCGAGCGTCTGCGCCGCCGTCGTCTTGGCGAGCCCCGGCACCGACTCGAGCAGGATGTGGCCGCCCGCGAGGAGGGAGCTGACCAGCGCCGTGCGCAGCGCGTCCTGGCCGACGACGCGCTGGTCGAAGACCTGGCCGACGCGCTTGAGCAGGTGGCTCGCGCGGTCGAGGTCCTGCGTCGAGATGCTGCCGTGCCCTGCGGCCATCGATCGTCCTCCGGGTCGTGCGTGGTCGTGCGGGTGTGGTCCCGTGCGCGGCCGGAGGGGTGTGGACGGTGCGTCGCGAGCCCCCGGCGAACCCGGCCCAGTATGCCAGCGCGACCTCCGCCGGACCGGGCGTCGTCCACAGGTCCGGGTGGGGAGAGGTCCCCACCGGGGTGGGATGGTGCCCGCCCCGGGGACCGTCCGCGCGGCCGCCGGGAATGCCGGGCGAGCGTCGCGGGGTTGGGCCGGCATGAGCCACGACGCCGTCGGGACGACCGACGCCACCGCCACCGCCGCCGTCCCCGGCCACCTGGGCGAGCCCGCGCTGCTCGCCCTCGTCGCCGCACGCCGCCAGGGCGTGCTCGCGACGGTCAAGAAGGACGGCCGCCCCCAGCTCTCCAACGTCCTCTACGCGTGGGACCCCGACGCCGGCGTCGCGCGCGTCTCCGTCACCGCCGACCGCGCCAAGACCCGCAACGCCGCGCGCGACCCGCGCGTCTCGCTCCAGGTGAGCGCCGAGGACTTCTGGAGCTACGCCGTCGTCGAGGGCGACGCGGAGCTGAGCGCCGTCGCGCTGGACCCGCACGACGCCGCCGCCGACGAGCTCGTCGAGACGTTCCGCGCGGCCTCCGGCAGCGAGCACCCCGACTGGGAGGAGTTCCGGCGCGCGATGGTCGCCGACCGCCGTCAGGTGCTGCGCGTCTGCGCGACGCGGGTCTACGGGATGGCGCGGCTGCCGCGACCGTGAGGACGGCCGTGCGAGCCGCCGCGAGAAGCGCCGTGAGAGCGTCCACAGGCGATGACCGGAGGGGCCGCGCGCTCGATACCCTGGTGCGGTGACCACGACTGCCCTGCGCCGCGCGCCGTCGGACGCCCGACCAGCGAACCCGTGGTGGCTCGTCCTCGCCGGACCGTTCGCCGTCGTCGTCGCCGTCGTCGCGGTGCTCGCCGCCGGTGCGTTCTCGGCCGCGTTCACCGTCCCCGCCGGCTTCCCCGACCCGGGTGCGCTCGCGCGCCTCGGGACCCCGGTCGTCACGGTCCTCACCGAGCTCGCCGTCGCGCTGACGCTCGGCTCGCTCGTCCTCGCGGCGTGCGTGCTGCCCGCCGGGACGTCCGTGCGCAAGGCGCTCGGCGTCGCGGGCGCGTCGGCCGCGACGTGGGCCGTGCTGGCGGTCGTGCAGGTCATGCTGCGCTACTCCTCGATCTCCAGCACGCCGATCACGGGCCCGACGTTCGGCGACCAGCTCGGCCTCTTCGTCTCGCAGGTCAGCCTGGGCCGCAACTACCTCGCGATCATCGTCGTCGCGGCGCTGACGTCCGCCGCCGCGCTCGCCGTGCGCGGCGCCACGGGCGCCATGTGGACCGCCGTGCTCGCGCTCGTCGCGATCGCGATGCAGGCCAACACGGGTCACGCCGCGGGCGCGGTGAGCCACGAGCTCGCGGTCTCCTCGATGTTCCTCCACCTGGCCGGCGCCGCGCTGTGGGTCGGTGGCCTGGGCACGCTCGCCGTCGTGCGCGTCCGCGGCGGGCTGGGACGCGCGGACTTCGCGGCGTCCGTCGCGCGGTACTCCGCGATCGCGCTGTGGTGCTACGTCGCCGTCGCCGTCTCGGGGATCGCGAACGCGAGCATCCGCGTCGACACGCTCGCGGGCCTCACCACCGACTACGGCATCCTCCTGCTCACCAAGCTCGCGCTGCTGCTGGTCCTCGGCGTCGTGGGCTTCGCGCACCGCGAGCTCGTCGTGCGGCGGCTCTCCGGCCCGACGGCGGTCGCGCGGCCGGGCGCCGACCGCACCTCGTCGAAGGTTTCCTCGAAGCCCGCGGCGAAGGCCTCGTCGAACGGCTCGTCGAGCAAGCCGGCGACGTCGTCGTCCACGGGCGCGAAGGGCGCCGCCGCGGAGGGCACGCGCTGGCTGTTCTGGCGCCTCGTCGCGGTCGAGCTCGCGATCATGGGCGCCGTGTCCGGCGTCGCCGTCGCGCTCGGGTCGACCGCGCCGCCGGTGCCGCAGGAGGAGCCGCTCGACACCTCCGCCGCGTACCAGGTGACGGGGCACGCGCTGCCGCCGGAGCCGACGCTCGCGCGCTGGTTCACCGAGTGGCGCTGGGACCTGCTGCCCGCGTTCGCGTGCGTCGCGGCGCTCGTCGTCTACCTGCGCTGGGTGCGCCGCCTCGCGAAGCGCGGCGACTCGTGGTCGGTGGGACGCACGATCTCGTGGTGCCTCGGCATCCTCATCCTGTTCTGGGTGACCTCGGGCGGGCCGGCCATGTACGGCCACGTGCTGTTCAGCGCGCACATGGTGCAGCACATGATCCTGGCCATGGTCGTGCCGATCTTCCTGGTGCTCGCCGCGCCCGTGACGCTGCTCCTGCGTGCGGTGCCGCCGCGCAAGGACGGGTCCCGCGGTCCGCGGGAGTGGGTGCTCGCGATCGTGACGTCGCGCGTGGGCCAGTTCTTCGCCAACCCGATCGTCGCCGCGGTGAACTTCGCCGGTTCGATGATCGTCTTCTACTACACACCCGCGTTCGAGTACGCCCTGACGACGTACGCCGGGCACCTCGCGATGCTCGCGCACTTCACGCTCGCGGGGTACCTGTTCGCCAATGCGCTCGTCGGGATCGACCCGGGCCCGCACCGGCCGCCCTACCCGCAGCGCCTGCTCCTGCTCTTCGCGACCATGGCGTTCCACGCGTTCTTCGGCGTCGCGCTGACGACGGGCGAGGTGCTGCTCGTCCCCGAGTGGTTCGGCCTGCTCGGCCGCGAGTGGGGCCCGAGCGCGATCGCCGACCAGCAGCGCGGCGGCGGCGTGGCCTGGGGCATCGGTGAGCTCCCGACGCTGATCCTGGCGATCGTCGTCGCCGTCATGTGGACGCGATCCGACGAGCGCGAGGCCCGGCGCAGCGACCGCCAGGCCGACCGCGACGGCGACGCCGAGCTCCAGGAGTACAACGCCATGCTCGCCGAGATGTCGAAGCGCGACGACTGACCCCCTCCCCGCCGAACACGACATGGAGGTCGTTATGGGCTCCATAACGACCCTCATGTCGTGCTCGACGGCGCGTGGTGTCGTGCTCGGGCAAGGTGCCGACGCACGTCGGTGACCAGCCGGCCTGGTCGTGGCGACCCTGGGGGCGTGACGTCGCGTCCGGTGAAGCGCAACAGGTCCACGGCACCGCACGCGACGAGGTCGTTCTGTCGAGCCCGGTCCCGCAGGAGCGCCGCCGGCACGCTGTGGACGTCGACGCCGTCCAGCTCCGCGATCAGCCACCGGCCCCCGGGCAGTCGCCATCCGAGGTCGCCGCGCCCGAGGAGTCGGTCGCCGTCGAACACCTCCACCTGCAGGTCGTCGGGCGCGATGCCGGACTCCGTGCAGTCGAGCCGCGCGAACGTCTCGAGCGGCGACTCGGCGCGGCCGTCCGACTGCGCCCACCAGGCGTGCGTACGCGCGACGCCCCGCCGGCCACGCGCAAGGTCGTGCGCGTGCGCGAGCCCGTCAGCGGTCAGGAGCCCGCGGTACCGCGCGCTGTCCATCGCTGCGACCGCGCGCATCCTGCCCATCTCCGGCACGGCCTGCGCCAAGGCCCAGTCCGACGTCGCGACCCACCGGCCCTCGACGAGCGTCACGGTCATGCCGTCGTCGAACTGCCTCAGCACGATGCCGTCGCGAGAGCGACCGGCACGCGCCCCGGGGAGCGTCACCTCGGGCACGACGTCCGTGCGCACGCCTTCCACCCCGAGGAGCACCAACGCGCACGGCCCGACGGCGATCGCGTCCGGGCCGTGGGCGAGCAGCCCGAGCCAGGCGGCCCGTCGCCGCAGGTGGTCGTGGCGGCGCGCGCCGTCTCGATCATGGAGCGGGGTAGGGATCGTGTCGAGGACGGCGTGGGTGACCCGGTGCCAGCGGCCCTGGCTCACGAGGCGGGAGCGGCGGTGCGGGCCGACACCGTGCTCGGCGCACTGCCGCGCGGAGAGCAGGCCCTCCTGGGCGCCGGCGAGGGTGAGGAGCTCGGGCGGGACGTCGGTCACGGTGCGCATGCGCCGATCGGAGCAGGTCGGGCGGGTCGGCCGCCGCGGCCGTTGCGACACCTGTGGACGGGACCGGGGGTACAGCGGCCTGTGGACGGCCAGGATGCGCGGCGAGCACCCCGGCGCGCGGCCCCGCCTGACCGGCCTGGCGTCGTCGAACACGACACCACGCGCCGTCGAGCACGACATGAGGGCCGCTATGGACTGCATAACGACCCTCATGTCGTGTTCGGCGCGCTGGGGTGGGGGGCGAGCGGGGGCGGTGGCCGTGATAGGACGTACGGGTGAGTAACGACGCCGCCTCGCCCGGAAACTCCTACCCCTCCGAGAACCCGTTCCACGATCTCGATCAGTACCTCGCGATCCCGCGCGTCGGGGGGCTCGCGCTCTCGCCCGACGGGGCGCGCCTGGTCACGACCGTCCAGACCCTCGACTCGCAGCGCACGGGGTACCGGACGGCACTGTGGGAGGTCGACCCCGCGGGTCACGCCCCGGCGCGTCGGCTCACGCGCAGCACCAAGGGGGAGTCGAGCGCGACGTTCACGGGTACGGGCGACGTGCTCTTCACGTCGGCGCGGCCCGACCCGGACGGCGGCTCCGACGACGACCCGAAGGCGGCGCTGTGGCTGCTGCCCGCGTCCGGCGGCGAGGCGCGCGTCGTCGCGACGGCGCCCGCGGGCGTGAGCGGCCCGCTCGCCGCGACGGACGCGCCGGTCGTCTCGGTCGCGGCGCCGGTGCTGCCGAGCGCGCGCGACCTCGCGCACGACGGCGAGCTCCGGTCCGCGCGCAAGGACGCCAAGGTCGCGGCGATCCTGCACAGCGCGTACCCGGTGCGCCAGTGGGACCACGACCGCGGCCCGGACGAGGCGCACCGGTTCGTCGGCGACCTCACGACCCTCGTGGACGAGCCCGCCCACCCGCTCCCGGCCGGGTCCTCCGACGAGAAGGCCGGCGACAGCACCGACCAGCCCCGCGACCCCCGGCTCCTCGACCTGCGCGACGTGACCCGCGGCGTCGGGCAGGGTGCCGCGCCGGGGCGTGCGCTGCACGACCACTCCGCGGACCTGTCCGCCGACGGCACGACCCTCGTCACGACCTGGCAGGTCGCCGGTCCCGGGCCGCAGGTGCGCAACACGCTCGTCGCGATCGACACCGCGACGGGCGCACGGCGCACGCTCGTCGACGAGCCGAGCGCGGAGGCGCACTGGCCGCGCATCTCGCCCGACGGCGCGTGGGTCGCGTTCGTGCGCGAGACGATCTCGACGCCGCACCAGGCGCCGGAGGAGAGCCTCGCCGTCGTGCCGCTGCACGCGCCGGACGGGCCCGCCGGGGTCTCGGTCGCGGACGTCCCCGCCGTGCACGACGACTCCGCGACGACGCGCGCCGAGAACCACGCGACCCCGCGCACGCTCGTTCCGCACTGGGACCGCTGGCCGACGTCGCTGCGCTGGCTCCCCGACGGCTCGGGCCTGCTCGTCACGGCCGACGACGACGGCCGCGGCCCGGTCTTCCTCGTCGCCTTCTCCCCGGACGGCGCGACGGAGAACGGCACCGCCGAGCGCGTGACGAGCGACGACGCGGTCTTCACGGACGTGCAGGTCGCGCCCGACGGCCGCACGGCGTACGCGCTGCGCACGAGCTACCTCGAGCCGTCGCACCCGGTGCGCATCGACGTCGGGGCGTTCCTCGACTCCGGTGCGGCGGGCGGCCGCACCGCGGTGCCCGCGACGCCGCTGCGCGGCCCGGTCGCGACGCCCGACCTCCCGGGCACGCTCGTCGACGTCGAGACCGCCGCGGCCGACGACGTGCGTGTGCGCGGCTGGCTCGCGCTGCCGCACGGTGCGTCCGCGGAGAACCCGGCCCCGCTGCTGCTGTGGATCCACGGCGGCCCGCTGGGGTCGTGGAACGCGTGGAGCTGGCGCTGGAACCCGTGGCTGATGGTCGCGCGCGGGTACGCGGTGCTGCTGCCGGATCCGGCGCTGTCGACCGGGTACGGCCAGGACTTCGTGCAGCGCGGCTGGGGTTCGTGGGGCAAGGCCCCGTACACCGACCTGCTCGCGATCACCGACGCGGTCGAGGGCCGCCCCGAGGTCGACGCGACGCGCACGGCCGCGATGGGCGGGTCGTTCGGCGGGTACATGGCGAACTGGGTCGCGGGCCACACGGACCGCTTCCGCGCGATCGTCACGCACGCGAGCCTGTGGGCGCTGGACCAGTTCGGCCCGACCACGGACCACGCCTACTACTGGGCGCGCGAGATGACGCCGGAGATGGCGCTCGAGAACAGCCCGCACCGGTTCGTGGCCGACATCGTCACCCCGATGCTCGTGATCCACGGCGACAAGGACTACCGCGTGCCGATCGGCGAGGGCCTGCGGCTCTGGTACGAGCTGCTCCGGTCGTCGGGCCTGCCCGCCGGGGCCGACGGCGAGACGGTGCACCGGTTCCTGTTCTACCCGGACGAGAACCACTGGGTCCTGCAGCCGCAGCACGCGAAGGTCTGGTACCAGGTGGTGCTCGCGTTCCTCGCCGAGCACGTGCTCGGCGCGACGCCGGGCGAGGGCGACGCGGAGCTGCCGACGACGCTCGGCTGAGCACGCGGTGACGCGCTCCCGATCACGAGGTTGCTGTCGTTCTCGGCTCGATGACGACAGCAACCTCGTGCTCGACGCCCTGGGGAGGACGTGTCAGGGGAGGGCGCGGAGGCGGGCCGCGCGGAGCGTGAGGTAGTCGCGCTCCGCGGGGCTCGGTGTCCCGGTTGAGCGTGACGTGCGGGCTCGGGTCGAGGCGCTCCAGCACCGAGTACAGCGCGAGGACCCGCTCCGGCGACCACGACGCCGCGCGCAGTCGACCACGACGTTGCTGTCGTCATCGGCCGCATCCCGACAGCGACGTCGTGGTCGGCGGTCAGGGGTGGGCGCGGAGCTGGGCCAGGCCGCGGCGGGCGTGGCTCTTCACCGTGCCGAGGGGGAGCCCGGTCTCGGCCGCGACCTGCGCGTGGGTGTGCCCCTGCGCGTACACGAGGCGCACCACCCGGCGCCGCTCGGGGGCCAGACGGCGCAGCGCGCCCTCGAGGTCGACCCGGGCGGCGGCGTCGTCGGCCGGGTCGGGCACGGTCGTCACGAGGCGGCTGCGCGAGACGGCCTCGCGGCGGCGCGCTTCCCGGGCGCGGTCCCTCAGGACGTCCGCGGTGACGTGGCGTGCGATGCCCAGCAGCCACACGGGCAGGTCGCCGCGCGCGGGGTCGAACCGGTCGCGCGAGCGCCACGCGGCGAGGAACACGAGCTGGGTCGCGTCGTCGGCGTCGGCCGGGTCGCCCAGGCGTCGCGCGACGACGGCGCGGACCAGCGGGGCCCAGCGCGTGTACGCGGCGGGGACGTCGAGCACGCGGTCGCGGGCTCCGGGCGCACGCTCGCCCGGCCTCGCGCCCTGCGGGGCGCGGGGGACACGTGCCACGGCCCCGACCATCGCGTCACCGGTCCTCGTCGTCCTTCTCCCAGTGTCCGACGCCGCGGCGCGGGACGCGAGGCCGCGTGCGCGGGTGCGGGGGCAGGGCTGTGCGGAGAGCGGTGCGGAGGCTGGTGACGCGCGCGGACGGCCGGGCTCAGGCGGGCGTCAGCGGTGCACCGGACGGCGCTGGTGGACGTGCCGGTCGTGCACGGCCTTGCCGAGCTCGTAGATCGAGCCGACGAGGATGCCGGCGATGACGAGCGCGCCGAAGATCAGGAACCACTGCGACATGCCGTTCCCGATCCCCGAGATGCCGATCGTCCCGCCGGAGCCGGCAGCGAGCGACGCGAACATGGCGACCTCCTCCCGAGGGGCGGACGCACCCTCTCGTCCGGGGTTCGCCCGCGGGCCCCCGGACGGATGCGCTCGGGAGCGTCGCGTCAGGCGACGGTGGTCGGGAGCGGGGCGAACGCCGCGCGCCAGCGGCGCACGAGGCGCCGGTCGGCCGCACCCCGGGCCGCGGCCCACGCGCAGTGCTGGGTCGTCTCGCGGTGCTCCAGCAGGGCGTCGCGGTCGTGCTCGAGGGCCCAGAGCAGGGCCGTGCGCACCTCGGTGCGCGAGGGGGCGGAAGGCAGGGTGTCGTGCATGGTCCGTCTCGTCGTCGTGCGGGCTTCCGGCGGTCTGATGACCGCTTCCACCCGACAAGACGGCACAAGTCGTCGTCTGTGACGCGAGTTCGGTGACTTTTCTCGGGAGAAGGTGTGATGCCCATCGCACGAACCGGTCCGCGCGGCCGGTCCGCGTGGACCGGCCGCGCGGCCGATCGTGGCCGGCGGGCGTGCTGCGCCGGGTCAGGAGACCGCGTCGACCAGCGCGGCCGCGAGGTCCTGCGGGCGCGAGAACATCGGCCAGTGCCCGGTCGGCAGGTCGACGTAGGTGAGGTCCGTGAGCTCGCCCAGCTCGGTGTGCAGGGGAGGGCCGGGGTGGGCGAGCTCGGCGAGCACGGCCGACGGGATCGAGGAGCAGATCACGGTCGTGGGGACGTGCAGGCGCGCCGGGTTCGTCACGTGCACCGGGCCGCGCGCGACCGGGCCGGGCGTCGGCACCGCGCGCTCGCGGAACCGTGCGAGCGCGTCGTCGTCCAGGCCGTCGAGGCTCGACCCGTCCTCGCCCAGCACCTCCCAGCCCGGCAGCGGGACCTCCGCCGCGTCCGCCGGGAGGTCCGGCGAGAGCGCGGCGCCGTCGACGAGGGGGCCGGTGTCGACGTACACGATCCGCTCGATCCGGGCGGGGTCGCGGTCGGCGACCTGCTGCACGACGGGTCCGCCGCCGCTGTGGCCGACGAGCACGACCCGTCCGTCGAGCCCGGCGACGAGCCGAGCGACGGCGTCCACGTGGTCGTCGCGCGTGACGCGGGCGCGGTCCTGCGCGGTCGCAGCGGGGTCCAGCCCCGGGAGGGTCACGGCGTGCGGGACGAGGCCGGCGGCCTCGAGGTGGGGGAGGACGTCGTCCCACGCCCAGGCGCCCAGCCAGAAGCCGGGGACGAGGACGACGTGGAGGGGCGGCGCTGACGTGTCGTGGATGCTCATGCCCCCACCCTCGCAGCACGTCGGTGACAGCCGCCTGTCACCGATCTCGCGGCGAGAGGCGGAGAGTCGCGGACGACCCTCGCCACCCGTGAGCAGGTTTGTTAGTCTCCCTTTCGAACGATGCCATCGGCAGCCTCGACCCTGCGTGCCGTCGTTCCCCGGGGGAAATTCAGGCCCTTTCTCGACGTGCCGGGAAATGGCAATTCTCCCGGTATTCATCCCGTTTGTTTCGCCTGGTGAATTCCGCTGGCGCCCGCCCTGTTCGTCCCGGTATGTTCGTTGTGCCCCACCCAAGGATGGGCTGGTCGGGTCGTTGGACGTACAGGTGCCGGGAAAGACGCTCATCCCGATGTTCTCGGTCGCCACCGTGCCACGAGCGACGTGCGACAACCCCGGCCATGTTCGCGTTTCGTCCGACGCACAGGCTGGAGATTCCGCCATGACCATCGAGATCAGTGTCGTCATCCCTACCTACAACCGCGCACGCCTGCTCCACCACACGCTCGACGCGCTCCGACGCCAGACGCTCGACGCCGACCGGTTCGAGGTCGTGGTCGTCGACGACGGCGGGAGCGACGACGCGGAGGACGTCGTCCGCTCGTTCGCCGGGGACCTCGACGTCAAGTACTACTGGCAGGAGGACACCGGGTTCCGTGCCGGGAAGGCGCGGAACATCGGTACCGCCATCGCCTCGGGAAAGTACGTCGTCTACGTCGACACGGGCGTCCTGCTCGGGTCCCGCACGCTCGAGACGCACCTGGAGATCCACGGCCGCGCGACCTACCCGACCGTCGTCGTCGGCTACGTGTACGGGTTCGAGTCCGACGCGGCGACGCTCGGCACGCTCGCCGACGGCATCGACCCCCGGGACGCGGACGCGACGATCGACCTCCTCGACGCGCGCGGCGCGTACGACGTGCGCGAGAAGCAGTACCAGGAGCTCGGCGAGATCATCGCGGGCTGGCCCGCCCCGTTCGACATCTTCTGGACCTGCCACGCCTCGGCGGAGCGCGAGGAGGTCCTCGCCGCGGGGATGTTCGACGAGTCGTTCACGAGCTGGGGCGGTGAGGACGTCGACCTCGGGGTGCGCCTGTTCCAGCGCAACAACCTCTTCGTCATGGAGCGCACCGCGCGCTCGTTCCACTGGCCGCACGAGAAGGAGGTCGAGGACCTGCGGGAGTCGTCCGCGAACGCCGCCGACCGGATCCACGAGAAGTACGGCCTCTGGGTCACGAGCTTCTACGGCAAGGACCTCCAGGACGAGAAGTACTCGCTCAACAAGGTCATCCGGATCTTCACCGGCAACGGCGCCCAGGGGGCCAGGTCGTCGACCGGCCCGGCCGGCGCGACCCGCGGGAACGCGGGGGTGCTCTGATGGGCGCGCTCTACGACAACGAGTACCCCTGCCGGCCGGACTGGCCCCTGACCGGCACGGTCACCGAGGCGCTCCTGGCGCACGGGGTCGACGTCGGGGACGGCACGAGCTTCGTCGGCGTCCCGCGTGTCGCGTTCACCCAGGTCGCCGACTCGGAGGACGGGCCCCGTCGGCTGCGCCGGGACGACTTCCGGGGGTCGATCCGGATCGGTGCCCGCTGCTACGTCGAGTCGAGCGTCAACCCGGCGTTCCACAGCCAGCCCGTGAAGCTGAGCTCGATCAAGGTCGCGGACCGGGAGGCCGGGCGCATCGAGATCGGCGACGACGTCGTCCTCCAGGGCGTCGCGATCGTCGCGTACGAGCACGTGGAGATCGGCGACAGGGTGATGTTCGGTCCCCTCGTCACGATCATGGACAGCAGCGGGCACCCGTTGCGCGACCGGGGCGGCGCGCGCGAGGCGGCCCGGATCACGTCGGCACCCGTGCGCGTCGGGGCCGGCGCGTGGGTCGGGACGGGGGCGACGATCCTCAAGGGCGTCGAGATCGGCGAGGGGGGCGTCGTCGGCGCCCAGAGCGTGGTCTACGAGTCCGTCCCCGCCGGTGCCGTCGTCGTGGGCAACCCGGCGCGCGTCGTCAAGCAGCTGTGACGGACGGCCGCCGCGCGGGCGGCGGCGCGACGACCGCGCGGTCCGGGAGGCCGGGCCGGCTCGTCGGGCGTGCGCGCCGTGCGCTCGCCGGCGCGGCGGTGCGCCAGGTGCTGGGCGTCGCGGTCCCGGTGACCGCGCAGACGCTCTTCTTCTCCAGCAAGGGCATCGTCGACGCGGCGATGCTCGGGTCACAGTCCGAGGTGGACGTCGCGGCGATCGGTCTCGCCGCGCGGGCCATGTTCGTCGCCTCGATGTTCGTCGTGGGCCTGTCGGTCGGCGCCGCCCAGCTCGGCGCGCAGATCTGGGGCGGCGACGGGCCGGGCCGGGACGCGGCGCTCCGCCGGACCGTGTGGCTCGGCTGGGTCGTGTCGACCGCGGCGGGGGTGGTGGTGCTCGTCCTCTTCCTGGTGTTCCCCCGCGAGGTCGTCGCGCTCGGGACGGACTCCCCGGAGGTGGTCGAGCGGGGCGCGGGGTTCCTGCGCCTCGTGAGCGTGACGTACGTGCTCCTCGCCTACACCACGAGCATCAGCGCCGGGCTGCGCGTCATGGGCCGGGCGTCGGTCGGGATGCTGTACGCGGGCCTCGGGGTGCTGCTGAACGTGGGCCTCAACGCGCTCCTCATCACCGGGCTCTGGGGGTTCCCCGCGCTCGGCATCACCGGGGCCGCGTACGGGACGCTCGTCAGCGCGTGCGTCGAGACCCTGCTGCTCGCGCTGCACCTGCGCTGGGGTCGCCGGCTCCTGGGGTCGTTCCCGCGCGCCGACCTCGCCGGGATCCGCCGCGACGACCTGCTCGCCCTCGTGCGCCTCGCGGTGCCCGCCGCGGTCAACAGCACGCTGTGGGCGCTGGGCACCTTCGCGTTCTACGCGATCGTCGGGGGCGCGAGCGTCCACAGCGCGACGGCGCTCGCGATCCTCTCGCCCGTCGAGTCCCTGTCGCTGGCGTTCTCCGTAGGCCTCGCGAACGGGACGGCGGTCCTGCTGGGCGCGCGCCTCGGGGCCGGCGCGTTCGACGAGGCGTACGCGCTCGCCCGGTCGCTGGTCCTCGTGAGCGCGGTCGCCGGAGCGGTCACGGGACTCGTGGTGTGGCTGCTCGAACGCCCGGTCCTCGGCCTCTTCCCGGGGGTATCGCCGGAGAGCCTGGCGCTCACGGGCGAGCTCTTCGACGTCATGGTCGTCGGGTTCGTCCTCAAGAGCGTCGCGATGACGCTCGTCATGGGCGTCCTGCGGTCGGGCGGCGAGGCGCGGTTCTGCCTCCTCCTGGACGTCGTGGCGCAGTGGGTGCTGCTCCTCCCGCTCGCCGCGCTCCTGCGGTTCGTCGTGGGCGCGGAGCCCGTCCACGTGTTCGCGCTCCTCCTGGTCGAGGAGACGTTCCGGATCGTCGTCGCGGCGCGCCGCGTGCGGTCCCGGCGGTGGGTCGCGTCGCTCGTGCCGGCGGCATGAGCCGCCGGTGCCGGAGGGCGCGGGGCGGGCCGGTCGGGAGCGCCCGGCCGTCCGACGGCGGACCAGGTGACGCGGCAGGTGGCGGGCAGGATCGAGCGGGGGAGGAACGGCATGAACAGGACCGAGCGGCTCTACGCGCTCGCCGAGGAGCTGCGCCGCGCGGGGCGGACGGGCACCACGGGCCCGCGCCTCGCGGCAGCGCTCGAGGTGAGCGAGCGGACGATCAAGCGCGACGTCGCCGCGCTGCAGCAGGCCGGGCTGACGATCTGGGCGCAGGCGGGACCCGGCGGCGGCTACGTGCTCGACCCGAGCGCGTCCCTGCCCCCGGTGAACTTCACGCCCGGCCAGGCCGTCGCGGTCGCGGTCGCGCTCGCGACGCTCCCGCCGGGCAGCCCGTTCGCGGTCGACGCGCTCGCCGCGCGCGGCAAGGTGTGGGACGCGCTCGCGGCCGGCGACCGGGCGCGGGCCGAGGCGCTCGCCGCGCGCGTGTGGGTGCGGCACGACGCGGGCTCCGCGTCGCCCGGGCCGTCCGCACCTGCCGTGCGCGGAGGCTCCGGGACGACGGCGCTCCCGCCCGACGCCGTCGCCGGACCGAGAGCCGGTGCGTCGCCGGGCAGCGTCTCCCGGGCCGGTGACGACGCCGCGTCGCACGGCGCGGACGGCGGCGGGGACGTCGTCGGTCGCGCCCGCTCGCACCTCGGGGTGCTGCGCGCCGTTGAGCAGGCGCTGGCCGGGTCGCGCGTGCTCGCGATCCGCTACCGGGACGGCCGGGGCGCGACCTCGGCGCGCCGGGTCGAGCCCGTGCTGCTCGCGCACGCCGACGGGCGCTGGTACCTCGTCGCGTGGTGCCGGACGCGCGAGGCGATCCGCTGGTTCCGGCTCTCGCGCGTCGAGCGCGCCGACCTCACGGCCCAGACGTACGCGCCCCGCCCGGTCGAGGACGTCGGCGAGCCGCCTGCCGGTGCGGCGGCGGTCTACGACCCCGACCCGCCGTGACGGCGCCGGCGGACCGTCAGTCCCCGCGCAGCACGCAGAACTCGTTGCCCTCGACGTCGGCCATGACGACGAACGTCTCCTGCCCACCCTGGCCGACGTCGACGCGGTGCGCGCCGAGCCCTTCCAGCCGCGCGACGTCGGCCGCCTGGGTGGACGACGAGAAGTCCAGGTGCACGCGGTTCTTGACCGTCTTGCCCTCGGGGACCCGCTGGAAGACGAGGCTCGGCGGCCCGAGGACCGTCTCGCCGTCGCGCGGGTAGAGCACGGCCTCGCCGTGCGGTCCGGTCTCGCGCCCCGTCCAGCCGAGCGCGGCCTGCCAGAAGTCCGCCACGACGGCGGGGTCGGCGCAGTCGACCACGGCGCCGCTGAAGGTGAGTGTCATACCGCCAGTGTGACGTGCGCCACCCGCAGGGTCGCGGCCCGCCGAGGGTGCGGCGTCAGGCCGCGTCGGGGTCCGGCTCGACGAGCCGGCCGACGAGCGCGGGCAGCCAGTCCGCGGCCTGCGCGCGCCGCACGGCGTCGTCGCCGTCGGGGGCGAGGAACGCGTCCCTGGCCGCGGACGTGTAGGCGCTGATGAGCACGCGCGTGGCCGCGGCGGCGTCGATCGCGAAACGCATCCCGACGCTCGTGAGCACGCGCCCGAGGATGTCCGCGAGCTCCGTGCGGAACGACTCCTCCTGGTCGGCGAACCGCTCCGCGACCTGCGGGTCGCGCAGCGCGAGCAGCTCGAGCTCCGCGCTCATGAGGCACCACCGGCGCTCGTCGCGGGGGTCCGCCATGACGGCCGCGACGATCGTCGCGATGGCCTCGGGGGCGATGACCCCGTCCCGCACCGGGTCGTCCGGCAGGTGCTCGACCGCGGCCTCGAGGCTCCGCATCCGCATCCGGATCTCGCGCTCGGTGAGGGCGAGGAACAGCGACTCCTTGGTGTCGAAGTTCGAGTAGAACGCGCCCCGCGTGAAGCCCGCCGCCTCGCAGACGGCCTCGATCGACGTGCCGTTGATGCCGTGCTCGGCGAACAGTCCGTAGGCGGCGTCCAGCAGGCGCTCGCGGGTGCGCTCGCGGCGGGGGGAGAGCGTGGTCTCGCTCTCCGCGCCGCGGTCGACTCGGGTCGGGTCGAGGTCGGTGGTCACGCCGGACATGCTCCCACTGTCGGACGGGCCGTCCGCACCGGGCGGCCTTGCGATACACGAGTGTATCCGATACGGTCGCGCATCGGATACAGCGGCGTATCCTGAAATCCGTCTGCACTCTCCTCGGGAGGCCGCTCGTGTCCTCAGCGCTGTACTCGCTCGGCCGCTGGGCGGTCGGGGCGCGCCGGCTCGTCCTCGCCGCGTGGATCGGGATCCTCGTCCTCGCGGGCGCGCTCGCCGGCCTCGTCGGTCAGGGTCTCGACGACGAGGTGACCATCCCCGGCACCGAGTCCCAGGCGGCGCTCGACCGCCTCGCCGCCACGTTCCCCCAGGTGAGCGGGGCGTCCGCCCAGGTCATCGTGGTGGCGCCCGACGGCTCCACCATCGAGGACGACGCCGTCCGCGGACCCGTCGAGGACGCCGTCACCGCGCTCGGCGACGTGGACGGCGTCGCCGCCGTCACCTCGCCCTACGACGACACCATGACCGCGTCGATCAGCGACGACGAGGTCGCGACGCTCATGACCATCCAGCTCGACGAGGGCCAGAGCGAGGTCACGGACGCGACGAAGGACGCGCTCGGCGACGTCGTCGACGACCTGGCGGCGGCCCTGCCCGACGGCGCGCAGGCCGCCCTCGGCGGGCAGCTCTTCAGCACGGAGTTCCCCACGCTCACCGTCACCGAGGCCCTCGGTCTCCTCGTCGCGCTCGTCGTGCTCGTCCTCACCTTCGGCTCGTTCGTCGCGGCCGGGCTGCCGCTCCTCAACGCCGTCGTCGGGGTCGGCGTGAGCATGGGCCTGCTGTTCGCCGCGACCGCCGTCGCGCAGATCAACTCCACGACCCCGATGCTCGCCGTCATGCTCGGCCTCGCCGTCGGCATCGACTACGCGCTCTTTATCGTGTCCCGGCACCGCGACGAGCTCGCGAGCGGTCTGAGCGTCGAGGAGGCCGCCGCCCGCTCCGTCGCGACCGCCGGCTCCGCCGTCATCTTCGCCGGCCTCACCGTGATGATCGCGCTCGTCGGCCTCGGCGTCGCCGGCATCCCGTTCCTCACCGTCATGGGCGTGGCGGCAGCCGTCGGCGTCGGGCTGGCAGTCCTCGTCTCGATCACGCTGCTGCCCGCCATGCTGGGGTTCGCGGGCGAGCGGTTGCGCCCGAAGGCCCCTCGGCGCCGCCGTCGGGGACGGCGGCGTGCAGGAGCGTCCGGACCGCGCACGCGTACGGTGACCAGCCCGGAGCCGGACGGCGCGGGTTCGGCCGGGGCGACCGACTCGCCCGGGTGGGAGGACGGGCGGACCGATGCCGCGTCGTCGGGCCTCGACGAGACGACGAGGCCACGTGCCGCGGACCCGACGACGAGCGTCCAGCCGACCGTCGAGCACCGCAACCGGTTCTTCGCCGGGTGGGTGCGGACCGTGACGCGGGTCCCGCTGCTGACGATCGGGCTCGTCGTCGCGGCGATCGTGCTGCTGACGCTGCCGGCGCGGGACCTGCAGCTCGCGCTGCCCGACGCGGGGACGCTGCCCGAGGACAACCAGGCGCGCGTGACGTACGACCTGGTGTCGGAGCACTTCGGGCCCGGCTTCAACGGGCCGCTCATCGTCACGGGCACGATCGTCACGTCGACGGACCCGGTCGGGCTGATGGACGACCTGGGCGACGAGATCGCGAGCCTGCCGGGCGTGGCGGACGTCCCGCTCGCGACGCCCAACCTCACCGCGGACACGGGCATCGTGCAGGTCGTGCCGACGGGCGCGCCGGACTCGGCGGAGACCAAGGACCTCGTCACCGAGATCCGTTCGCAGCACGACCACTTCCTCGACGAGTACGGCGTGGACCTCGCGGTCACGGGCTTCACGGCGGTCGGGATCGACGTGTCCGCGAAGCTCGGGGCGGCGCTGCTGCCGTTCGCGTTCGTCGTCGTGGGCCTGTCGCTCGTGCTGCTGACGATGGTGTTCCGGTCGATCGCCGTGCCGATCAAGGCGACGCTCGGGTACCTGTTCTCGGTCGGCGCGGCGTTCGGCGTGGTGACGCTCGTGTTCGAGCACGGGTTCCTCGCGGACGCGCTGAACGTGACGCGCCTGGGCCCGGTCATCTCGTTCATGCCGATCGTGCTCATGGGCGTGCTGTTCGGCCTCGCGATGGACTACGAGGTGTTCCTCGTGGCGCGCATCCGGGAGGACTACGTCCACTCCGGGAAGGCGCGGCGGTCGATCTTCACGGGCTTCCAGGCGTCGGCGAAGGTCGTCACCGCGGCGGCGGTCATCATGTTCGCGGTGTTCGTGGCGTTCGTGCCCGAGGGCGACATGAGCCTCAAGCCCATCGCGCTCGGGCTCGCGGTCGGCGTCCTCGTCGACGCGTTCGTCGTGCGCATGACGCTCGTGCCGGCCGT
Organism: Cellulosimicrobium sp. NPDC030954; assembly: GCF_055571305.1. Classification (NCBI taxonomy): domain Bacteria; kingdom Bacillati; phylum Actinomycetota; class Actinomycetes; order Micrococcales; family Promicromonosporaceae; genus Cellulosimicrobium; species Cellulosimicrobium sp. NPDC030954. Next base: position 45,618 of record NZ_JBVIFN010000001.1, read on the forward strand.
GCTCGCGATGCTCGGCGACAAGGCGTGGTGGATGCCGCGCTGGCTCGACCGCGTGCTCCCCTCGTTCGACGTCGAGGGCGAGGGGCTGTCCAAGGAGCTCGCGCTCGCGGACTGGCCGGAGCCGGGCAGCACGGACGCCGTCGTCGCGCACGACCTCGTGGTCGCCGGGGCGCACGGCCCCCTCGCGGAGCCGGTCACGGTCCGCGTGCCCGACGGCGGGTCGCTCGTCGTGCACGGGACGTCGCCCGCCGCGGTGTCCGGGGTCGTGCTGGCTCTCGCGGGGCGGCTCCGGCCGGCCGCGGGCGCGCTCAAGGTGACGGGCCTGGTCCTGCCCGAGCGTGCGCTGAGCGTGCGCCGCCGGGTCGCGCTCGTCGACCTCGCCGCCGACGTCGCGGCCCTGCCCGGCGACGCCCCCGCGCCCGCCGCGCACCGGGTGCCCGCGGCGGCGAGCGTCGCCGCGCTGCTGCGCGAGGACCCGCGGCTGCTCGCCCTCGTCGGGACGGACGCCGTCACGTCTCCCGCGGAGCGGGCGGCGCTGGCCGAGGTGCTCGCGCAGGCCACCGCGCGCGGCACGGCGGTCGTCCTGGGCGCCGTCGGGCCCGCGCCCACCGACCTCGCGCCACCCGGGACGCAGGTGCTCGACCTGCACGCCCCCGACCCTGTCCGCACGGTGCCCGCCCCCACCGGCCCGGCGTCCGCCGTCGGCCCGCGCACCGAGGAGGTGCCCGCATGAGCGTCTTCCCGCCCGACACGGCGCAGACCGACCCGACCACCCCGGACGCGCCGGCGCCCGCCCGCGCCCGGACCCGGGTCGACGCGCGGCGCGCGTGGACCGTGGCCGCCGCCGTCGCGCTGCCGCTCGCCGTGCTCGGCCTGCTGCTGTGGGCGCTGTGGAACCCGCAGGAGCGGCTCGACACGGTGCAGGCCGCGGTCGTCAACCTCGACGAGCCCGTCGAGGTCGACGGCCAGACGGTCCCGCTCGGGCGCCAGCTCACGGCCGGGCTGGTGAGCGGCGGTGCCGCCTCGACGGACACCGGGCCGGTCGCCGTCCAGCCCGACCCCGGCACGACGAACTACGACTGGGTCATCACCGACGCCGACGACGCCGCGTCCGGGCTGGCCGACGGCACGTACTCCGCCGTCGTGACGATCCCGGAGGACTTCTCCGCCGCGGCCACGTCGTTCAGCGGCGACGCGTCCGACGCGACGCAGGCCACGCTCACCGTCGAGACGGCGCCGGGCGGGCGGGTCGTGGACGAGGCGCTCGCGCGCATCGTCACGACCACCGCGACCTCGGTGCTCGGCACCACGCTGACCGAGAACTACGTCGACGGCGTGCTCGTCGGCTTCACGACCCTGAACGAGCAGCTCGGCGAGGCCGCGGACGGTGCCGACCAGCTCGCCGACGGCGCGTCCCAGGCGGACGACGGCGCGACGCAGCTCGCGTCCGGAGCGGGCGAGCTCGCGACCGGTGCCGGGGCGCTCGCGTCCGGGGTCGGCGAGCTCGGCTCGGGCGCCGACGAGCTCGCGTCGGGCGCCGGTGACCTGGCGAGCGGGGCGCAGGGCGTCGCGACGGGATCGCGCCAGGTCGCGGACGGCGTCGCGCAGTCGTCCACGGGCGCTGGCTCGCTCGCCACCGGCGCGCAGGGGCTCGCCGACGGCGTCGCCGGGGTCTCGACCGGCGCGTCCGACCTCGCGACCGGGCTCGGCACGCTCGACTCTTCGATCGCGGCCGTCCCCCTCCCCGGCGGAGGGTCGACGTCGCTCCCCGCGCTCGGGACCAGCCTCGCGACGGGGTCGCGGGACGTCGCCGGCGGGCTCGCGCAGGTCGTCGCCGGGATCGAGCAGCAGAAGGTCCAGGCGGGGTGCGCGGCGGACCCGACGTCGCCCGCGTGCGTCGCGCTCGACCAGCAGCTCGCCGCGCTGCGACCGCTCGCGGTGGGCGCGGCGGAGGTCGCGGCGGGGAACGCCGCCCTCGCCGGGGCGCCGTCGGGTGCGACCGGGCCCACCGGGCTCTACGCGCTCGCGGCCGGGGTCGACCAGGCCGCGCAGGGCGCGGACCGGCTCGCGACCGGGGCGGCGCAGGCCGCCACCGGCGCGTCGGGAGTCGCCGGGGGCGCGCGCGACCTCGCGGCCGGGCTCGGGCAGCTCGCCGGCGGTGCGGACCAGGTGGCCGACGGCGCCGCCCAGCTCGCCGGGGGCGCGGGCGCGCTGTCGTCGGGGGCGGACGGCCTCGCGACCGGGGTCGGGGCGCTCGGGACGGGGGCCGACCAGCTCGCCACCGGGACCCAGGACCTGGCGACGGGCGCGGGCGACCTCGCGGGCGGCGTCGGGCAGCTCGCGGACGGGACGAGCGAGCTCGCCCAGGGCCTCGGCGACGCGACCGACCAGATCCCCTCCTACACGGACGCGGAGCGCGAGAACCTCTCGGCGGTCGTCGCGGACCCGGTGGCCGCGCCCGGCGTCGAGGACCTCGGCACCGGGTCGACCGGCCCGCTGTTCGCCGTCCTCGCCCTGTGGCTCGGCGCGCTCGCGGTCTTCGTCGCGTTCCCGCCCGTGCCCGCCAAGCTGCTCGGGTCGACGCGGACCGCGGGACGGCTCGCGCTCGCGGCGCTCGCGCTCCCGGCGGGGATCGCAGCCGCGACCGGCCTCGTCGTCGGCGGTGTCCTCGCCGCGGTCGAGGGGGCGAGCGCGGGTGGCTGGGTCGGCCTGCTCGCGGTCGGGGCGCTGGCGTCGGTGGTGTTCGTCGCGCTCAACCAGGCGCTCGCCGCGCTGCTCGGGAACGTGGGGCGGGCGATCAGCCTGCTCGTCGCGGTGCTGCTCGTCGCGACCGGCATCGTCGCGACGGTCCCGGCCGCGCTCACCGGGCTGCGCGACCTGCTGCCCGTGGGCTCGGCGCTCCGCCTCCTCACGTCGATCGTCGACCCGGGCGCGGCGGGGGGCGCGGGCGACGCCGTCGCGCTCGTGCTCTGGGGTCTCGCGTCGGTCGCGGTGACGACGCTCGTCGTCGCGCGCCGCCGCTCGGTCCGCGTGGAGCAGCTCCTGCGCGCCTGACGAGTCGTCGGCGTGGCGCGGTGCGGGTGTGGGCGGCTGCCGTCAGACTCGCTCGGCAGGACGCGGACGGCGGGAGCCGTCCGTCGGGCGAGGGGACGGTGCACCGATGGACCAGCAGAAGGCACGGGAGATCAAGTCGCAGCTCGCGGACTACGCGCGCGAGCTCGCGGAGCGGTCGGGGTTGGCCCGCCGGTCGGACACGGCGATCGAGGCGCGCGACGTGCCCGACGCCGCGGAGGTCGTGCGCGCGCCCACCCTCGCGATCGGCCTCGCCCCGCACGACGACGGCGGGTACGCCATCGCGGTCCGGTACCGGCTCGGGGTGCCCACCGCGCGCAGCATCGCGCGCAAGGTCGCCTCGGAGGCGGGGGACACGGTCGACGTGCGTCGCACGGGGCGGATCCGGCCCCTCGCCGCGGCGTCAGGCGCGGGGCGTGCGGCCGGCCACGGCCCGGGCCTGCGCCCGCCCGTCGTCACCGCGTACGCGACCGGCGAGACCGGCCGGGTGCGGCCGCTGCGTCCGGGCGTCTCGATCGCGAACGTGGACGTCACCGCGGGGACGCTCGGCGCGTTCGTGCGCGTCGCCGAGCCGCCCGTGGCGGGCGCGGACGCCGCGTCGGTCTACGCGCTCTCGAACTGGCACGTGCTCGCGGGGTCGCCGTCCGCCCGGGTCGGGGACGTCGTCGTGCAGCCCGGTCCCGCCGACGGCGGCAGCGCGCCCGACGACCGCGTCGGGACCCTCGCCGCGCTCGTCCCGCTGGAGGCGGGCGTCACGCAGACCGTCGACGCCGCCGTCGCGCTCCTCGACGACCCGGCGGTGGACACGGAGTACCCCGTCGGGCGCGTCACGGAGACGGCGGTCGCGCTGGGCGGCGAGGTGGTCGGCAAGTCCGGTCGGACCACGGGCGTCACGACGGGTCGCGTCACGGCCATCGAGCTCGACGACGTCGTGGTGGGCTACGGCGACGGCCTCGGCGCGTTGCGCTTCGACGACCAGATCGAGGTCGAGTCCACGGGCACCGGGCCGTTCTCGCGCGGCGGCGACTCCGGGTCGCTCGTGTACCGCGAGGACGGCGTCGCGCTGGGGCTGCTGTTCGCGGGGTCGGAGACGGGCGGCGCGAACGGCACGGGCCTCACGTACTGCAACCCGATCGGGACCGTGCTCGAGCGGCTGGGCGCGACGCTGCTCGGGTGACGTGGCCGGCGAAGGACTCCTGGCCCTGCCGCGAACGCCCCGACGGGCGCACAATGAGGTCGGGAGGTGGTTCGCCGTGGCGACCCTCGAACGAGCCCGCGAGGCCAAGGCCGCGCTCCGCGACGAGCTGGCAGGCCTCGACGGAGTGACCGGCGTCGGCATCGCCCGCGCCGACGCGTCGGGCGCGCCCGTGCGCGGTCCGCGGGCGCAGGACGTCGTCGACGACTGGCTGCTGCGCGTGAACGTGACGTCCGACGCCGTCGACGTCCCCGAGACCGTCGACGGCGTGGAGGTCGAGGTCCGCGTCGTCGGGGACGTCACGGCGTCGCGCGTGTGACGCTCCCGGCGCCCGGACGATCGCCCAGGCGCCGGGACAGCTCCACGAGCGCAGCTCCTCCTGAGGGTCGGTCTGGTCAGACAGCGGCGGGCTGCGGGGCCGGCGCGGTCGGGGTGGTGGCCGTCGGGTCAGGGCTCGTGGCCTGGCTCCGGAACGACCGCAGGCGCAGGCTGTTGCCCACGACGAACACGCTGGAGAACGCCATCGCAGCGCCCGCGAGCATGGGGTTGAGCAGGCCCAGCGCGGCCAGCGGGATCGCGGCGACGTTGTAGGCGAAGGCCCAGAACAGGTTCACCTTGATCGTGCCGAGCGTCCGCCGCGCGAGGCGGATCGCGTCGGCAGCCGAGCGCAGGTCGCCCCGCACGAGCGTGATATCGGCGGCCTCGATCGCGACGTCCGTGCCCGTCCCCATGGCGAGGCCCAGGTCCGCCTGGGCGAGGGCCGCGGCGTCGTTCACGCCGTCGCCGACCATCGCGACGACCTTGCCCTCGCCCTGGAACCGGCTGACGACGTCGACCTTGTCGCGCGGCATGACCTCGGCGATGACCTCGTCGATGCCGACCTCGGCCGCGATCCGGCGCGCGACGGTCGCGTTGTCCCCGGTGAGGAGCACCGGGGTGAGGCCGAGCGCGCGGAGCTGGCGGATCGCCTCAGCGCTCGTCGGCTTGACCGCGTCGGCCACCACGAGGACGCCGCGGGCGCGCCCGTCCCAGCCGACGACGACGGCCGTGCCGCCCTGCTCCTCGGCGCGGGCCTTGGCGTCGGCGAGGTCGCGCGGGAGGTGCTGCGCCCACTCGGCGAGGAGCGACTCGCGGCCGACGAGGACGGCGTGCCCGTCCACGACGCCCTGCACGCCCCGGCCCTCGACGTTGGTGAACTCCGCGGGCGCGGGCAGCGTGCCGACCTCCTGGGTGGCGCCCCGCGCGATCGCCCGGGCGACCGGGTGCTCGGACGCGTCCTCCAGCGCTCCGGCGAGGCGCAGGAGCTCGGCGCGGTCGACCCCGGTGCCGGTGACGACGTCGGTCAGCGTCATGACGCCCGTCGTCACGGTCCCCGTCTTGTCGAGCACCACGGTGTCCACGGTCCGGGTGGACTCCAGCACCTCGGGTCCCTTGATGAGGACGCCCATCTGGGCGCCGCGCCCCGTCCCGACGAGCAGCGCCGTCGGGGTGGCGAGGCCGAGCGCGCACGGGCACGCGATGATGAGCACCGCGACGGCGGCGGTGAACGCGGCCGAGGCGGGCGCGCCCGCGCCGAGCCACGCGCCGAGGGTGCCGACGGCGATCGCGATGGCGACGGGGACGAAGACGGCCGAGACGCGGTCGGCCAGCCGCTGGACCTGGGCCTTGCCGGACTGTGCGTCCTCAACGAGCCGGGCCATCTGCGCGAGCTGCGTGTCGCCGCCGACGCGCGTCGCGCGCACGACCAGCCGCCCGCCCGCGTTGACGGTCGCGCCGGTGACGGCGTCGCCCTCGCCCACCTCGACGGGCACGGACTCGCCCGTGAGCATCGAGGCGTCGACGGCGGACGTGCCGGCCACGACCGTGCCGTCGGTCGCGATCTTCTCGCCGGGGCGCACGACGAACTCGTCGCCCACGGCGAGCTCGGAGATCGGGATGCGGGTCTCGGCGCCGTCGCGCAGCACCGCCACGTCCTTGGCCCCGAGCTCGAGCAGGGCTCGCAGCGCGGCGCCCGCCTGCCGCTTGGACCGCTTCTCGAAGTAGCGGCCCGCGAGGATGAAGGTCGTGACCCCGGCCGCGACCTCCAGGTAGATGTTCCCGGCGCCGTCGGTGGGCTCGACGGACAGCGTGAACGGGTGCGTCATGCCCGGCTCCCCGGCAGTGCCGAGGAACAGCGCGTAGAGCGACCACAGGAACGCGGCGCTGGTCCCCACCGAGATGAGGGTGTCCATCGTCGCCGCGCCGTGGCGCAGGTTGGTCCACGCGGCTCGGTGGAACGGCCAGGCCGCCCACACGACCACGGGGGCCGCGAGCGCGAGGCTCGCCCACTGCCAGTACGTGAACTGGAGCGCGGGGACCATCGCCATCGCGATGACCGGGACGGAGAGCACGACGGCCCCGACCAGGCGCTGCCGCAGCGACGTGAGCTCGGGGTCGGCGTCGTCCGCCTCGTCCGGCACCGCGACCTCGGGGTCCTCGACGCGCGGGAGCTGCGCGGTGTACCCCGTCTTCTCGACCTCGGCGATGAGCGTGGCGGTGTCGACGCCGTCCGGGACGGTGACCTTCGCCTTCTCCGTCGCGTAGTTCACGGTCGCGGTGACGCCCTCGAGGCGGTTGAGCTTCTTCTCGATCCGCATGGCGCACGACGCGCACGTCATCCCGCCGATCTCGAGCTCGACGAACGTCCCCGGTGGCGGGGCGGCCGGTGCCGTCATGAGGTCCTCCTTCCGACCCGGCAGGGTGCTGCCGGGCATGGGGTGCAGGTCAGTGGTCGTGCGTCGCCGGGTCGTGACCGGTCGCGGGCGGGTCGTCCGGCGCGAGGGCGGGGGCGCTGTCGGCCGTCGCCTCGACGACGAACGCCGCCGTGCGTACCTGGCCCTCCACCTGGAAGTCGAGGTACAGCAGGTAGCGGCCCGGCGTGGGCGCCTCGACGCCGAACGACACGGTCGGGCCCGAGACCTGGCCCGCCTCCGGCTCGTCGCCCTCGGGGTGCGCGTGCAGGTAGGCGAGGTCGCCGTCGCGCAGCGCGACGAGGTGTCCGTAGGCGCCGAGGTAGGGCTCGAGCGTCGTGACGGGCTCCCCGCCGCGGGTGACCTCGACGGTCAGCCGGGAGACGGTCCCGGCCTGAAGCTGTCCGTCGAGCGCGACGTCGTAGCCGTCGACCGACGCGGTGGTGGAGACCTCGGTGGCGCGGACGGGGGCGAGGTCGCCCGCGACGTCGACCGTGCGGGTCAGGGTGACGGCGGCGCCCGCGCTGGGCGCGGCGTCGGCGTACACGCGGTAGGTCCCGGCGGCGTCCCAGGCCCAGGGGATCGACCAGCGCCCGTCCGTGTCCATCACGGGGTGGACGTGGCGGAAGTGCGCGCCGTCGGAGCGTACGACGATCAGGTGGAGCCGCTGCTCGTGCGCGACGTCGAACGTCGTGACGGGCTCGCCCGCGGGGTCGGTGACGGTGAACGCCAGCTCTCCGGCCTCGCCCACGGTCGCGGGAGCCGTGACCTCGCCCAGCGTGTACCCGTCCTCCTCCAGGGACAGTCCGCGGGTCATGTCGGTTCCTCTCGCGCTCTTCTGCTCGGGGGTCTCGCCCGGGGCGACATGCTGCTCGGGGGCGTGCGAGGCGGCCGGTGCCGGGGCTGCTCCCTCGGGGACCACGGCTCCCGCGATCGCGGCGGAGGCGACGAACACGACGCCGAGCCCCGCGGCATACAGCCCGATCCGGGCGGGGGCTCTCATGGCACCCGCACCGCCTGGTACCCGGCCTCGTCGACGGCGGCCACGACCGCGGCGTCGTCGAGGGGCTGGTCGGCCGTGACGACGAGCCGGCCGGTGGTCGCGCTGACGTCGATCGCGGTGACGCCGGGCACCTGCTCGACCTCCTCGCGCACCGACAGCTCGCAGTGGCCGCAGGTCATCCCGGTCACCTGGTACTCGATCTCGACGATGCTCATCGCGTTCCTCCTCTCCCGGATACCCCGGCGGGGTATCGAACGATGGCGAATATACCCACCAGGGGTATGTGGGTCAAGAGTCGGAGGTCGCGCGACAATGGAGGGCGTGACCACCGAGCGACTTCCCCGCGTCCGCGCGTCCGAGCTCGGCGGGCGCGGCTGGCTCAACACCGGCGGCCGGGACGTGACTCTCGCCGACCTGCGCGGGAAGGTCGTGGTGCTCGACTTTGGGACGGTCTGAACGTAAGCACCAACTGTCGTACGATGGGCGGCATGACGACCCCGAAGTCTGCCGCCGCGATCTACGTCCGACGCTCGAGCGGAAGGGTCGGTACCAACCGAACCCTCGACGAGCAGGAGGGCGAGGCAAGGGCGCTGGCCCAGCGCGAGGGGCTCGAGGTCGTCCAGGTCTACCGGGAGCGAGAGGGCACGGGCGCGAGCGCGCGAAGTGGCAAGGCCCGTCCGCAGTGGGAGGCAGCCCTGGCCGCGCTCGACCGAGGGGACTCCTTCCGCACGGTCATCGTGTGGGCGCTCGACCGTGCGGACCGCCGAGGGTCGGACACCCTCGGAGCCATGCTCTCGAAGCACGCCGCCACCGGGCGGCGGATCCTCGGCGTCGACGGGACCGACACCTCCGACCCTCAGCAGCGCCTCGCGACGATCATCCGCGGCGAGATCGCGCGCGAGTACAGCGAGAAGCTCGGGGACAACGTCGCGCGCACGAAGCGCTATCGCCGAGAGGGCGGCCTCTGGCTCGGGGGCAAGCCGCCGTGGGGGCTGCGGAAGGGCACCGACGGGAAGCTGGAGCACGACCCGGCGACGTACCCCGAAGCACGACGGGCGGCGGAGGCCCTGCTCGACGGCGCGACCCTCTACAGCGTGGTCGCCGACCTGAACGAACGGCAGGTTGCGCTCTCGACGGGGAAGCCCTGGGGCACCGTCGTCACGCGGAAGGCCCGCGGCGAGGATGTCGACGTCGAGAGCCAGCCGCAGAAGTGGCGCGTGCCCACCCTCTCCACCATCGTGCACTCGCCGGGGTGGGCAGGGCTCCAGAGCATCCGCCGTCGCGCGGTCCGGGAGGATGGCAGCCTCGGCGGGTGGCCCTTCCGGGCTGAGGTCTACCGCTCCGCCGAGACGGGCGAGACGGTCAGCGTGGGCGAGGGAGTCATCACGCCGGAGGAGCGTGCGGTCATCCTGGCCCGGCTAGACGACCGGCGACCGCCGATGCAGGAGGGCGTCCGGTCGTCGACGCGGCAGCGCAAGTCCCTCCTCGGCACCCGGTTGCGCTGTGCCCAGTGCGGCGCCCTGCCCGCCCTGACCATGCCCAGGAAGGGATACGTCTACTACCGCTGCGGGAACGCCGCGCAGGGGGCCGGACGCTGCCCCGGCTACACCTGCCCCGTCGAGGGCATGGACGACTACGTCATCGGCCGAGCCCTGGTCTTCCTGTCCCAGCTCGACCCCAACGACGAGACCACGCGCGAGGCGTTCGCTGGCTGGGTGGGGGAGACGGACCCCGCGGTCAGGGCCGGGCGCAAGGCGAAGGAGCTCACCCTCGAGGCGGCCAGGGCTGATCTCGCTCGAGTCCGGCGCCTCGCGGTGACCGGCGTGCTCACCGAGGAGGAGGCGGCAGCCGAGCTGCCGCGCCTGCGCGACGTCGTCGCGACCGCAGAGCGAGAGCTGGCCGAGCAGGTGGGCGACGAGGCCATCCCCGTCGAGGCGCTCCGGGATCTCCAGTACCTCGCCGAGACCTGGGACGAGCTCGACGACGCGGCGCAGCGCAGGGTGATCGAGGCGACCGTGAAGGACGTGAGCGTCGCCCAGGCGCCCTACCGCGGCGCGCGGTTCTCAGGCCCGCAGCGGGCAATCATCACGTTCGTCGACAGCTCCACCTGGCCGCGCGACGGCGAGCGCGTTCCGCACCCGGGGCGGGCGCCCGACACGATGCGCAGGCTCGCGCGGAAGGAACGGGAGGCGGCGGCCCTGACCGCTGAGGAGTAGCCCTACCAGGCCGCCTCGTTGTGCACGGTGACCGTGCCGTCATCATCGACGGAGAGGCGGCGGGGGTCGTGCCCGGCCAGGGCAAGGGCGCGGTTCGCCGCGACAGGGTGTGCCTCGCTGAGCTCGGCCGCGCGGTCGCGGGGTCGCTCACGTCTAGGGCGGTGGCGTCCCGCAGAATGGGGCTGTGAGCACCTCCCGCACCCCTCGCGTCCGAGCCTCCGAACTAGTCGGTCGTGGCTGGCTGAACACTGGCGGGAGGAACCTGACCCTCGCGGATCTGCGAGGTTGTGTAACCATCTTGGACTTCTGGACGTTCTGCTGCGTCAACTGCCTTCACGTCCTCGACGAGCTGCGCGAGCTCGAGGAGGCGCACCGCGACGTGCTGGTCATCGTGGGGGTGCACTCGCCCAAGTTCGAGCACGAGGCGGACCCGGCGGCGCTCGCGGCCGCGGTCGAGCGGTACGAGGTGCACCACCCCGTCCTCGACGACCCCGAGCTCGTTACCTGGTCCGCGTACGCCGCGCGCGCCTGGCCGACGCTCGTCGTCGTCGACCCCGAGGGCTACGTCGTCGCGCAGATGGCGGGGGAGGGTCACGCGTCCGCGATCGCCGCCCTCGTCGACGAGCTCGTCGCCGAGCACGACGCCAAGGGCACGCTGCACCGCGGCGACGGCCCGTACGTGCCGCCCGCGCCGTCGTCGGGCACGCTGCGCTTCCCTGCGAAGGCGATCGAGCTGCCCGGCGGCAACCTCCTCGTCGCGGACGCCGGGCACCACTCGCTCGCCGAGCTCCTGCCCGACGGCGAGACGCTCGTCCGGCGCATCGGGTCCGGCGAGCGCGGTCTCGTCGATGGCGGCCCCGACGACGCACGGTTCGCCGAACCCAACGGGCTGTGCCTCGTCCCCGAGGAGCTGCGGCCGTGGCTCGGGTACGACGTCGTCGTCGCAGACACGGCGAACCACGTCCTGCGCGGCGTGCGCCTCGCCAACGGCCACGTGACGACCGTCGCGGGCACCGGCGAGCAGTTCATGGTCGGCGGGGTCGAGAACGTCGTGCTGCGGGAGGGCCGACGGGGCGCTGATGTCACGGGCCACGGACCTGCCGAGGCGGGCGGGCAGTACGCGCCGCTCGACGTGCGCCTCTCGTCGCCCTGGGACGTGGCCTGGTCGCAGGATCTCGCGGCGTTCGTCGTGGCGATGGCGGGGAACCACACGCTGTGGGCGTTCGACGGAGAGCAGGGCTCGATGACGCACCTCGCCGGGACCATGAACGAGGGTCTGGAGGACGGGCCCGGTGCGTCGGCCTGGTTCGCCCAGCCGTCCGGGCTGGCCGTCGGCGCGGACCGGGCGATCTGGGTCGCGGACTCGGAGACGTCCGCGCTGCGCCGGGTGACCCCGGCGCCCGGCGGGGTCGTCGAGGTGCGGACCGCCGTGGGGCAGGGGCTGTTCGACTTCGGCCATCGGGACGGCCCGGCCGAGCAGGCGCTGATGCAGCACCCGCTCGGGGTCGCGACGCTGCCCGACGGGAGCGTCGTCGTCGCCGACACCTACGACGGCGCGCTGCGCCGGTTCGCGCCCGCGGCCGGTGACGCGGGGAGCGTCGGGGACGACGTGGAAGAGACGCGGCTCGCCGGCGAGGTCACGACCCTGGCGACGGGCCTCGCCGAGCCGAGCGGCGTCGTCGTGCAGGTGGGCGAGGGGCCGGACGGCGAGCCGCAGGTCCACCTCCTCGTGGTCGAGTCCGCGGCGCACCGGCTCACGCGCGTCGCGCTGCCCGCCTCGCTCGCGGGCGAGGTGCTCGACGGCGGCGCCCACCGCACGCAGCGCCCCGTCACCGACATCGGGGCCGGGCCGCTCTGGCTCGACGTCCCGTTCGTCCCGGCCCCGGGGCAGAAGCTCGACGATCGGTTCGGCCCGTCGACCGAGCTGCGGGTGAGCGCGACACCGCCCGAGCTGCTGCTGTCCGGGGACGGGACCGGCGTCGAGCTCGGGCGCGACCTCGTCATCAACCCGGAGGTCCGCGAGGGCGTGCTGCACGTGACCGCGCGGGCGGCGTCGTGCGACGTCGTCCCGCTCGGCCCGGACGGCGAGCCCGACCCGGACGTGTTCCCCGCGTGCCACCTCGCTCAGCAGGACTGGGGCGTCCCGGTGCGGGTCGTGGACCGCGGCGAGCCGGGCGACGTCCCGGAGCTCACGCTCCCGCTGCGCGGCTGACGAGGCGCCGCGCCGTCCGCGCGGCCCGTGACGACCCGGTGAACCCTGCCGCCCAGTCGCGGAACGTGCCGTCGACGACGGCGCGGCCGACGCGCGCTGACTCCTCCTCCAGCCGGTCGAGGAGGGCGGAGAGGCCGCGCGTGCCGCGGTCGAGCTCGGGGAGCAGCCCTACGAGCACGTCGACGACCGCCTCGCGCGCCCCGGGGGCCGCCTCGGCCGCGTCGCCGAGCGCGGCTCCCCAGCGCGTCACGGTCGCGGCCGGGGCGAGCAGGGCCATCGCGTCGGCGATCTCTGTCGTGCCGACGCGTCCTGGCACGACGAGGGCGGCGAACACGTCCGCCGCGCGGATACGGTCGGTCTGCTCGCGCGCCGCGAGACCGGCCGCGACCGTCGATGCGGCAAGGGCGCCGGTGCGTCCCGGATGGGTGAGCAGGGCGTCGAGGACGATCGGGACGTCCGGCTCGCGGGTGGACCAGGTGAGTGACGCGTCGAGCACCGAGCGCACGCCGGCCACCAGGAAGTGCTCGGCGTCGTGCGGGAACGTCGTCGCCGTCCACGCGTGCCAGTCTGCGAGATGGTCGGTCTCGTAGTGCCGGATCGTGCGGCTCGTCACCGCCGGCGGCTCGGTGTACGTCGTCGTGTGCGGCGACTCGCGGGGGACGGCGACGGTGAACCGCCAGTGCGTCTGTCCGTGCGAGTGCTCCGCGCGCGGTCGGACGCTCGCGGTGATCGGCAGGCCGCGACCGGTCGTTCCCAGGCCGGCCTCGACCAGCACGGGATCGACGCCGAGCGGGTCCCTCGCTCGCGCCGCCGCGACCCACCACGCGGCGAGACCGTCCTCGACGTCGCGTCGGACGTCGTCGCTCGACGGCGGCGGCCCGCCGAGCGCGTGCACGACGACCCGGGAGAGTGCCGAGTCGGCGGGGAACTCTGCCGCCCGCCAGGTGCCGAGCGCCGACGGACGCCCGTCGACGTGGAGGCGCAGGAGGGCGCCCACCAGGTCGTGGTGCCTCGGTGATGCCGGTGCGCGCAGCGTGGCGAGCAGCCGGGCGACGAGGACGCCCGGAGCGACCCACGGACCCGAGGTCGGCGTGGCGAGCAACTGGGACCTCGGAGTGCCGCCGGTCATCGTCGAGCCGATCTCGGCGAGTCGAGCGCGGAGGAACCCGGTCTCCACGGGAGGCGCGACGCCGTACGGGTCCGGCGGGAGCGGGGTTCCGCACGCCGTGAGAACCAGCTCCGCGACGGCCGCGGCGACCGGAGATCCCCACTCGCCACCCTGCCGGTCGCGTTCGGCCACCGTGCGCGCCCGCCGCGCGACGGGTGTGAGGACCGACGCATCACCGACGGTGGCAAGAGCCGCGAGGACCTGCTCCACCTCGAGCGGGTCCGACGCGTCCTCGAGCAGGGCTGCAGTGCGCACCAGCAGCTCGTCGGCGGAGACCGGGCCGGGCAGGAGGAGGGACGGCGGCGACCACTCCGGTGGATCGGCGGGCGCGGACGGGTCGAGGGCCGCGGGCGGTGGTGATACGCGGGCGGCGAGGGTCGGATGGACCGATGCGCCGAGCGCGCGGTCGAGCGCCCCGGCTCGTTCCAGGACGTCGAGCGCACGCGCCTGCACGTCCGCGTGCGGCTGGTCCAGCGCGCGGACCGCCGTGTCGACGACGGCCGGGTCCCCGGGGAGGCGCGTGGCGACGGTCTCGAGGAGCCGGACGGCCTTCGTCGCGGCGCCCTTGCCGGCCGTCGCGAACACTGCGCCGAGCCCGGCGGCGACGCTCCGGTCGTCGAGAATCCCCGCCTTCTCGACGTCACGTAGCCGGTCGACAGCGAACGTCACCGATGCCGGAACGGTCGACCGGGCGACCGCGAGCAGCGCAGCCTGCCGGGCCGCGAGCTCGTCCGGCGTGGGGCGGAGGGCGGTGAACGTGCGCGAGAACCACCCGGCCTGGTAGGCGCCGAGGTCGCTCACGAGCGCGTCGAGGCACGAGTCGAGCACCCTTCCTCGGTCGACCGTGCCGTCGTCGACGAGCTCGACGACCGTGGCGCACCACGACCCGCCGCCGTACTTGTCGGCGTTCGTCAGACTGACCTGCCCACCACCCTCGACGGCGAACATCGGCCAGAAGCAGCGGTCGAGCAGCTCGGGATCCTCTCGGAGCGCATAGGCGGGACTCGCGTCGTCGCGGAGCCGGGCGCTCATCCCGCTCACGAAGGCGAGGACGTAGTCGCGGTCCGGCTCGAGCTCGACGGCGCCGAGGCGCTCCAGCGTGCGGATCGTGAGGAACTCGGGACGGAAGACGAGCGTCTGTGCCATCTCGCCGACCCGTCGGCGTGCCGCGCCGGCAAGCCATCGAGGTGCGCTGTCGGACGGGGCACCCGGGCGCTCACCGTCTGCGAGTCGCTCGAGCACGTCGCCCACGGTGCGCCAGGTCGCCTGATCGCGCTCCCAGTCACGGTCCGTCGGGTCGGCGCGCACCGAGTCGCCGCGCTCGCGGAGGAGCCCGAGCACGTCGGCGCGAGCGACGCCGTCGAGGCGCGAGTAGGGCACGGCGGCGTACATGGTGAGGAGGATCGCACGGCGCGCTGACACCCATCGTCGACACCCGTCGTCGGTGGACGACGTCGTGCCGTCCGGATGCCCTGCTGACCGTCGCGACGACCGTGTCGGCCGGTGCGCCTACGCTGCCGCCATGCCCAACGCGACGGAGCAGACGCTGACGTACCCGCGGCCGTCGCTGCTGTGCCCGGGACCGCTCGGCAACGAGCTCCTGCTGTCGACGAGCGGGGGCGTCTCGTCGTCCGGGTGGACCGAGCACCCGGTCTTCTTCGACGGCTTCCTCGGGCACCCCGAGCAGAACGCGGTCGCGCTGCTCGCGGTCGCGCGCGTGGCCCGCACGCGCTACTACACCCCGCCCGGCATGGTGGCCGCCGCGATCCGGGCCGCTGACCCCGTCGTCACGAGCAACGGCGACCGGCTGCGGTTCGAGAGCTTCTCGGCGTGCTGCGGCGTGTCCGCGCGGCTCGACCTGCTCCCGGGCAGCCTGGACGGCCCGGCGCTCGCGACGGGAACCACGAACGTGGACTTCAACCCACCCGTCCGGGAGATGCTCGCGCGTGTCGGTGCCCGCGACCCGCTGCACCTCGCGGTCGGGGAGGACGTCGTCGTCTCGACGCTCGACCGGACCGTGACGGAGAAGAAGGTGCCGCTCCCGGAGCGGTGGCTGCGCGGGTTCGCGGAGGCGCAGGTGGCGGCAGCCGACATGAGGCTCGCGATAGACGTGCCCGCGGCAGAGGCCCGCCGATTCCTGCGCGCGCTCCCGCGCACGCCGACGCGCGGGGCGCTGTGGGTGACGAGGGCCGCGTCGGGGCTCCGCCTCGCGAGCCGACCGTCGGGGCCGAGCGTGGGGATCTCCGGTGTCGAGCGGTTGCGGTCGATCGAGCCGTTGCTGCGGTTCTCCCGCGGGCTGCGCGTGTACGCAGGCGCCCGCGGCGGTCCGGAACCCACCGCGAGCCTGTGGGAGGTGGAGCTGAAGGACGCACGCTTCGTGCTCGCCCTGAGCCCCGACCGGTCTCGGGGGTTCTCCGGAGAAGGCGGTGTGCTCGTGGACCTCGCGGACGACGCGGCCGTCGACGACGCGGACCTCGTCGCCGCGCTGCTCGCGTTCGAGCCGGTCGTCGACGTCGACCGGCTGGCGCGCGAGGCCGACGTGGACGTCGATCGGGTCCGCCGCGCACTGTCGCGGCTGGGTGCGGCCGGCCGGGTCGGGTTCGACGCGGCCGAGGGCGCGTACTTCCACCGCGAGCTCCCCTACGACCGGGACGCGATCGACCGGATGCACCCTCGTCTTCTCGGCGCCCGGGCGCTGGTCGCGGACGGGGCGGTCCGGTGGGTCGAGAGCGGCACCACGCGCTCTGGCGCTGGCGAGCGCACGGCGAACGTGCGCAGCGGCGACGTCGAGTACGTCGTACGGCTCGGTCCTGCGGGCGATCGGTGCACGTGCCCGTGGTTCGCGAAGCACCGCGACTCGCGCGGTCCGTGCAAGCACGTGCTCGCGGCCCGGACGGCGGAGGCCTCATGACCAGTCACACGGTCGCGTCTGTCGAGTACGAGGACCTGCGCGCCCGGATCACCGGGCGGGTGCCCGCGGAGGACGTGGTGGCCTTCCTCGCTCCGCTGACCGAGCAGGACCGTGCGCGGCTGGGTCGGGGTCTGCTGGCCGATCTCGACCGGAACGAGGTGGAGCGCGCGACGCTGGAGCACCGCGCGACGTTCCTCGCCCTCCTGGGTTGTGCGACGAGCGTGCGGCAGGTCATGACGAACGTCTGGCGGCTCCGCGCCGAGCAGGCCGACGTCGCCCTCGCCGTCCGGGTGCTGACGGACCGCTCGCCGTCGTGGCTCGGCTCGTTCGCGCATGCCGCGACGGACTCGGACACTGCGCACGACCTCTGGGCGCTGACCCGCGCCCTCGTCCGCGCTGGATCGTGCGACCGACCCTCCGGCACCGGGTACCTGGAGACCCTGGTGACGGCCGGTGGGGACCTGCGCGGTGGCGTGCTCGGACTGCTCCGCGACGATCCGGCGCTCCTCGACCGTGAGCTGTGGGACGTGCTCCAGGAGGAATCCCTCGGGCGCCGGCTCGCCTGGGCCGACTCCTCCACCACGCATCGCGAGCGCACGTGGCAGCACGCGCTCGTCGTGCTCCAGGAGCCCGACGGGGAGCCCGACGGGTCACCGTCGGTCGACCGCACGCGGCTGCTGGACGCCGTGCTCGACGCGTTTCTCTCTGACCGTGCAGCCGTGGACGTGCGGTGGTTCGTGGGGCTGCACGACGCCCTCTCCGTGACCGACGCCGAGGTCACCGCGCAGCAGGCACGCTACCTTCGGGGACTCGCGAGCGAGGTGGCCGCGGTGGTGAGGCTGGCACAGCGCGAGCTCGGCCGCCTCGTCGACGCCGGTCTCGACGTCGACGCGCTGCTGGAGGTGAGCCACGTCGCGCTGGAGCACCGGACGAAGGGCGTCGTCCAGGCGCAGCGCACGTTCTTGTCGAAGGTCGCGCGAGCGCGCCCGGAGTACGGCGACCGGGTCCGGGGGCTGCTCGAGGGCGGCACCGCGGAGCCGGTACGGGTGCAGGTGCTCGAGCAGCCGCTCGGGGAGATGCCGCTGCCGGTCGCTCGGCGCGTGTCCCCGGTCGAGGACCCCGAAGAGCTGGTGGAGGCGGCAGCGCGTGCGCTCGAGGAGCCGTGCGAGATCGTCACTCTGGAGCGCGTGCTCGACGGCGTCGCGCGCCTGGCCGGTGCCGAGCGACCCGCCGGCGCGGACGCTCTCGCCGCCCGCGCCGAGTCGATCCTGGAAGAGTCCTGGCCCGGGCCGTGGCAGGGATGCGCCCCCGGTGCCGACGTCGCTGCGCTCGTCCTCGCCTGGCTCCGTGGGGCACGACCGCCGGAACAGCCGCGCTACCGGAACTGGCTCGCGGTGCCGTACCCGTGGCGCCCCGGGCCGTCTTTCGTGCTGCCGAGGGTGCGGCCCGGGGACTCGCTCGGCGTGTGGTGGTCGACCCGAGTCCGCGAGGTCGCGGACCATGCCGCGCGTGGTACGCCGGGCCGACCGCTCCTCGCTCTCCCGGCGACGGAGGACGGGGCCGTCGACGTCGCTTCGGTGCTGGACCGCCTCGCGCGGACCTCGGGGGACGCGAAACCGTTGCCGTTCGACACCGCGCTGGCGGCGTTCCGGCTCCCGGATCCGGGTGACCTCGCCGCCCTGCCGCAGCATCCGTCTGGCGCGGCGCTCGCGCACGACGTCGCGCGCCTGCGTGCACACGTCCCCCGGTGGGAGTGCGCGGAGATCGAGGTGCCGGTCGACGACCGCGACGGCCCGCGGGCCACGATCGTCTCGTGGTGGGACGCCTCCGGACCGGACGCCCGGCGACGAGGGACGGACGCCCTCGACGCGCTTCTCGTGGGCCGCGAGCACCCGCAGCAGTACCCGGCCGAGACCCCGGCCCTGTGCACCCACGCGTGGCCGTTCATGTTTCCCCACCACTCCGACCTCCTCGCGGCGCACGGCCACGCACCGCTGCTCCGGGCCGTGCGGTCCGCACGGTTCCCCGCGCCGGTGCTCGCGGGGCTCGGGAGGGCGTCGCGCACGTGCCCGGTCGTCACCTCCGCGCTCGTGCTGGGCATGTCGGCGAAGGACCCGGCGGGACGTCTCGCCGCCGTCGACGCCGTGGCCGACCTCGCGGCGACGGGCGGGCTGGACGGTGTCGAGCTGGGGCGCGAGATCGGACGGCACGTGACCTCAGGCATCGTCGTCGCGGGCCGGGTGGGGCGGGCGCTCCAGGACGTCGGCCGCAGCCACGCGCGAGCGGCCGACGCCGTGGTCGACGCGGCCGAGACCGTCCTGCCAGAGCTCGATCGGCGCCCGGACACCCATCGGTTCGTCGCGGCGCTGGCCGACTCGGCGCTGGCGACCGCTCGCACGGCCTCGTTGCCCGAGGAACTGGCCGCACTTGCCGTCGGGCGTTCGCGGAGCGTCCTTGCCCAGGAATGCCGGAGAGTGCCCCGAGACGAGGCCTCCGTGCAGCGGCAGAACCGCTCAGGCCCCACACCCCGCTCTGTGGCTCGTGACGCCGTCGAACCCGGGACTGCTCCCTAGCGAGGGCCACTCGTGGGGAACGACCCCGGGTTCGGCGCGGCGTCCTCAGCCCCAGGTGAGGAGCTCCTCGCCGTGGGCGGCCCACGCGCCGACCTCCGCGAGCGAGGTCACGTCGTCGGGGGCGGCCTCGAGCGCGACGACCGGGCACACGGCCGACCGGCCCCCGGCGCGGACGGCCTTCGGGTCCCACGAGACGAGGACGGTGCCGCGCTCGACGTGGTCGCCCTGCGCGACGTGCGTCGTGAAGCCCTCGCCGCCCAGCTGGACGGTGTTGATGCCGAGGTGGACGAGGACGGCGCGGCCGTCGTCGTGCTGGACGACGAACGCGTGCGGGTGCAGCTTGACGACGGTGCCCGTGATGGGGGCGACGGCCTCGCCGCCCTGCGCGTCGTCGGGCTCGACGGCGAGCCCCGGCCCGACGAGGCCGGCCGAGAAGACGGGGTCGTCGACGTCGGAGACGTCGATGACCGTGCCCGTGACGGGCACGAGCACCGTGAGCGGCGCGGCCATCAGCGCAGGTCCTCGATGTCGGAGGCGATGTTGTCGGCCTCGGGGCCGACGATGACCTGGATCGCGGCACCCGAGCGCACGACGGCGATCGCCCCGGCGGCGGTCAGCGTGGCGTCGTCGACGAGCGCCGGGTCCTCGACCTCGACGCGCAGGCGCGTGATGCACGCCTCCAGGTCGACGACGTTCGCGTCGCCGCCGAGGCCTCGGAGAATCTGCTCTGCCTTGCTCACGGGTGCTCCTCGTGGTCGTGTTCCGGCCGGGGCCGGGTCAGGTGTCCCGGCCGGCTGCCGTGCTGGTCGGGGTGCGCGGGGCGCGCGGGGTCGGGGCGCCGTCGTCGGGGTGGTGCGACGGCGGTGGTGCTGTGGTGGTGCCGGGTCCTCACATGAGGTCGGCGAGGTCGGACGCGATCGTGTCGACCTGCGGGCCGACGACGACCTGGACGACCCGGCCGTTCACCATGACGCCGAACGCTCCGGCGCGCCGCAGGAGCGCGGCGTCGACGAGCGCGGGGTCCTTGACGAGCGATCTCAGCCGAGTGGTGCACGGGTCGATCTCGTCGATGTTGGCCACCCCGCCGAGGCCGGCGAGGATCGTCGCGGCGCGCTCCGCGTCGGACTGTGTCATCGGTCGTTCCCTTCGGTCGCCCGGGCCGGCACTGGCACGGGGTCGAGGTGGTCGGTGGGCGTCGGGTCGGTGGTGTCCGCCGTGGCGGCCGGGTCCGCGGGGGCGTTGGTCGACGCCGGGGAGCCGCCGGTGCGCGGCACGAGCGTCGGGCGCGCCTCGCGCAGCGGGACGAACACGCTGTACCGGTCGCCGCGGTAGCTGGACCGCGAGTACATGAGCGGCGCGTCGCCCGCGAACGTGCGACGGACGGTGCGCATGACGGCCCGCGACGCGCGCAGCCCGAGGAGCTTCTGCTCCTGGACGGTCGCGTCGGAGGCGGTGATCGTGTCCTCGCCCCACGTGGGGGCCAGGCCGCGCTCGCGCAGGGCGCCGTACAGGCTCTCGGGGACGCCGTCGTCGAGCAGGTCCGGGGCGAGGTCGACGGGGATCCACGCCTCCTCGACGCTCATGGGCGAGCCGTCGGCGGAGCGCAGGCGCACCACGTGGTGCATGGGGTCGCCCGTCGCGCGCCCGAGCGACTCGGCGACCGACGCCGGCGCGGGCGCCGTGCCGACCTCGAGCACGTCGGTGCCCGGCTCCATGCCGCGACGGCGCGCCTCCTCCCCGAACGTCGTGAGGCGCATCTCGAAGTCCGCGCGCGGCGGGGCGACGAACGTCCCGCGGCCCTGCGAGCGCTCGAGCACGCCCTCGGTGACGAGCGCGTCGATCGCCTGGCGCACGGTCATGCGCGAGACACCGAACTTCTCGGTGAGGCTGCGCTCGGACGGCACCGCGTCGCCGACGGAGAGCTCGCTCGCCACGAGGTCGGCGAGGTAGGCGCGCACCGTGAGGTACTTGTGCTCGCTCGCCTGCGATCGTGACCTGCTCATCGTCGTGCCGCGTCCTCGTCCTCGTCCTGGTCCTTCGTCCGCGTCCGTGCCCTGGACGGACGGACGACCCTGCGTCGGTGCCTCGATCTCCACGGGTGCATTGTCCGTCCTGCGACCTGCGGCGACGCGGGTCCTGGACCTGTCCGTGTGTCCCGGGTCACCTCCGGGGGTTGACACATCATGAGGTCTAGACCACTCTTCCTGCAAGTGGTCCAGACAACCTGGACCGGATGTCCGGCACGACGAGCCAGGAACGACCCCAGTCGTCCTCGGCGTGCCCGGAGACCGGCAACGACGCCCGTACGACGTCGCGCCACCGCTGCCGCACGACGCACCTCGGCCTGCGCCCCAGGCCCACCCAGGAGGAGATCGACACATGACCACCGTCGCCGAACCGACGAGGACGAAGAAGGGGGTGCCCGGCTTCGCGCAGCTCCAGCGCGTCGGGCGCTCCCTCATGCTGCCCATCGCGTCCCTGCCCGCCGCCGCGCTGCTGCTGCGGCTCGGGCAGCCCGACATGCTCGGCGCCGACGGGGTCGCCGGCACCTTCGCGTGGATGCAGCCCGTCGCCGACGTGCTCGGCGCGGCCGGCAACGCGCTGTTCGCCAACCTGCCGATCATCTTCGCCCTCGGTGTCGCGGTCGGGTACGCGAAGAAGTCCGACGGGACGACCGGCCTCGCGGCCCTCATCGGATACCTCGTCTTCAAGGGCGTCAGCGACTCGCTCTCGCCGTACGTGCTCGGCAAGCCCGCCGAGGGCGACGCGCAGGAACTCATCAACTACGGCGTGCTCGGTGGCATCGTCATCGGTCTCACGGCGGCGCTGCTCTACCAGAAGTACTACCGGATCAAGCTGCCCCCCTACCTCGCGTTCTTCGGCGGGCGACGCTTCGTCCCGATCGTCACCGCGGGTGTGTCGGTCCTCATCGCCGTCGTCGGTGCCCTGATCTACCCCGCCTTCGACTGGCTGATCAACGACACGATCGGCGGGTTCGTCACGGGGTCGACGATCCTCGGGGCGTTCATCTTCGGCACGCTCAACCGCCTGCTCGTCCCGATCGGTCTGCACCACCTGCTCAACTCGCTGCCGTGGTTCCAGTTCGGCGAGTACACCTCGGCCGACGGCACGGTCGCGCAGGGAGACATCTTCCGCTTCCTCGCGGGCGACCCCACGGCGGGCACGTTCCTCACCGGCTTCTTCCCCATCATGATGTTCGCCCTCCCGGCCGCGGCGCTCGCGATCGTCCACACCGCCAAGCCGGCCCAGCGCAAGGTCGTCGCGGGCATCATGGGTTCGGCCGCGCTCGTCTCGTTCGTCACGGGCGTGACCGAGCCGCTCGAGTTCGCGTTCGTGTTCGTCGCCTACCCCCTGTACGTCATCCACGCGGTCCTCACCGGGACGTCGCTCGCCCTCGTCAACGCGCTCGGCATCCGCGACGGCTTCGGATTCTCGGCAGGCGCGATCGACTACCTGCTGAACTTCCGGATCGCGGAGATGCCGCTCCTGCTCATCCCCGTCGGGCTCGGGTACGCGCTGATCTACTACTTCCTCTTCCGCTTCGTCATCACCCGCTGGAACCTGCGGACCCCGGGGCGCGAGGACGACACCGACGGCGCCGTCGAGGCGACGGGAGCCACGGGGGCGACCGACGCCCCGGTGGCCGACGCCCCGGCGTCCGACGTCCGGGCGACGGGGCGCGACGACCGCGCCGCCGGCGGCACCGAGGCCGACGTCCCGAGCCGCACCGGTTCGGGCGGCGGAGGCGCGGCGTGACCGTCTCCGACGACGCGACGCGCGCACCCGCGCGGGTCTCCGACCCGGGGCTGACCGGCGTACCGGTCAGCCCCGGGCGGGGGGCGGGGACGGTCGTGCGCATGCCCGACCCGGTCCCCGAGCCCGCTGCGGCCCCGCTCGCCGCGGACAGCACGGACGCCGACGTGGACCTCGCGGTGACGCAGGTCCTCGCGGCGGTGACGACCGTCCAGGAGGACCTCACGGCCCGCGCCGCGCGGGCCGAGGGCACCGCGGCGGAGGTGCTGGGCGTGACCGCCGCGATGGCGGCGGACCCCGCCCTGGCGCGCGACGCCGTCGGGCGGGTGCGCGAGCAGCGCACCACGCCGGCGCGCGCCGTGTGGGACGCGGCGGGCGTCGTCGTCGGGCAGCTCGAGGCGCTCGGCGGGCTCATGGCCGAGCGGGCGCGCGACGTGCGCGACGTGCGCGACCGGATCGTCGCGACGCTGCTCGGCCTGCCCGCCCCGGGAGTGCCCGACCCGGGGTTCGCGTTCGTGCTCGTCGCGGACGACCTCGCTCCCGCGGACACCGCGCAGCTCGACCCCGAGCGCGTCCTCGCGGTCGTGACGCGGGGCGGCGGGCCGACGTCGCACACCGCGATCCTGGCCCGGGCGCTCGGCATCCCGGCCGTGGTGGCGGTCGAGGACGCGCTGACGCTGCACGACGGCGCGACGGTGCTCGTGGACGGCGGGCTCGGCACGGTCGAGCGCGACCCGTCCGCCGAGGACGTGGCCGCCGTCGTCGCGGCGCGCGGGGCGCGCGGCGAGCGCCGCCGGTTCGACGGCGAGGGCCGGACGGCGGACGGCCGCCGGGTGGAGCTCCTCGCCAACGTCGCGAACGGGGAGGACGCACGGGCGGCCGCCGAGGCGGGCGCGGAGGGCGTGGGGCTCTTCCGCACCGAGGTGTGCTTCCTGGGTCGCACGGTCGAGCCGACGATCGACGAGCAGGTCGCGGCCTACCGCGAGGTGCTCGCCGCGTTCGGCGGCCGCAAGGTCGTCGTGCGCACGCTCGACGCGGGCGCGGACAAGCCGCTCCCGTTCGTCACGCCCGAGGCCGAGCCCAACCCGGCGCTCGGCGTACGCGGCCTGCGCACCGCGCGGCGCCACCCCGAGGTGCTCGACCGCCAGCTCACGGCGATCGCGCGCGCCGCGGCGGCGGAGTCGGCCGACGTGTGGGTCATGGCGCCCATGATCGCGACGCCCGACGAGGCGGAGTCGTTCGTCGCGCTGTGCGCGGACCACGGCCTCGGCACCGCGGGCGTGATGATCGAGGTGCCCGCCGCGGCCCTCGGGGCGCGCTGGGTGCTCGCCAAGGCGTCGTTCGCGAGCATCGGCACGAACGACCTCACGCAGTACACGATGGCCGCGGACCGCGAGGTCTCCGACCTCGCCCGCCTGTCGACGGCGTGGCAGCCGACGGTCCTCGCGCTCGTCGGGGCGACGGGCTCGGGGGCGGCGCTCAACGGGCGCCCGCTCGGCGTCTGCGGCGAGGCCGCGGCGGACCCGGTGCTCGCGCCGGTGCTGGTGGGGCTCGGCGTGACCTCGCTGTCCATGACGCCGCGCGCGCTCGCCGACGTCGCGGCGGTGCTGGCCGCCACGACGTCCGACCAGTGCGAGGAGCTCGCGTTCCTCGCGCTCCAGCAGCCCACGCCCGACGCCGCCCGCGCGGCCGTCCGGTCCCGCCTCCCGATCCTGGACGACCTGGGTCTGTAGTCGACCTCACGGGCGCCGACAACGACATGGGGGCCGTTATCCGCTGGATAACGACCCCCATGTCGTTCTCGACGGGGCGTGAGGTCGTGGTCGACGATGCTACGCCGGGGGAGTAGAGAGAGTAGAGAGAGTAGAGAGAGGTCAGGCGACCTCGGTCTGCTCCAGGAACGACGCGAGCGCGTCGATGGAGGCGCTCGCGTCGTCGCCGTCGGCGTCGGTCGACAGCACGACCTCGTCCCCGGCGGTCACGCCGAGCGTCATGACGCTGAGGATGCTCGCCGCCTCGACGGGGTCGCCGCCCGCCTTGGCGATGCGCACGGGGGCGGGCTGGGCGGCGGCGGCCTTGACGAACAGGGCGGCGGGGCGGGCGTGAAGGCCTTCGGTGATCGCGACGACGACGGCACGGTCCATGGTGTTTCCTCCGGCAGACAAGTGGTCTGGACCAGTGCATCCTAGGGGATCGCCGCCCACAAGGCGAGGGCCCGAGGACCTCCGGTCCGAGCGCTGCTGCCGACGGCGCCGCGGGCGCACCACCCGGGTCACACGTCGCGTGCCGTGCGCACCCCGTCGCGCCGGTCGAGCGTCGAGCGCGCGGCAGCGAGCCGCGCGACGGGCACCCGGTACGGCGAGCACGACACGTAGTCCAGCCCGATCTCGTCGAACAGCGCGACGGACGCCGGGTCGCCCCCGTGCTCGCCGCACACCCCGGCGTGCAGCCCCGGCCGCGCGCGGCGCCCGCGCTCGAGCCCGACGTGCACGAGCTCCCCGACCCCGTCCCGGTCGATCGTCGCGAACGGGTTCGTGCCCACCACTCCCGCCTCCAGGTACGCGGTGAGGAACGACCCCTCCGCGTCGTCGCGTGAGATGCCGAGCGTCGTCTGCGTGAGGTCGTTCGTGCCGAACGAGAAGAACTCCGCGTGCTCGGCGATGCGGTCCGCGACGAGCGCCGCGCGGGGCAGCTCGATCATCGTCCCGACGGCGTATGGCAGCGGGGCGTCCGCGCCCGCCAGCTCCTCCGCCATCGTCGCGTCGACGACCTCGCGCATCCGCCGCAGCTCCTCGGAGAACCCGACGAGCGGCACCATGATCTCCACGCGCGGGTCGTGCCCGGCCGCGCGCACCGCGAGCGCCGCGCGCGCGACCGCCCGTACCTGCATCGCCGCGATCTGCGGGTGCAGCAGCGCGAGCCGCACACCCCGCGTGCCGAGCATGGGGTTCATCTCGCTCAGCCGGCGCACCTGCGCGAGGAGGCGGCGCGCGCGGGCGAGCCGCGCCGTCGTCTCCCCGCCGCCGGCCGCCGCGGCCCAGCCCTCCGCGACGGCGTCCGTCCCGTGCAGGGGCGCGCCCGGGTCCCCGACCTCGTCCTCGAGCCGCTGCACCAGCAGCGACTGCTCGACGAGGTCCGGCAGGAACTCGTGCAGCGGCGGGTCGAGGAGCCGGATGGTCACGGGCAGCCCGGACATCGCCGTGAGGATCTCCTCGAAGTCGCCCTGCTGCATGGGCAGCAGGCGGTCGAGCGCGGCGGCGCGCGCGGCGTCGGTCTCCGCGAGGATCATCTCGCGCACCACGGGCAGCCGGTCGGGCGCCATGAACATGTGCTCCGTGCGGCACAGGCCGATGCCCTCGGCCCCGAGCTCGCGGGCCTTCGCGGCGTCCTCGCCGGTGTCGGCGTTCGCGCGCACGCCGAGGCGCCGCACGTCGTCGGCCCAGCCGAGCACGGCGCGGAAGTCGTCGGTGACCTGGGGCGGCACGAGCCGCAGCGCGCCCGCGTAGACGTCGCCGGTCGTGCCGTCGAGGGTGATCGTGTCGCCCTCGGTGAGCACGTGGTCCCCGACGTGGACGCGGCGCCCCTCCACGTCGATCCGCAGCGCGCCGGCACCCGCGACGCACGGCTTGCCCATGCCGCGCGCGACGACCGCCGCGTGCGACGTCATGCCGCCGTGCGCGGTGAGCACGCCCTGCGCGGCGATGACGCCCGCGATGTCGTCCGGGTTCGTCTCCCACCGCACGAGCACGACGGCCTCGCCGGCCTTGCCTCGCTCGGCCGCGGTCTCGGCGTCGAGCACGACGCGCCCGACGGCCGCCCCGGGCGACGCGTTGAGCCCGCGCGTGAGCGGGGTCGCGCCGTGGCCGGGGTCGAGCGCCGGGTGCAGGAGTTGGTCGAGCTGTGCCGGATCGAGGCGGCGCAGCGCGGTGTCCCGGTCGATCACGCCCTCGTCGACGAGCTCGCGGGCGACCCGCAGCGCCGCCTGCGCGGTGCGCTTCCCGGTCCGGGTCTGCAGGAGGTAGAGCGCGCCGTCGTCCACGGTGAACTCGATGTCCTGCAGGTCGCCGTAGTGCTGCTCGAGCCGGTCCATGGTCGCGCGCAGCTCGCGGAACGCGTCGGGCAGCACGGTCTCCATCTCCGCGAGGGGCCGGGGCGTGCGGATGCCGGCGACGACGTCCTCGCCCTGCGCGTCCACGAGGAACTCGCCGTAGAGCTCCTTGGCCCCCGTGGCGGGGTTGCGCGTGAAGCACACGCCGGTCGCCGACGTCGCGCCCTTGTTGCCGAACACCATCTGCATGACGTTGACCGCGGTGCCGAGGTCGTCCGGGATGCCGTTCGCCCTCCGGTACACCGCGGCGCGCGGGTTGCCCCACGACGCGAACACCGCGTCGACCGACCGCCGGAGCTGCTCGCGCGGGTCCGTCGGCAGGTCCTCGCCCGTGTGCTGCCGTGCGACCGAGCGGAACGTCGCGACGAGCCCGCGCAGGTCGTCCGCGTCCAGGTCCGTGTCCTGCGCGACGCCGCGGCGCGCCTTGAGCGCGTCGAGCTCGTCGGCGAACGCGTGGGCGGGCACGCCCTCGACGACCTCGCCGTACATCTGCACGAACCGTCGGTAGGAGTCCCACGCGAAGCGCGCGTTGCCGGACTCGGCCGCGAGCCCCTCGACCGAGTCGTCCGAGATCCCGAGGTTGAGGATCGTGTCCATCATCCCGGGCATCGAGAACACGGCTCCCGAGCGCACCGACACGAGCAGCGGGCGCTCGCGCGCGCCGAGGCGTCGCCCCGTGCGCGCCTCGAGCGCGTCGAGGTGCGCGACGACCTCGTCCCACAGGCCGTCCGGCCACGACCCGCCACGCTCCATGGCCGCGACGCACGCCGCCGTCGTCACGGTGAAGCCGTCCGGCACGGGCACGCCGATGCGGCGCATCTCCGCGACCCCCGCGCCCTTGCCGCCCAGCAGGGCGCGCATGTCCGCACGCCCCTCCGCGAGGTCGTAGACGTACCGGTCGCTCATGGCTGCTCCTCGTGGTCGGCGGCGGTGGCCGCGCTGTCTCCTGCCCGACGGCGGTCCGCCGGGCGGGTCTGCGGGGTCGCGCGGGCGAGGTCGTCGCCCGGGGGCTGCGGTGCGTCGTCGGGCGCGAGGGCGCGACGGCGCGCGGTGACGAGCTCGACGACGCGCCCCGCGGCCTCCTCGAGCGCGAGGGTCGTGGTGTCGAGGACGGGGCAGCCGAGGCGCCGCTGGAGCAGGGCGACCTCGGCGAGCTCGTCGTGGATGCGGGCGAGGTCGGCGTACCCGCCGAGTGCCGTGCCCCTGTGGTCCCCGTGGCCCGCGGGTCCGCCGAGCCCGGTGGCACCCATGGCGTGCACGCGGCGCTGCCGGATCTCGAGCAGGCGCTCGGGGTCGATCGTCAGGCCCACGACCTTCCAGCGCTCGGCCTCGAACAGCTCGCGCGGGGGCGCGACGCCCGGGACGAGAGGGATGTTGGCGGTGGGGTAGCCGAGGTAGCCCAGGTACATCGACAGCGGGGTCTTGCCCGTCCGCGACGCCCCGACGAGCACGACCTGCGCCTCGTCGAGCCCGTCGGTGAGGTGGCCGTCGTCGTTCGCGACCGCGAACTCCATCGCGTGGATGCGGTCGAAGTAGTCCGCGGCGAGCCCGACGGGCTGCACGACACGCGCCGGCTGCGCGCCCGTGCGCGCGGTGAACGCGTCGAGGGCGGGGGCCAGCAGGTCGGCGCACGGGACGTCGAGCGCCGCGCACGCCTCCAGCACGCGCGTGCGCAGCGCGTCGTCGACGACGGTGCAGAACACCA
Organism: Cellulosimicrobium sp. NPDC030954; assembly: GCF_055571305.1. Taxonomy (NCBI): domain Bacteria; kingdom Bacillati; phylum Actinomycetota; class Actinomycetes; order Micrococcales; family Promicromonosporaceae; genus Cellulosimicrobium; species Cellulosimicrobium sp. NPDC030954. Next base: position 74,284 of record NZ_JBVIFN010000001.1, read on the forward strand.
CGGCCGCGGCCGGGTCGGCGCGGAGCTGGGCCACGACGTCGTCCACGCCTCGCGCGCTGTGCAGCCGCGGGTGGCGCACGACCCGGACCGGCTGCCCGGGGAACTGCGCCTGCGTGGCGCGCGCGACGCGGGTCCCGGTGTCTCCCGTCGAGTCCGCGACCACGTGGATGTCGATGACGCGCGCCGTCGCCGCCATGACCCCAGGCTAGGTCGGGGCGCGGGTTCTCCCCAGCGGAAGGTCTGCTGGGTGTGGGGCACAGCCGACGGGTCTAGGGTGACCGGCATGTCCGACGCGACGACACCGCGCGCGTCCTCCCCGTCCGCGGGAGAGGCGCAGCGCATCCACGTCACGCTCTCGACGGCCAGCGTCTACCCGCGCAAGGCCCCGTACGCCTTCGAGGCCGCGGCCGACCTCGGGTACGACGGCGTCGAGGTCATGGTGTGGTCCGACGAGACGACCCAGGACGCCGCGACGCTCCGGCGGCTGGCCGCCGAGCACGACGTCCCCATCCGCAGCATCCACGCGCCGACGCTGCTGGTGAGCCAGCGCGTGTGGGGGCGCTCGCCCGGTCCCAAGCTCCGGCGCAGCGTCCGGCTCGCGCAGGAGGTCGGGGCGAGCACCGTCGTCGTGCACCCGCCGTTCCGGTGGCAGTACCGGTACGCGCGGGAGTTCGAGGACCTCGTCGGCGAGCTCGACGAGACCGAGGGCGTGACCATCGCGGTCGAGAACATGTACCCCTGGCGCAGCCGCAAGCGCGAGATGCAGGCGTACCTGCCGGGCTGGGACCCGTCCGAGCACGGGTACGAGCACGTGACGCTCGACCTGTCGCACGCCGCCGTCGCGCAGCAGGACGCGCTCGCGCTGCTCGACGTGTTCGACGGCCGCCTCGCGCACGTCCACCTCGCCGACGGGTCGTCGTCGATCACGGACGAGCACCTCGTCCCCGGCCGCGGCGACCAGCCGTGCGACCGGGTCCTCGCCGAGCTCGTGCGGCGCGGGTGGGCCGGCGACGTCGTCGTCGAGATCTCGACGCGCCGCGCCCGGACCGCGGCCGAGCGTCGCGAGGACCTCGCCGCGTCGCTGTTCTTCGCGCGCACGTACCTCACGCCCGGACCGCACCCGGGCTACGAGCCGCCGCCCGGGCAGCCGCACCGCCACGCGGACGCGTGGGGCGAGGCCGATGCGCGCGAGGGCGCGGCGGAGAGCACCCCGGGCGACGTGGGGACGGCCTGACGCCCGTCGGGACCGCGACGAGCAGAGGGACCACGTAGCGTCGCGGCCCCGCCGCCCGCCGTCCACGGGAGTGGCAGCGCTGACGTAGGCTCGGCGATCGTGGCTCGCGTCAACGGTCTCCTCGCCGACACGACGCCGTTGCGCATCTCGCCGCCGTTCCGCCGGCTGTGGTGGGGCCTCGGCATCTCCAACCTCGGCTCGCAGCTCACGGTCGTCGCCGTCGGTCTCCAGGTCTACGCGCTCACGGGCTCGTCGCTCGCGGTCGGGGTGCTCGGCATCTGCGCCCTCGTGCCCCTCGTCGTGCTGGGCCTGTACGGCGGCGCGCTCGTCGACGCGTACGACCGTCGCAAGGTCGCGCTCGCGGCGTCGACCGCGCTGTGGGTCATCACCGCGCTCATCGCGGTCCAGGCGTGGCTGCACCTGAACTCGGTGGGCGTGCTCTACGGCCTCGTCGCCGCGCAGTCCGCGGCGTTCGCCATCAACAACCCGGCGCGGTCGGCGATCATCCCGCGCCTCGTCGAGCCCCGGCTCCTGCCCGCCGCGAACGCGCTCCAGACGATCGCGTGGAACGTCGCGCTCACCGTCGGCCCGCTGGGCGGGGCGTTCCTCGTCGCGCTCTGGGGCTACCAGGTCGCGTACACGATCGACGCCGTGCTCTTCACCGCGGCGCTGTGGGCGGTGTGGCGGCTCCCCGACATCCCGCCCCTGACCGGCGACGACACCCCGCGGCCCGCGGAGGCGGGGCGGCGACGCCGGGTCGCGGGGTGGCGGTCGGTCGTGGACGGCCTGCGGTACCTCGCGACGCAGCCGAACGTCCGCACCACCTTCCTCGCCGACCTCGCGGCGATGGTGCTCGCGTCGCCGCGCGTGCTCCTGCCCGCCGCGGGCGTCGTGTTCCTCGGCGGGGGTGAGGCGACGACGGGGGTGCTCGCCGCGGCGTTCGCCGTGGGGGCGGTGCTCGCGGGGGTGTTCTCGGGCGGGCTGTCGCGCGTGCGCTGGCAGGGTCGCGTGATCGTGTGGGCGATCACGGGCTACGGGCTCTCGATCGTGCTGTTCGGCCTCGTCCTGGTGGGGGTCGGGGCGACGAGCCCGACGACCGTCCTCGGGGGCGGGGTCGTCGCGGCGAGCGTCGCGCTGGCGCTCGCGGGCGCGTCGGACGCCGTGAGCTCCGTCTTCCGGCAGACGATCCTGCAGACCGCGACGCCCGACGACATGCGCGGCAGGCTCCAGGGCGTGTTCATCGTCGTCGTCGCGGGCGGGCCGCGGCTCGGCGAGCTCGTGCTCGGCGCCCAGGCGACGTGGGTGGGCGAGGCCTGGGCCGCCGTCGCCGGGGGCGTGGCGTGCGTCGTCGTGCTGTGGATCGTGGTGCGGTCGCAGCGCAAGTTCTGGCACTACGACGCCCTCCACCCCGAGCCCTGAGCGGCGCGGGCCGGCCGGAGCGCTCACGGGCGGCGCGTCGGTAGGGCGCCCTAGGCTCGGGGCGTGCCACCGAAGAAGCCGACGACCGAGCCGCCCGTGATCGACCCCGTCGTGCTGGACGACCTCCAGCGCGGCGACGCCTACGACCTCGAGGCGGAGGCCGACCTCGAGGGGTTCGAGCTCGTCGACCTCCGCCTCGACCGCCTCGACCTGCACGGTGCGAGCGTGTTCTCCACGCGGCTCGACCAGGTGCGGGCCGACGAGGCGGACCTCGGGGCGGTGACGCTCACGGAGGTGCTGCTCGACCGTCTCGACGTGCCCGTGCTGCGCGGGACGCGCGGCCGGTGGCGCGAGGTCGAGGTGCGCGGCGCGCGCCTCGGGTCGGCCGAGCTCTACGAGTCGTCCTGGGCCGGGGTCCGGTTCGTCGGCTGCAAGCTCGGCTTCGTCAACCTGCGCGGCGCGACGCTGCGCGACGTGATGTTCACCGACTGCACGATCGACGAGCTCGACCTCGTCGCCGCGGACGCGCTGCGCGTGGCGTTCGAGGGCACGCGCGTCCGCCGTCTCGACGTGCAGGCCTCGACGCTGGCGCACGTGGACCTGCGCGGTGCGGAGATCGACGAACTGAGCGGGATCGAGTCCCTGCGCGGCTCGACGATCGACTCCACGCAGCTCGCGCGCCTCGCCGCGACGTTCGCGCACAGCCTCGGCATCACGGTCACGGACTGACGCGGGATAGAGTGCGCGACGTGACCGCCGCCACGCACCCGTCCACCGCGCTGCCCGACCCCGCCCGGACCGAGGTCCTCGTCGCCGGGCCGGCGTCGTGGAACCTCCTCGTCCAGCTCGACGAGCTGCCCGCGCCCACCCCGCACACGGTCTTCGCCCGGTCGCACCGCGCCACCGTGGGCGGGACGTCGGCGGGCAAGGCGCTCAACCTCGCGCGGCTCGGCCGGTCGGTGCTGCTGCGCACCGTCCTCGGGGCGGACGACGACGGCGCGCGCGTCCGGTCCGTTCTCGAGGGCGCGGGCGTCCGGGTGCTCGCGGAGCCCTCGCCCGACGGGCGCACCGAGAGCCACCTCAACCTCATGGACGACGACGGCGGGCGCGTCTCGGTCTACCTGCGCGCACCGGGCGAGGTGCCCGCGCAGGGCGCGTCGTGGGAGGCCGCGGTCGCGGCGCTCGACGCGGCGCGGGCCGTCGTCGTCGATCTCGCGGTCCCCGCGCTGCCCGTGCTCGACCTCGCCGTGTCCCGCGGTCGTGACGTCTGGGTCGACCTGCACGACTACGACGGCGAGTCCGCGTTCCACCGGCCGTGGGTCGAGGCGGGGACGCACGTGTTCCTCAGCGGGGACCGGCTGGGGGACTGGCGCGGCTTCATGGCCGCGCGGGTCGACGCGGGCGCGCGGCTCGTGGTGTGCACGCACGGGTCGCGCGGCGCCGTCGCGCTCACCGCCGACGACGGGTTCGTCGAGGTGCCGGCGGAGCGCGTGCCGCACGTCGTCGACACGAACGGCGCGGGCGACGGCTTCTTCGCGGGCTTCCTCGATGCGCACCTGCGCGGGGCGGGCGTCGAGGAGGCGATGGCGGCGGGTGCCCGGCACGCGGCGCGCGTCGTGCAGAGCCCGGACCTCGTCCCGGCCTGACCCGCGACGCACGGCGCCGACCGCCCCGGCCGCGGACGTGGCCGACGAGCGGCAGCCCGTGCAGCCCGTCGAGGCCGAGGTCGTCGCTGCGGGCCGGGGTCGTACCGCGGGGTCGGCGGTCAGGCGAGGCCGGTGTCGCGGGCGACGATGGCCGCCTGCATACGGGTCGCGACGCCGAGCTTGGCGAGGACGCGCGAGACGTGCGTCTTGGCCGTGGCCTCGGTGATGTAGAGGTCGGTCGCGATGCCCTGGTTGGAGAGGCCGCGGCCGAGCGCCGCGAGCACGTCGACCTCGCGGGGCGTGAGGTCGACGAGCCGTGGGTCCTGTGCCGAGCCGTTCGCGCCGGCGTGCGGCCCGGCGGCGGGTGCCGGAGGGCCACCGGCCGTGCCCGACGTCGGCCCTGCGGCCGAGCGGCCCGGCTCGCCCGGGTGGGCGGGCGGTCCCGGGTGCGGGGCGCCGTCGGGCACCGGGCCGCGGGCGAACGCGGCGAGGAGGCGGCGGGTGACCTCGGGCGCGAGGACGCCGTCGCCGGCGGCGACGCGACGGACCGCGTCGAGCAGCGCCGCAGGCTCGGCCGACTTGAGGAGGAACCCCGCCGCGCCGCCGCGGAGCGCGCCGTCGACGTACTCGTCGAGGTCGAACGTCGTGAGCACGAGCACCTCGGCGAGACCCTCGGCGGTGATGGCGCGGGTGGCCTCGATGCCGTCCACCCCGGGCATGCGCAGGTCCATGAGCACGACGTCGGGTCGCAGCGCCCGGGCGTTCGTGATCGCCGCGGTGCCGTCCGACGCCTCGCCGACGACCTCGACGTCGTCCGCGGCGTCGAGCAGAAGACGCAGGCCCGCGCGGATCGCCGCGTGGTCGTCGGCCAGCAGCACCCGGACCGGTCGGCGTGTCACGCGCTCTCCCTCTCGCTCGGACGGGCCGCGACCGGGACGGACGCGCGCACGGTCCACCCGCCGGCCGCCGTCGGCCCGGCCGCGAACGTCCCGCCGAGGCCGTCGGCGCGCTCCCGCATGGTCAGCAGGCCGGTACCCGCGCTGAGCGGGCCGTCGACCGGCGGTGCGGCTCCGGGAGGGCCGTCGTCGCGAACCTCGAGCGCCACGGTGGCCCCGTCCCGGGAGAGCCGCACCGTGACGCGCGACCCCGGCGCGTGCTTGACCGCGTTCGTCACGGCCTCCTGCACGATCCGGAACAGCGCCTGGTCCGCCGCGGCGGGCAGCGGGCCGGTCGCGACCCCGTCGGGGTCGTCGAGCACGACCGTCGTGGTCGCGCGCGCGGCGGCGAGGAGCGCGTCGAGCCCCGCGAGCCGACCGGGCGCGGCGACGGTGTCGAGGGCGGCGCCCGCGCCGTCGTCGCGGCGCCCCTCGGACCGGAGCAGCAGGATCATGGACCGCATCTCGTCGAGGGACGCCACGGCGCTGGCCCGCACCTGCTCGAGCGCGGCCCGGTCCTTCGCGGCGTCGGGCGGGAGCGCGAGCGCGGCGCCCGAGTGGATCGCGATGGTCGACAGGTGCGACGCGATGACGTCGTGCAGGTCGCGCGCCATCGCGGCACGCTCGGCCCGGACCGCCTCGTGCCGGTCGAGCTCGGCGATGCGTTCGAGGTCGCTCGCGCGCTGCCGTTCCAGGTCCGCCGTGCGGGCCGCGGTCTCGGCCTCGCGCGCCGCGAGGTCGGCGCGCTCGCCGGCCAGCTCGGCGAGCTCGCTCTTGGTGCGCACGTTGGTCGCCCACCACATCGGCACGAGGAGGACGGCGCCGAGCTGCAGCCCCATGTACACGAACTCGCGCACGTCCCGGGCCGCCTCGCCCGCCGCGACCGACCCGGCCACGGCGACCGTCACCGCGACGCCCCAGAGCCACGCCCGCGCCCGCGGCCTCGACCAGAGCGCGGCGGCGTAGAGCAGGTCCCACAGGACGAGCGTGACCGCGAGGCTGCCGCCCCACCGCAGGTCGACGACCATGACGGCCACGCCGCCGAGCAGCGCGAGGATCGGGTGCGCGCGCTTGACCAGGATGAGGAGGCAGCCGACCCCGAGCAGCGCGACGCGCCACCACGGCTCGGCCGGCTCGACGACGAACGGGGCCCGGACGAGCCCGACCAGGCCCACCTCGAGGAGGACCCACCCGAGGACGAACGTCGTGACGGCGGAGAAGAGGTCGTTCCGACGGTCCTCGATGCGCCACACCTGCGTGAGCGACCGGGCAGCGGCCCGCCATCCGGTGTGTCCGGGCGCGACGCGCTGCGCCTCGTCCGCGTCGTCCTCCTCCGTCCTCACGCACCCATCCCAGCACAGCGCGGCGTCCCGCGGATCGGTCGAACGGTGTACGACGTCGGCGTCCCGGTCCGCGCCGGTGGCTCGCCGGGCGCTCCGGGTCGGTCGTTCGCCCGACGACGGGACCGCGCCCCGGAGGCGAGGCTCGACGACATGGACATCCCCTTCGACCTCGACGCCGTCGGCGGGCCGGGCCTGGGCCTCGCGGCCATGGCGGGCGTGCTCGTCGTGCTGGCGCTCATCGACTCCACGAGCTTCGGCACGCTCCTCATCCCGGTCTGGCTGCTGCTCGCGCCGGGTCGGCTCCGTGCGGGGCGCGTGCTCGTCTACCTCGGCACGGTCGCCGCGTTCTACCTGGCCGTCGGGATCGTCGTGCTGCTGGGCGCCGGGGCCTTCCTCGAACGGTTCGGCGACGCCCTGGACACGCGCGCCGCCGCGATCGTGCAGCTCCTCCTCGGCATCGGGCTGTTCGCGCTGAGCTTCCGCTTCGACAGCAAGCGCACGGCCCGGCGGGACGCGCGCGCGGCCGCCGCGGCGCCGGCGACGGTCGGCGCCCGGCCCACCGTCCACGGCGAGATCCCGGGTGACGCGCCCGGCGTGACGTCCGGGACGACGTCGGGCGGGCGCCCGGGGCGGCTGTCCCGCTGGCGCGAGCGCGCGCTGGGGATCGAGGCGGACGCGGTCGGTGCCGGTGCGGTACGGACCCGTCCCTCCGTGCTGCCGCTCATGGGGCTCGCGCTCGGCGCCGTCGCCCTCGAGGTCGGGACGATGCTCCCGTACCTGGCCGCGATCGGGCTCCTCACGACGTCGGACGTCGGCTGGCCTGCGACCGGCGGCATCCTCGCGGCCTACTGCGTCGTGATGGTCGCGCCCGCGCTCCTGCTGCTGCTCGGGCGGCTCGTCGCGGCGCGCGCGGTCGACCCGCTGCTGCGCCGGCTCGACGCGTGGTTGACGCGGAACGCGACCGACATGACCGGCTGGGTGCTGGGGATCCTCGGCGTCCTGCTCGCGCTGAACGCGTTCGGCCGCCTCGGCTGGACCTGAGCGGGCCGCGGCCGTGCCGCACCCCCGCACGACGGCGGCCCGCCCGGAGGTCCGGACGGGCCGTCGTCCTGCACCGGCGGGAGCCGGTCAGGGTCAGTGCGAGGTGCCGTTCGTCGCCTTCTCGCCCGAGCCCGTGAGCTGCGTGCCCGCGAGGTTCGCGATGAGCTGGTTGATGTCGACGCCGGTGAGCTGCTTGATGACGCCCTGGCCCTCGCCCAGGACCGACGCGACGTTCTTGGTGACCGCGGACGCGCCGTCGGTCGAGACGACGGTCATGCCCTGGATGTTGCCGATCGGCTCGGCCGCGGCGCGCACGATCTCCGGCAGGCGCTCGATGAGCTCCTGCACCAGGGCCGCCTCGCCGTACTTCTGGAGCGCGTCGGCCTTCGCGTCGGTCGCCACGGCCTCGGCGCGACCCTCGGCCTCGATCGCCGCGGCGCGGGCCTCACCCTCGGCCTTGATACCGGCCGCGAGGGCGACCTGGCGGTCGCGCTCGGCCTCACCGGCGCGGCGCACGGCCTGCGCGGACGCCTCGGCGTCCTGGATGGCCGCCGTCTTGTTCGCCTCGGCGATGACGGTGCGCTTGTACGCGTCGGCCTCGGTCGCGGCGTTCGCGGCGTCACGGCGCGCGTTCGCCTCCTGGACCTCGGCGTACGCCTTGGCCTCGGCGGGCTTGCGGATCTCGATGTCGAGGCGCTCCTGCGTCACGCGGGCCTGCTCGGCGAGCGCCTCGCGCTCCTGCTGCGCGACGAGGCGGTCCTGCTCGGCGCGCGCGAGCTGGCCCGCGGCCTCGGCCTCGGCGTTCGCGCGGTCGGTGTCCGCCTTGATCGCGGCGCGCTTGAGGTCGAGCGCCTTCTGGCGCTCGGCGATCTGCTCGGCCGCGTCGATGACGGCGAACTCCGAGGCACGCTGCGCCTCGGCCTCGGAGACCTCGGCGACCTGGCGGGCACGGGCCGACTCGGCGCGACCCAGGTTCGAGAGGTAGTCCGAGCCCGGCGTCGAGATGTCGGAGATGTTGAGCAGGTCGACCTGGAGGCCCTGCTCCGAGAGGTCGGCCTTGGTGGACTCGACGACGCGGTCGGACAGGCCCTTGCGGTCGGAGATGATCTGCTCGATCGTCATGTCGCCCACGATGGAGCGCAGCGAGCCCTCGAGGGACTCCTTGATGATCTCCGTCAGCGTGCCCTGCTGGGAGAGGAAGCGCTGGGCCGCGCGGCGCACGCCCTCCTCGTCACCGCGGACCTTGAAGTTGATGGACGCCTTGATGGCGATCTTGATGCGGTTCTTGTCCACACCCTCGACCGTGATGCCGATCTGGCGCTGCTCGAGCGAGATGGAGAAGCCCTGCTGGAGGATCGGCCAGACGAACGTGCGGCCGCCGACGACGACCTTCTGCCCGCTGCCCGCCGCCTCCCTGCGCCCCGCGCCGCGGCCGACGATGACCAGGGCCTCGTTCGGCGGGACGCGGCGGATGCGCTTGCTGATGAAGATGACCACCGCGAAGAACGCGATGACCAGGGCGACGATCGCCAGGGTCGTGATGAGGTTCGTGTCGTCGAACATGGTCCGCGCCGGGGCGCGTCTCCTTCCGTGGGTGCGTGCAGGTCAGGGCGTGCGGCGGTGCGGGACGGGCCGGTCGGGGTCGAGCCCGGCCGGTCCGGCCGGTGGTGCGGTGCGCGGCACCCGCCGACGGCGCGGGGCGGCGTCGCCGGTCGGGTCGGCCGTGCGGTCAGTCGTTGGGGTAGTGGCGCTGGACGCGCACGCGGCTCCCGGACTGCTCGAGCACGACGACGCGCGCGCCCTCCGGGATGGGCTCGTCCGCCCAGGCGAGGCGGCGCTCGAGCTCGTGCACGGCGTCCAGCGAGACCTCGCCGCGGGACGGGTCGATCGCGGTCGTCGCGGTCCCCTGCACGCCGACGAGGGACGTGGGCACGCCGTCCTCCGACTCCCGCAGGTGCTTGACCAGGGCCTGCACGAGCACCATGACGACCAGCGCCACGACGAGCGACCCCACGTACGCGAGCCACGTCGGCAGGTCGTTGGAGGCCACGATCACGCCGACGGCGCCGAAGACCACGCCACCCACGCCGAGCGTCGTCCCGGACACCGCGCCGTCACCCAGGTCGACGATCTCGCCGACGAGCAGCGAGAGGAGCAGGAGGGCGAGTCCGGCGATGCCGATGACGATGAACGCGATCATGCGAGGTCCCCTTGCTGCGGCGGGCGGCCGTGCGTGTGTCGGTGCCGTGCGGACGGCCGTGCGGACGGCCGTGCGGACCGTCGTGTTGACGTGGCGTGTGGAGTTGTCGTGAACGTACGCACACCCTATCGTGACCCGACCGTGCCGAGAGCCCGCCCGAGGCGTCCGGGCATGGGGAGCACTCCCCAGGTACGACGGACGCGGTCAGGAGCCGAGCTCGTCCAGCATCCGCAGCAGGTTCGCGCGCGCCGTGCCGGCGTACCCCTCGACCCAGTCGCCCTCGTAGCCGCGCGGCACGACCTCGACGACGAGCAGGCACGCGAGGTACGCCCGGTACAGGCGCAGCCGCGTCCACGCGTCGGCGTCGCCCGACCCCGGGGTGCCGTCGCCCAGGCCGAGGTCGCCGCCCGCGGCGGCGTAGCCCGCGAGGAGGTCGGGGTCGACGGCCCCGGCGCCGAGCTGGTCCGCCCCCGCGAGCTCGAAGAGCGGGTCGCCCCACAGCGACCGCTCCGCGTCGAGCACCCCGACGATCGCGAGGTCGTCGGTGTCGTCGGCGTTCTGCGGACCGTCGTCGGCGCGCCCGAGCAGCACGTTCCCGGGCCAGAGGTCCGCGTGCACGAGCCGGGGGACCGTCACGCGGGCGAGCAGGTCGCGGTGGCGCGCGACGGCGTCGAGCACCCGGGCCTCGGGGAGGTCCACGCCCCACCGACGCGCGTCGTCGAGCGCGGCCCCGACCATGCGGGCGAAGGCGTCGGGCCAGATGGCCGCGGCGAGGTCCGAGACCCGGGCCGGATAGCCGAACCGGTCGCCCGTGATCCGGTGCAGGCGCGACATGAACGACCCGAGCCCCCGGCGCACGACGGCGGTCGCCGCGGCATCGAGCTCGCGACCGCTCCACAGGGTGCCGTCGAGGAACGTGACGACGAGCGCGTCGCCGTCCACGTGCGCGCGCGTGAGGTCGGCGTGCAGCACGCGCGGGACGGGCAGCCCGGCCGCGTGCGCGGCCCGGTAGGCGGCGTCCTCCGTGGTGAGGATCCCGTGCTCGTAGCGCAGCAGCCGCGACGTGTCCGCCCCGGTGACCTTGACGACGACGCGCGCGGGGACGCCGTCGGGCCCGCCCCCGTCCGGGTGCGGGGCGAGGTCCACCGCGAGCACGCTGGCGAACATCCCGCCGCTCAGCGGCTCGACGCGGACGGCCTCGCCGAGCGGCGCCACGACGGCCGCGACCTGGTCCTGCGTGACCGACGCCTTGGTGAGCACGCGGCGATGCTACCGGTGCGGACGCCCCGTCCCGGGGCGGTCAGGACGGGGTGAGGAGATCCTGCTCGGCCACGGCGTCGAGGCTCAGCGTCCGGTACCCGTGGGTCTCGAACAGGACCGTGACCCGGTCGTCGCCCTCGTACCCCATGACCGTCCCGGCGCCGAACTCCGGGTGCTGCACCGTCGTGCCGGTCGACCAGGGTGCGGCGTGGTCGTCGGCCGACCGCTCGGCGGCGGTGCCGGACCAGCAGGCGTCGCAGCGGCCGCACGGCTCGGGCAGGTCCTCCCCGAGGTAGGCGAGCAGGAACTGGCGGCGGCACTGCGTCGTCTCGGCGTACGCGCGCATCATCTGCAGGCGCGAGTCGTCGACCCGGCGCCGGGCCTCGGCGAGGTTCCGCGCGGTGTCGGCCACCGCGGCCGGGCGCGCGTCGTCACCGGCGAGCGCCCGCGCGTCCTCGACGAGCGCCCGCAGGCGCGCGAGGCGCCGGGGGAGCCGCGCCCGGCCGCCGCCCGCGGGCCCCGACGCGGGGGCCTCCGCACCGGCTCGGCCCAGGGCCCGAGCGACCTCGCGCAGGTCGTCGCGGTCGGGCACGCTCACCGCGAAGTAGCGCTGGAGGCCCAGGTCCTCCGGGCGGTAGAACAGCACCGCGACGGCGGGGTCGCCGTCGCGGCCGGCACGACCCACCTCCTGGTAGTAGGAGTCCGGGGAGCCGGGGACGTCCGCGTGCACGACGAACCGCACGTCGGGCTTGTCGATGCCCATGCCGAACGCGGACGTCGCGACGACGACGTCCACCTCGTCCTCGGTGAAGCGCCGCTGGGCCTCGTCGCGCTCGGCCCGCCGCAGGCCGCCGTGGTACGCGGCGGTGCGCAGGCCCGCCCGCGCGAGCGCGTCGGCGACCTCGGTGGTGCGGCGCCGCGTGGCGACGTAGACGATCCCGACGCCGTGCTCGGCCTCGGCACGCACGCGCTCGACGACAGCGCGGTCCTTGTCGTCCGCCTCGACGGCCCGCACGACCTCGAGCGCGATCCCCGGGCGGGCGAACCCGCGGACGATCACCGCGGCGTCGCGCAGGTGCAGGCGCTCGGCCACGTCCTCGCGCACGGGCGGGGACGCCGTCGCGGTGAGCGCGAGCACGGGCGGCCTGGGGTCCAGGGTGTCGAGGCGCTCGCCCACCCGGAGGTACTCGGGCCGGAAGTCGTGCCCCCAGGTCGAGACGCAGTGCGCCTCGTCGACGGCGACGAGGCTCGGTCGGGCCGCGCGGACCGCGTCGAGGACCTCGTCGTTGGCGAGCTGCTCGGGCGAGAGGAACAGGAACTCGAGCTCGCCCGCGGCGGCGGCCTCGAGCGCGGCGCGGCGCTCGGCGGCGGGCACGGCGGAGCTCACGGCCGCGGCCCGGGCGTCGTCGTCGCCGAGCTCGAGCAGCGACCGCACCTGGTCCTGCTGGAGCGCGATGAGCGGCGAGACGACGAGCGTGGGCCCGGGCAGCTCGAGCCCAGGGACCTGGTAGACCGCCGACTTGCCGGCACCGGTCGGCAGGACGAGCAGGACGTCGCGGCCGTCGAGGAGGGCGGCGATCGCCTCGCGCTGCCCGGGGCGCAGGTCGCGGTAGCCGAAGACCTCCCGGGCGGTGACGCGGACGTCGGCGAGGGTCGGCTCGTCCGTCACGGGCGCGGCACGTTGCGCAGGTTCGCGCGCGCCATCGACACGACCTCGCCCATGCCGCCGCCGAGGATCTCCTTGCTCATCGCGACCGCGAACCCGCGCACCTGGCCCGCGGTGATGTTCGGCGGGATCGAGAGCGCACGCGGGTCCGTGACGACGTCGACGAGCGCCGGTCCCGGCCGGTGCAGCGCCTCCTGGAGCGCGCGGCGCAGGTCCTTCGGCTTCTCGACGCGCACCGCCGGGATGCCGATCGCGTTCGCGACGGCGGCGTAGTCGACCTGGGGCGACTCGGTGCCGAACATCGGCAGCCCGTCGACGAGCATCTCGAGGCGCACCATGCCCAGGCTCGCGTTGTCGAACAGGACGACCTTGACCGGCAGGTCGTAGTGCTTGAGCGTCACGAGCTCGCCGAGCAGCATCGAGAGCCCGCCGTCGCCGGCCATGGCGACGACCTGCCGGCCGGGCTGCGAAGCCGCGACACCGATCGCGTGGGGGAGCGCGTTCGCCATCGACCCGTGGATGAACGACCCGATGACGCGCCGCCTCCCGTTGGGCGTGATGTACCGGGCGGCCCAGACGTTGCACATGCCCGTGTCGACGGTGAACACGGCGTCGTCGGAGGCCACCTGGTCGAGCGTGTCCGCGACGAACTCGGGGTGGATCGGCGTCGTGCGCTCGACCTTCTTCGTGTACGCCCCGACGACGCCGGTCATCGCCTTCTCGTGCTTGGCGACCATCGAGTCCAGGAACTTCCGGGACCGCGCCTTCTTCACGAGCGGCAGGAGCGCGCGCACCGTCTCGCCGACGTCGCCCACGACCGCGAGGTCCAGGCGGGTGCGGCGTCCGAGGTGCGTCGGGTCGACGTCGACCTGGGCCGTGCGGACCGACTCGGGCAGGAACTGGTCGTACGGGAAGTCCGTGCCGAGCAGGATCAGCAGGTCGCAGTCGTGCATCGCGTCGAACGCGGCGCCGTAGCCGAGCAGGCCGGACATGCCGACGTCGAACGGGTTGTCGTACTGGATGAACTCCTTGCCGCGCAGCGAGTGGCCCACGGGCGCGGCGATCTTGTCCGCGAGCGCGATGACGTCGTCGTGCGCGCCGCGCACGCCCGCGCCGGCGAAGATCGTCACCTTCTTCGCGGCACCGATCGCGTCCGCGAGCTGCTGGACGGCGCCCGCGTCCGGGACGACGCGCGGGGGCGCGGGCCGGCACGCGACGTCGGGCACGGCGGCGGGAGCGTCGAGGTCGGCGACGTCGCCGGGGAGCGTGAGGACGGAGACGCCGCGCGCGCCGTAGGCGTGGTGGATCGCGGAGTTGATGACGCGCGGGGCCTGGTCGGCGCTCGAGATCATCTCCGAGTAGACGGAGCACTCGGTGAACAGGCGGTCCGGGTGGGTCTCCTGGAAGAACCCGGTGCCGATCTGCTTGCTCGGGATGTGGCTCGCGATGGCGAGCACGGGCACGCGCGACCGGTTGGCGTCGTACAGGCCGTTGATGAGGTGCAGGTTGCCCGGCCCGCACGACCCCGCGCACACCGCGAGGCTGCCCGTGACCTCGGCCTCGGCGGCCGCCGCGAACGCCGCCGCCTCCTCGTGGCGCACGTGGATCCACTCGATGCCCTTGCCCGCGTTCTCGCCCGTGTTGGACCGGTGCACCGCGTCGACCACGGGGTTGAGGCTGTCGCCGACGATGCCGTAGATCCGCCGCACCCCCGCCTCGATGAGCTGTGCGACGAGCAGGTCCGCGACAGTCCGGCTGCGCTTGTCGACGGGGGAGCGACCGATTCCGAACGGCATGACGTACCTCCACGGCTGGGCTGGGGTCGTCTCCCATCGTGCGCCGGGCCCGCGCGGGCCGCAGCGCGAGCCGACGTCTCGTGCGTCACGGTGCACGCCACGACGTGTCCCGAACCCGGGGTTGCGCGTCACCGGCGGCGCCAGGTGACGCGCGACCCCGGGTTCGGCGTGCTGTGGTGAACGGGAAGCACGGGCTCGGTGTCAGGGGCGGGCCGCCACGGACGGGGTGCGGCGGCGTGCGACCGCCGACGCGGCGTCGGCGACGGCGAGCTCGCCGTGGATTCCCGCGCCCGCCATGACGCCGGCCGCCGCCGACGCGCCGACCTGGGCCATGAGGTCGCTCGAGTTCCCGGCCGCCCAGACGCCGGGGACGGCGGTCATGCCCCGCGGGTCCGCGGGCACGAACCGGCCCGCCGGGTGGTCCTCGAGCGTCCCGCCGAGCTGCTCGAACAGCTCGCCGCGCGCGACGAACCGCGGCCCGACGACGACCGCGTCCACCGCGAACGACGTCCCGTCCGCGAGGACGACCGACCGCACGGCCCGACCCTCGACGTCGAGCCGCTCGACCTCGCCCTCGACCACGCGCACGCCGAGCGCCGAGAGCTGCTCCCACGTGGCGTCGTCGGGCTCGGGGGCGGTGTGCTGGAAGAGCGTGACGTGCGGCGTGAGCTGGCGGAACAGCAGCACCTGGTGGGCCGCCGCCGGGCCCGTCGCGAGGACCGCGATCCGCTGCCCGCGCACCTCCCAGCCGTGGCAGAACGGGCAGTGCAGCACGGTCGCGCCCCAGCCCTCCCGCACGCCCGGCACGTCGGGCAGCTCGTCGACGAGGCCGGTCGCGAGCAGCACGCGGCGCGCGCGGACCGTCCCGCCGTCGTCGAGCGTGAGCGTGAAGCCGGACTCGACGTCGCCGCTCGCGTGGGCGACGCGCGCGGCGCGGACCTCGGCGCCGTAGCCCTCGGCCTCGGCGCGACCCGCGGCGAGCAGCTCGCGCGGGGGGACGCCCTCGCGCCCGAGCAGGTTGTGCGCGCCCTCCGCGGGCGCGTTGCGCGGCTCGCCGGCGTCGAGCACGACGACGGAGCGCAGCGACCGCGCGAGCGTCACCGCGGCGCTCAGTCCGGCAGGCCCGCCGCCGACGATCGCGACGTCGTGGACGGTGTTCTGGGTGGTGGTGGTCATGGCTCTCCTCAGCACAGGGACGGGTATCACTGCTGGGTGCGTGAGATCGTCGCGAGCATCGGCCCGGGCGGCGACGTTCTCGTGCGCTCAGCGGGGACGGCGGGCCGCCCAGACGATGCGGCCGCCGCGGGCGCCGACGGTGTGCGTGGGCGCGGGGTCGGTCTCGTCGGGCGCCGTCGCCGCGAGCACCGCGTCGAGCGCGGCGAGGTCGGCGGGATCGAGGTGCTCCGCGAGGTGCTCGCGCTGGCGCGCCGCGGTCGCGTGCGCCCAGCGGGACGCGTCCGGTCCCGGCGGCACGACGGCGGTCGGCTCGCGCCGGTCGACGACCTCCAGCCCGGCGTCGGTCAGGTAGGGCGTCCAGTCGGGGTAGCGGTTCCAGCCGGCCTGCGCCACGGCGCTCTCGAGGTGCGCGGCGAGGTCGGCGTGCGCCGGGTCGTCGGGCAGGACGGGCGACGTCGCCGTCATCTCGACGACGACGAGCAGACCCCCGGGCGCGAGCGCGTCGTGGGCGTCGCGCAGGACGCGCGCCGGGTCCGCGACGTGGTGCAGCGACGCGGACGCCCACACGACGTCGGCGGTGCCGACGTCCGGCCACCCGGTGTCGAGGTCGGCCTCGACGGTGCGCACGCGTGCCTCGAGCCCGGTGCCGGCGAGGCCGTCGCGCAGCCGTCCGAGCATCGCGGGGTCCGCGTCCACGGAGACGACCTCCGCGTCGGGGAACGCGCGGGCGAGGGCGCGCGTCCCGGTGCCGGTCCCGGCGCCGAGGTCGACGACGGTGCGCGTGGGGTCCGGCGCGTGCGAGACGGCGACCGCGACGGCCTGGTCGAGGAGCCCGCCGAACACGGACGCGTCGAGCTCGAGCAGCTCGGCCAACCCGTCGGCGTCGTGCCCGTGCGGGGCGTGGTCGTGCGCGTGGTCGTGCCCACGATGTGGCCCGTGGCCGTGGCCGTGACGGTGGTCGCGCTCGGGGGAGTCCATGACTCCACGGTAGGACGGGTCTGCGCCGGAGGCATAGGGTCTTGCTCATGACGCAAGAAGTCGACCTCGACGCCGTCGTCCGCCAGCGCATCCGCGGGCTGCGCCTCGCGCGCGGCTGGACCCTGGACGCGCTCGCGGCGCGGTGCTTCCTCAGCCCGTCGACGCTCAGCCGGATCGAGACCGGGCACCGGCGCATCGCGCTCGACCAGCTCGTGCCGATCGCCCGCGCGCTCGGCACGACGCTCGACCAGCTCGTCGAGCCGGTCGACGACGAGGACGTGGTCATCCGGCCCGAGCCGCAGCGCCGCCCGGGGGAGACCACGTGGCTGCTCTCCCGCGACCGGCCGGGGACGATGGTCGCGAAGATGCGCCTGACGCCCGAGCGTGCCGTCGGCCCGGAGCACCAGCGCGTCCACCCGGGTCACGAGTGGTTCACGGTCCTGTCCGGGACGGCCGTCGTCTACCTCGCCGACCGCAGGATCCTCGTGCAGGAGGGCCAGGCGGCCGAGTTCTCGACGATGGTGCCGCACTCGTTCGGCGCGCACGACGGCCCGGTCGAGATCCTCACGATCTTCGACCAGGAGGGCGAGCGCGCCCACCTCTCGGACACGGACCGGGCCTGACGACACCCCGCCGAACCCGGGATCGCGTGTCACCGGAGCGGTCGGGTGCCGCGGAACCCCGGGTTCGGCGGCACTCGACCGCTTGGGGACGGTGCGCCGGGGCGTCAGTGGGCCGGCGCGACGTCCTCGCGGTCCGCGCTGCGGCGCAGCGACCGGAGCGCGGCGAGCACGAGCACGACGGCGAGCGCCGCGGCCGCGACGACGACCTCGAACCCGGCGTGCGCGCCGCCCGCGTCGATGCGCGACCCGGCGACGGACGACCCGATCGACACGCCCACGCCGAGCGACGTGCCGACCCACGCGAGGCCCTCGGTGAGCTGGTTCGGCGCGACGAGGTTCTGGACGAGGTTGTTGCCGTTGATGAGCGTCGGCGCGATGGCGAACCCGGTCACGAACATCACCGCCGCGAGCACCGGGATCGAGGTGACGAAGAAGAACAGGGAGACGCCCGCGGCGAGCGCGACGATCCCGATGACGAACCGGCGCCACAGCGGCGACACCCAGTGGCGCGCGCCGTACACGAGGCCGGAGATGAGCGAGCCCATGGCGAAGACGGCGAGGATCAGCCCGGCGGCGCCCTTCTGCCCCTGCTCCTCGGCGAACGCGATGGTCGACACGTCGGTCGCGCCGAACACGATGCCCATCGCGACGAAGATCACGGCGAGCACGATCATCCCGGCCGACCGCATCGCGGAGCGCTGCTTCACGCCGGGCTCCGGGACCACGACCGGCGGCTCGGTCGCGCGCTGCGACAGGAACCAGAGCCCGCCGGCGACGGCCGCGACGAGCGGCACGAGCAGCCCCGCGGACGGCGACACGCTCGTCGCGAGCACGGTCGCGAGCACCGGGCCGACGACGAACACGAGCTCGTCGAGCGCCGACTCGAGCGAGTAGGCGGTGTGCAGGCGCCGCGCGTCGGGCACCGTGTGGGTCCAGCGCGCGCGGACCATCGACCCGTACGACCCCTGCGTCGCGCCCGCGAGCGCCGCGAACGCGTAGAGCGTCCACTCGGGCGCGCGCAGCACCGCGCACAGGACGAGCCCGCCGAGTCCGACCGTCGCGGTCGCGAGCATCGGCAGCATGACGACGCGCTGGCCGGTCCGGTCGACCAGCCGCGCGATCTGCGGCGACACGATCGCCTGCGCGACGACGAGCGCCGCCGCGACGCGGCCGGCGAGCGCGTACTCGCCGTAGATGCCCTGGATCATGAGGATCGTGCCGATGCCGACCATCGACATCGGCAGGCGCGCGACGAGCGCCGCGGCGGAGAACCGCCACGCGCCGGGCAGCGCGAGCACGGCGCGGTAGGGGTTGCGCGGGGCGCGTGCGGGCGCCTCGGGCGGGGTGCACGACGCCGTCTCGTCGGTCGTCAGGTCGTCCCGCCGGTGCTCGGGGTGCTCGGGATCGTCAGCGCGCGACGGGGAGTCCTGGACCACCGTCTCAGTGTCGCACCCGGAAGCCGTCCGCCCGGTAGTGAATTGGCGCTGTGAGGCGCGTGACGACGGTCTCGCTCGGCGTCCGGCGCGCGGGTCGCCGGTCGTCCGACGGCCGCCCGCCGCCGGTTGTCCGACGACCGTGCGGCGGCGACGATGGTCGCCATGACCGACAGCCCCGCACCCCGCACCACGACCGTCACCGTCACCGACGAGGGCGACCGCTTCGAGGCCCGCACCGACGACGGCGTCGTCGCCGGGTTCGCCGCGTACGTCCGCGAGCCCGGGAAGGTGATCTTCACGCACACCGAGGTCGACCCGGCGTTCGAGGGCCAGGGCGTCGGCTCCGCGCTCGCCGTCGGCGCGCTCGACCAGGTCCGCGCGTCGGGGGAGCGCGTCGTCCCGCTGTGCCCGTTCATCCGCGCCTACATCGAGCGCCATCCGGGCTACGCGGACCTCACGCGGCGGTGAGGCGACGCTCGGCGGCGGTGCGATGCTCGCCGGTGAGACGACGGAGCGCCCCGGTCCCGAGGGACCGGGGCGCTCGCGCGCGGCCGCGGGCCGCGAGGCCCGGCGAAGGTCAGGAGATGGTGCCGGTGCCCTCGCCCTCCATGCGCTCGTCGTGCAGCAGCTCGCCCTCGGCGTCGACCGGGACGATCGTGCCGTCGAACGTGATGGGCGAGCCCGACTGGTAGCGGAAGTTCGTCGCGTACGAGTAGGACTGGCCGGTGCCGAACGTGTACACGGTCGGCTCGCGGTACGCGCCCGGCGCCATGCCGTCGTCGTTCACGCCCTGCGCCTCGTACAGGTCGTCGTCGACGATGGTGTCCATGCCCTGCATGTAGGGCCAGTCGTCGTAGCGCTCGTCGATGCTCACGAGGCTCGAGCCGAGGTCGATCGGCGCGCCCTCGTTCGTGATGACGTAGTTGACGAAGACGATGTCGTCGCCCTCGGCGATGATCGGCAGGTTGTTCTCCGGGTCGACGAACAGGCCGTCCTTCGTCGCCTGCGTGACGCCCACCTGGTAGACGTCGACGCGCACGTCGCCGATGGTGAAGGTCGAGATCTGCTCGCCCGGGTTCGTGACGGGGTTCGCCCAGTCGGGCAGCTCGCCGCTCGTGCCGGTCTCCTCGGCCGCGGCGTCGTCGACCTCCTCCGCGTCCTCGACGGGCGCGGTCTCCTCGGCGGACGTCTCGTCCGGCGTCGGCGTCTCGGGCGTGCCGCCGCCGACGTTGATGGTGCACGCGGTGAGGCCGAGCGCGAGCGCGGCGGCGACGGTCAGTCGTGCGGCGGAACGGACGGGACGCATGGTGAGCTCCGGGTGTTCGGGGAGAGGTGCCGGACGGACCTTACCCACAGACGAACGCCCGCCTCGATGGGGAGCGGTGCCCATGAGACGGCGCGGACGTCCGGGACCTTCGCCTGTTGCGCCAGGGCCGGAGCGCGAGGACCCTTCCCCTATGCCTCGGCGCTTCCTCTCCCCGACCCGTCCCGCGTGCGCGGACCTGCGTGTTCGCCCCGCGACGGCCGCCCCGTGGGGGCGCGCGTGACCGCCCTGCGCGTCGAGCGCGCCGACGTCGTCGTCGTGGGCGGCGGTGGTGCAGGTCTCAGTGCGGCGCTCGCGGTCGCGGAGGCCGCGGCCCGGGAGGACCGTCGCGCGCCCGTCGTCGCGCTCGTCTCCAAGGTGTACCCGATGCGCTCGCACACCGTCGCCGCGGAGGGCGGGGCCGCGGGCGTGGTGGGCGACGACGACTCGCTCGAGCAGCACGTCGCCGACACCCTCGCCGGGGGCGCGGGACTGTGCGAGGACGACGCCGTCCGGTTCGTCGTCGAGCGCGCCGCGGGTGAGCTGTACCGGCTGGAGCGGTGGGGCCTGCCGTGGTCGCGCACGGACGACGGCGACGTGGCCGTGCGCCGGTTCGGCGGCATGAGCCGCGCGCGCACGTGGTTCGCGGCCGACAAGACCGGCTTCCACCTGCTCCACACCCTGTTCCAGACGTCGCTGCGGTACTCGGGCGTGGACGGTCCCGTCCGCCGGTACGACGAGCACCACGTGCTCGACCTGGTGGTCGACGACGCGGGCGGGCCGGACGCGCGGGTGCGCGGCGTCGTCGTGCACGACCAGCACCGCGGGGAGCCGCTGCTGATCGAGGCGCCCGCGGTGGTCCTCGCGACGGGCGGCTCGGCGCGCGCGTGGGGGACCAGCACGAACGCGGGCATCTGCACGGGCGACGGGACCGCGATGGCGCTGCGCGCGGGCGTGCCGCTGCGGGACATGGAGTTCCTCCAGTTCCACCCGACCGGTCTGCCGGGGAGCGGCATCCTGCTCACCGAGGCCGCCCGGGGCGAGGGTGGCGTGCTGCTCGACGCCGACGGCCGGCGCTACCTCGCCGACTACGGCCTCGGCCCGGAGACGCCGGTCGGGGCGCCCGTGCCGCGCACCATGGAGCTCGGGCCGCGCGACCGGCTCTCGCAGGCGTTCTGGCACGCCGACCGCGACGGGCGCACGATCCCGACGCCCGACGGCGGCGTCGTCCTGCTCGACCTGCGCCACCTCGGCAAGGAGCGCCTCGCCGAGCGGCTGCCGCTCGTCACCGGCCTCGCCAAGCAGTTTGCTGGCGTCGACCCCGCGACCGAGCCCGTGCCCGTCCGCCCGACGGCGCACTACACGATGGGCGGCATCCGCACCGACGCTCGCGGCGCGACCGGCGTCGCGGGGCTGTTCGCCGCGGGGGAGTGCGCCTCCACCGGGCTGCACGGCGCCAACCGGCTCGGGTCCAACTCGCTCGTCGAGACCCTCGTCGTCGGGCGTGCGGCGGGCGAGGCGGCGCTCGCGTGGTCGCGCGCGGCCGGGCACCCCGGGGCGGACGGCGGCGCGGCGGGCGCGGGGGCCGGCGTCGGTCCCGCGTCGGCGGACGGCGAGGTCGTCGACCGCGCCGCCGAGATCGCCGACCGGTACCTCGCGATGCGCGGCCGCGGCACCGAGCCGTCCGCCGCGATCCGGGCCGAGCTCGGGCGCGTGCTCGACGCCGACGCCGGGATCTACCGCGACGCCGACGGGCTGCGACGGGCGCTCGCGACGGTCGAGGACCTGCGCGCGCGGTACGCCGACGTGCGCGTCGCCGACACGAGCGCCGTGCTCAACACCGACTGGGCGACGACCGTCGAGCTCGGCGCGACCCTGCTCGTCGCGCACGCGACCGTCGCCGCCGCGCTCGCGCGCGAGGAGTCCCGCGGAGCGCACCAGCGCCTCGACTTCCCGGACGTCGACGACGTGCCGCGCCACTCGGAGGTCCGGCTGGACGCGGGCGGAACGATCGAGGTGGCGCACGTCCCCGTGGGCGCCGAGCACGACATAAGGGTCGGAAAGAGACCGATAACGACCCCCATGTCGTTCTCGGCGGACGAGGGGGCGGGGTTGTGAGCGAGGAAGAGCTGTTGGTGGAGGTACCGACGGTGCGGGTGGAGGTCGCGCGGACCTCGCCCGACGGCGCGGACGCCGGGCGGCGCGACGTGTTCGACGTCCCCTACGACGACCGCACCTCGGTGCTCGACGCGCTCCAGTGGGTCAAGGACCACGCCGACCCCACGCTGACGTTCCGGTGGTCGTGCAAGATGGCCGTCTGCGGGAGCTGCGGCGTCATGGTCAACGGCCGCCCGGTGCTCGGGTGCGAGACGTTCGTGCGCGGCTACCGCACGTCCGGCCTCGTCGTCGAGCCGCTCGCGCACGCCGAGGTGCTGCGCGACCTCGTCGTCGACACCGACACGTTCCTCGGCAAGCTCGCCGCCGTGCAGCCCTGGCTCGTGCCCGACGGCGCGACGCGGCTCCCGCTCGTCGACGCGCCTGCGGAGGACCCGGCCCCGGACCGGGGCGAGGACGCGCTGCGGGCGCACGGGCCGTCGTCGGGCAGCCTGCAGACGCCCGGCGAGCTCGCCGCGTTCAAGGGCTTCGCCGAGTGCATCGACTGCATGCTCTGCTACGCGGCGTGCCCTCAGCTCGATCCGGCACCGGACTTCCTCGGCCCGGCCGTCGTCGCGACCGCGCGCCGGTGGGACGAGGACTCGCGCGACGCGGGCGAGCTGGACCGGGCCGACGTCCTGGACACCGAGTTCGGCGCCTGGCCGTGCATCCAGGTCGGGGCGTGCACCCAGGTCTGCCCCAAGGGGGTCGACCCGGCGCGTGCGCTCCGCGACGCCCAGCGCGTCGCGACCGAGACGTGGGAGGCTCGCAGCCGGCGCGGGTGAGGGCGGGTACGTCGGGTACGTTGAGGCGATGACGGCGAAACCGGTCATATCGGGTGTTCGACCGCGACTGGTGTCTGACCGTGACTGCTGAGAGCGAGGCCCTCGTGTACGTGCTGGACGTCGACGCCGCTGCCGCCCCCACCGTCCTGCTGCTGCACGGGGGCGGGGTCGCGGGCTGGATGTGGGAGCCGCTGCGGGCGGAGCTCGACGGTGAGCTGCGGCTCCTCGTCCCCGACCTGCCCGGTCACGACCACAGCGCCGACGAGCCGTACGGGTCGCACGACCACGTCGTCGACGAGCTGGATTCCCTGGTCGAGGAGCGGGCGGGCGCGGGGCCGATCACGGTCGTCGGGTTCTCGCTCGGCGCCCAGCTCGGGGCGCTGCTCGCGGCGCGACGGCCGGACCTGGTCGACCGGCTCGTCCTGGTCAGCGGCCAGGCCACGCCGACACCGGCGCCGCGGCTCACCCTCGCGCTCCTCGCGTCGACCGCCGGGCTCGCGCGGCGGGAGGGGTTCGCCCGGCTGCAGGCCAAGGAGCTCTCCGTCCCGGACCACCTCCTCGACGACTACCTGCGCACGTCGGCAACCCTCTCGAGGCGGACGCTCCTCGACGCCGTCGGGGAGAACATCCGCTTCACCGTGCCCGCCGGGCTGCGCACGTTCCCGGGCCGGGCCCTGGTGCTCACGGGCAGCCGGGAGAAGGCGGTCGTCACGGCGTCCGCGCGAGCATGGACCGAGGCGATCCCGGGCAGCAGCCACGAGGTCGTCGAGGGCGCCGGGCACGACATCCCGTTGCGCCGACCCGAGTGGCTGGCAGCGAGGCTCCGGGACCTGCTGGGCGCGTAGACGGCGTGTCGGTCGCAGCGACGGCCGCCCATGTCGGCGGAGCGTAGCGGCGGGGACGCCGGAGGGTGCGCTCGCGCCGCTCAGATGCGCCGGGGACCGGGGCCGTCCGACCCGAGGGCGTCCTCGGGGTTGAGCAGCCGGCACGCCTTGAGCGAGAGGCAGCCGCAGCCGATGCAGCCGGTCAGCTCGCGCTGCAGGTGGTCGATCTGGGTGCGGCGCAGCTCGAGCTCGTCGTTCCAGAGCTTGGCCACGCGCCTCCAGTCGCGCTGCGAGGGCGGGTGGTCCAGCGGGAGGCTGGTGAAGACCTCCTGGACGTCGGCGAGGGGGATGCCGAGCCGCTTCGCGACGACGATGAGCGAGATGCGCCGGAGCATGTGCCGGGGGTAGCGGCGCTGGTTGCCGGCCGTGCGCGTCGAGGCGATGAGGCCGAGCTGCTCGTAGTAGTGCAGCGCCGACACGGCGACGCCCGTACGGTGCGCGACCTCGCCGACGGCGAGGAGATCGTCGGGTTCCAGCGACATCGACACCTCCCTTGACCTCAAGTTTACTCGAGGTATTAGCGTCGCGGCGGGTCGTCCACCGGGGCGCCCGCAGGGGGCGTACGCCCCGACCGGACGTGGCGAGAGGACGGCCCGAGATGACCCAGACCGAGCAGGAACGGCAGGACACGGGGACGGCAGGCACGTGGCGCGAGCTGCTGGGCGGGCGCCACGCCCCCGTCGCGGCCGTGCTCGCGGGCGGCGTCCTGCTGGAGGCGAGCAACGTCTACCTCACGACGAGCCTGCTCCCGACCATCGTCGGGGAGATCGGAGGAGCCGAGTTCTACGCCTGGACGATGACGACCTTCCTGCTGGCGTCCGTCGTCACCTCCATGCTCGTCAGCAGGGTCCTCACGCAGCAGGGCGCCGTCCGGGCGTACCTGCTCGCGCTCGGGCTGTTCGCGCTGGGGTCGCTGCTGTGCGCGGCCAGCCCGTCGATGCTCGTCCTGCTGCTCGGCCGTACGGTCCAAGGACTCGGTGGAGGACTGCTCGCCGGCCTCGGGTACGCCCTGATCCAGCGGGCGCTGCCCGAGCGGCTCTGGGCCCGGGCTGCGGCTCTCGTGTCGGCGATGTGGGGCGTCGGGAACATCGTCGGTCCCGTCGTCGGCGGCGGGTTCGGGCAGCTCGGAGCCTGGCGGGCCGCGTTCGTCAGTCTTGCGGTCGTGGCGACGCTCGTCTGCGTGCTCGTCGTCCGCTCGATGCCGCGGACGGCCCGGAGGCGCTCCAGCGAGTCGGTCCCGTGGGCGTCGCTCGTGCTGCTCGCGATCGCCGTCGGAGCGGTGGGCGTCGCGAGCATCGTGCCCTCCGGCGTGGCCACCGCGGTGAGCCTGGTCGTCGGGGTCGCGCTCGGCGTGTGGTTCGTGCGCCACGACCGGACCGGGCGCGGCGGCATCCTGCCCCAGGTCACGTTCGCGCGCGGGTCGTCGCTCCGCTGGGTCTACCTCACCGTCGCGGTCCTCGCGTTCGGGATCGGCACCGAAGCCTTCATCCCGCTCTTCGGCCAGGAGATCGGTGGTCTCGGCCCGCTCGTCGCAGGACTGCTCGGCGCCGCCCTCTCGCTGGGATGGTCGGTGACCCAGATGGTCACGGCGAACGTCTCGGGAGTCCGGGCGCGGCGCGGGCTCATCACGATCGGCCCGCTCGTCGTCGCCGTGGGGCTCACCGCGTACGGGCTGCTCCACCACGACGGGCCGTCCGGGGCGGTCGTCGCGCTGTGGTTCGTGACGCTCTTCCTCGCGGGAGCCGGCATCGGGCTCGGGTTCCCGCACCTGACGGTCGCCGCGCTGGGGAGCACGGTCGGCGAGGAGGAGGGTGCCAAGGCCGCGGCCGCGGTCAACACCGTCTTCCTCATCGCGACGGCGCTGAGCGCCGCCCTCGCCGGCGTCCTCGTGAACCTCGGGACACCCGACCTCGTCCGGTCCGCCCAGCTGCTCATGCTCACGTTCGCCGGCGTCTCCCTCGTCGGGACGATCGTCGCGCGCCGCGCCGCGGCGGGAGTCAGGGCGGTCGCGTGAGGCGGTGGGTCAGCCGGCCCACCGCGCCGAGGGAGAACCCTGGTCCTGCCGAGAGAGAACCGCGGTTCGCCGAGGGAGAACCCTGGTCAGCGCGTGGGTTCTCCCTCGGCAGGGAGGTCAGCCTCCGAGGGCGGCGGAGACGACGTCCTTCGCCTCGGTCTGGACCTGGGTCAGGTGCTCGGCGGAGACGAACGACTCGGCGTAGATCTTGTAGACGTTCTCCGTGCCCGACGGCCGGGCCGCGAACCACGCGTTCTCGGTCGTGACCTTGAGCCCGCCGATCGGGGCGTCGTTTCCGGGAGCATTGGTGAGCTTCGCGGTGATCGGCTCGCCCGCCAGCTCGGTCGCGGTGACCTGCTCGGGCGAGAGCTTGCCGAGCGTCGCCTTCTCCTCGAGCGTCGCGGGCGCGTCGACGCGCGCGTACCAGGACTCGCCGTAGCGCTCCACGAGGTCGCGGTGGTGCTCGGACGGCGTGCGGCCGGTGGTCGCGATGATCTCCGACGCGAGGAGCGCGAGCAGCAGGCCGTCCTTGTCGGTCGACCAGACGCGGCCGTCCTTGCGCAGGAACGACGCCCCGGCGGACTCCTCGCCGCCGAACCCGACGGTCCCGTCGAGCAGGCCGGGCACGAACCACTTGAACCCGACCGGCACCTCGACGAGGCGCCGCCCGAGGCCGCCCGCGACCCGGTCGATGAGCGCGGACGAGACGAGGGTCTTGCCGATCGCCGCGTCGTCGCGCCAGCCCTCGCGCGCGCCGCCGTAGAGGTACTGGATCGCGACGGCGAGGTAGTGGTTGGGGTTCATGAGCCCGGCGTCGGGCGTGACGATCCCGTGGCGGTCGGAGTCGGCGTCGTTCCCGGTGGCCACGTCGAACGGCGCGCCGCCCTCGGCGTCCCCGGACTCCCCGGTCATGCCGGAGACGAGGGACGCCATCGCGTACGGGGACGAGCAGTCCATGCGGATCTTGCCGTCCCAGTCGAGCGTCATGAACGCCCAGCGCGGGTCGACCTGCGGGTTGACGACCGTGAGGTCGAGCCCGTACCGCTCGCCGATCTCGCCCCAGTACTCGACCGACGCGCCGCCCAGCGGGTCGGCGCCGATGCGCACGCCCGACTCGCGGATCGCGTCGATGTCGAGGACGTTCACGAGGTCGTCGACGTACGTGGTGAGGAAGTCGTGCTTGTGCACGTGCTCGGAGGTGAGCGCCTGGGTGAGCGGCACGCGGCGCACGCTCGCGACGCCGTCCCGGAGGATCTCGTTGGCGCGGTCCGCGATCCAGCCGGTCGCCTCGGACCCGGCGGGGCCGCCGTGCGGCGGGTTGTACTTGAAGCCGCCGTCGCGCGGCGGGTTGTGCGACGGCGTCACGACGATGCCGTCGGCGAGGCCCGGGCCGGTGGTGCGGACGCCGTCGACCGTCGTCGCCTCGTTGTGCAGGAGGATCGACTGGGAGACGGCGGGCGTCGGGGTGAACGAGTCGCGCGCGTCGACGTACGTCTGCACGCCCGCGGCGACGAGGACCTCGAGCGCGGTCTGCCAGGCCGGGAGCGACAGCGCGTGGGTGTCGCGGCCGATGAACAGGGGGCCGTCGGTGCCCTGCGAGCGCCGGTACTCGACGATCGCCGCGGTGATCGCGACGATGTGCGCCTCGTTGAACGCGTGGTCGAGGCTCGACCCGCGGTGGCCCGACGTGCCGAAGACGACCTTCTGCGCCGGGTCGTCCACGTCGGGGGCGAGGTCGTAGTAGGCGCCGACCACGGCGTCGACGTCGATGAGGTCGCTGGGCTGGGCGGGCGTGCCGGCGCGGGGGTCCATGGGTCGATCCTGCCAGGGGTGGCGCCCGCGCGTCAGCCGCTACCGCCGTCCGACCAGGGCTCTACCTCGGCCCGGGGGTGTTCGCGCGGTCGATCGCCATCTCGACGGCGTCGAGCAGGCGGTCGAGGCTCGCGTCGAACGGGCCCTGCGGCGCGTCGAACCCGCCCGCGACGTAGACGCGGGTCATGACGGGGTAGCGCTCGACGTCGAACCAGTCCTCCCAGAAGCTGCCGAGCGTCGTCCAGTACTCGTCGTTGCCGACGCCGGTCGCGTCCCGCTCGGTCCGCTCGGCGACGGTGGCGCGCGCGAGGCCCTGGACGTAGTTGTCGACGAGGCCGAGCGTGTCGACGACCTGGAGCTCGGAGAGGCCGGTGTCGACGATCGTGCGCAGCCCCGCCTCCTGGGCGTCGAGCACGTGGGGCGCGAGCGGGGCGCGCCACATGTTGGTCTGCAGGATCCACGGGTGGCGCAGGTAGAGGTTCCACAGCTCGTGCGCGTACTGCGCGAGCGCGGCCCGCCACGGCGCGCCCGCCGCGGGCAGGTCGAGCTCGGCGTACGCGCGGTCGATCATGAGGTCGACGAGCTCGGTGCGACCGGGCACGTAGGTGTAGAGCGACATCGCGCCGACACCGAGCTCGGTCGCGACGCGGCGCATGGACAGCGCGTCGAGCCCGCCCTCCTGCGCGACGGCGGTCCCGGCCTTGACGACGTCGTCGAGCGTGAGGCGCGGCTTGCGCCCGCGCGTCGCGGGCGCGGGCGGGTCCCACAGGAGCGCGAGGCGGCGCGTGATCTCGGGCGTGCGGACGACCTCGGTGAACTGGGCCCGTGCGTGCTCCGCGGCCTGCACGGCGGAGGCGACCCCGGCGTCCGCGGCCGCGACGACGCCGCGCGGTCGCTCCGGCTCCTCCGGCTCCGGGGGTGCGGGCGAGGTCTGCGGGGTGCCCGACGGCGCGAGGTCGCCGTCGCGCTCGTCGGTGCGGTCGGTCGTCACGTGCGTATCCTCCCCGACTTCGGTCGCGTCCCGCCCGGAGGAGCCTGGCGGGGCCAAGGCTTGCCTGTTCCCGTACACCGTATGCTAACGTAGATCGTCAATTTCGGTACGGCGTACGAAAGGGTGGCTCCGGTGATCCGAGCCCGTGGCCTGACCAAGACCTTCCACCGCAAGAAAGAGACCGTCGAGGCCGTCAAGGGAATCGACGTCGACGTCCGGGAGGGCGAGCTCGTCGCCTTCCTCGGTCCCAACGGGGCCGGCAAGTCCACGACCCTGAGGATGCTGACGAGCCTCCTCGAACCGACCGCCGGGACCGCCGAGGTCGCTGGCTACGACGTCTCCCGCGACCCGGCCCGGGTCCGCTCCCGCATCGGCTTCATCGGCCAGGGCAACGGGGGCGGGTACTCCTACCGCGTGCTCGACGAGCTGCACAACCAGGGCCGCTTCTACGGCCTGCCGCCCGCCGAGTACGCGCGGCGCGCCGCCGACCTGCTCGCCGCGCTCGACCTCGGCGGGCTCGAGAAGCGCACGGTCCAGTCGCTCTCGGGCGGGCAGCGGCGTCGGCTCGACGTCGCGCTCGGGCTCATGAACCACCCGCCGCTGCTGTTCCTCGACGAGCCGACGACCGGCCTCGACCCCCACGCCCGCGCCAACCTGTGGGAGCACATCGCCGCGATGCGCGAGCGGTACGGCATGACGATCGTGCTCACCACGCACTACCTCGACGAGGCCGACAGCATGGCCGAGCGCGTCGTCGTCATCGACCACGGCGAGATCATCGCCGACGCCACGCCGGACGCGCTCAAGCACAGCCACGCCGACGACGTCATCACGCTCGCGGTGGTCCCCGCGGCGGGCGGTGGCAGCCTCTCGGGCGGAGCCCCGGGCGAGGGGTCGGGCGCGGTGCCCGACGTCGTCGGCCGCGTCCGCGCGTCGCTCGCCGAGGACGTGGGGCAGGTCGAGACCACGAGCGGCGCCGACGGCGTCGTGTCCGTCCGGATCTCCACGACCCACGGCGCCGACCGGCTGCCCGAGGCCATCGAGGCGCTGCGCGTCGGCGGCCTCGCCGTCCGCTCGGCCGAGCTCCAGCAGGCGAGCCTCGACGACGTGTTCCTCAACCTCACCGGGCGCAGCCTGCGAGAGGAGGCCGCATGAGCACGCGCACCGACCTCTCGTCCCCGGCCAGCCGGACGACGCCCGGCACCGACGCGTTCCTGCGGACCGGGGTCGCGAAGTTCCTCGCCGACACCTGGGCCGTCTTCACGCGCGAGATCCTGCTCGTCCTGCGCGACCCGTTCACGCTGATCTTCTCGCTGCTGCAGCCGCTGATCTTCCTCGGGCTGTTCGGCCCGCTGCTCACGGGCGCGGTCGGCGGGTTCGGGGGCGGTGCGCCCGGCGGCGGCGGGTCGACCGCGGAGACGCTGCAGTGGTTCGTGCCCGGCGTGATCGTCATGATCTCGCTCTTCGGTACCTCGATGAGCGGGTCGAACCTGCTCTACGAGATGATGACCGGCTCCTACGAGCGCGTCCTCGCCACCCCGCTCGACCGGTCCGCGATCCTCGTGGGCCGCTCGCTCAAGGAGTTCGCCCCGCTCGTCGTGCAGGGCCTGCTCATCGCGCTCGTCTGCGTCCCGTTCGGGTTCACGCTCTACCCGCTGCACCTGCTCGTCGGGCTGCTGCTGCTCGGCCTGTTCGGCATCGGCGTGGGCGCGCTGTCGATCGCGCTCGCGCTCGCCGCGAAGAACCGCGAGTGGCTGTTCTGGGGCGTGCAGCAGTCGCTGCTCTTCCCGCTGCTCATCCTGTCCGGCATGATGCTGCCGCTCGAAGCCGGCCCGGCGTGGATGCGCACGGCGGCGCTGTTCAACCCGCTGACCTACATCGTCGACGCGGAGCGTGCGCTGCTCGCCGGGAGGTTCGCGGACCCCGACGTGCTGTGGGGCTTCGTCGCCGCGGCGGTGACGTGCGTCGTCGGCCTCTGGATCGGCATCCGCCGCACCCGCAAGACCGTCTGACCGGACACCCGCCCCCGCTGTGGGCATGAATTGGGCCCGGTTCTCGCCGCAGAACCCGGCCCAATTCATGCCCACAGCGGGGGGTGGGACGTTTGTCCCGGGTCGGGTGGACGTCGGGCCCGTCCGGCAGCGTTCGTCCCGGAGTGGGCCGGGGGTGGTCGTACGCTCGCATCGGCCCGGTGAGCCGGGCGGACGACGGGACGGGAGGGGCGAGGGTGAGCGAGACCGAGACGGTGCAGGGGACGCGGGACCGCGCGGGGCGGGTGGTCGTGCGGCGGCACGCCGAGGTGGTCGCGGCCGCGCAGGACCCCGCCCTCTTCTCCAGCGCGGCGTCGGCCCACCTGCAGGTGCCCAACGGGCTCGACGGCGCGGAGCACGCGCGGGCGCGCCGGCTCCTCGACCCGTTCTTCGCCCCGGACGAGCTCGCGTGGCTCGCCCCGGTGCTCGACGACCTCGCCGCCGGGCTGGTCGACGACGTCGCGGGCGGCCCGTTCGACGCCGTCGAGCTCGGCGCGCGGTACGCCGTGCGCGCCCAGTCGGCGTGGCTCGGCTGGCCCGCCGACCTCGAGCCCGAGCTGCTCGACTGGGTCGCGGAGAACCGTGCCGCGACCCGCTCCGGCGACCGTGCCTGGACGGGCCGCGTCGCCGCACGGTTCGACCGCATCGTCCGCGACCTGCTCGACGCGCGCCGCGGCGGCGCGACGGCCGGCCCGGTACCGGGCGCACCGGAGGCCGGCTCGACGGTCGGCGCCGTGCCCGGACCCGCGGCGGCCGGCTCCGACGGCGGCTCCGGTCCCGACGTCACCGCCCGGCTTCTCGCCCAGCACGACGACGGCCGCCCGGCCTGGACGGACGAGGAGCTCGTCTCGATCCTGCGCAACTGGACCGGGGGAGACCTGTCCTCGCTCGCCCTGTGCGCGGGCGTCGTCGTGCACTGGCTGGCCGAGCACCCCGGCCACCAGCACCACCTGCGCGACGCCCCGGACCCCGCGCTCGACGCGGCGGTCGACGAGATCCTGCGCCTCGACGACCCGTTCGTCTCCAACCGGCGCGTCGCGACGTGCGACACCGTCGTGGCCGGGTGCCCCGTCGCCGCGGGCGAGCAGGTCGTGCTCGACTGGCGGGAGGCCAACCGCGACCCGGAGGCGTTCGACGACCCCGGCGCGTACGACCCGGAGGGCCACGCCGACCGCAACCTCGTCTACGGGACGGGACCGCACGTGTGCCCGGGGCGCCCGCTCGCGACGCTCGAGCTGCGCGTCCTCGTCCGCCGACTCCTGCGCGCGGGCACGGTCGTGCACGACGCCGCGCGGCCGGCCGAGCGCGAGACCGCGCCCGTCGCGGGCTTCCGCACCGTCCCGGTGCGCGTCGTCGCCGCCCCCTGACCCTCGGAGCCCCGACGGCGCCCGAACCCGCCGAGACGGGAGAAGTGGGGGCGCCCCCCCCCCCCGGGGGGGGCCCGGAAGCCCGGGCGGGGGTGGGGGCCGGGGGGGGGGGGGGCGCCGCCCGCGCCCCGCGGCGGGCGGGTGCGCCCCCCCCCCGTCCCGCGCGGCCCCGGGCCGGCCCCCAACCGCGCCTCGCGGTCTTTGGGCCCCCCACCCACCGGGCCGGGCGGCCCCACTTCTCCCGTCTCGTCGGTCGCTACGAGGCGAGGTCCGCTCCCGCGACGCGCCCGGCGTCGGGCACGCGCGGCCACGGGACGGCGCCGCCCGCCGCGAGGGACGCGCGCGCGTCGAGGACGCGCTGGTTGGTGCTGCCGCGGAACGCGAGGGTGAGGTCGCGGCGCGCGAGCTCGAACCGGCCGTCGACGAGCACGTCGACCTCGGCGAGCAGCGCGCGCTTGTCGGGGGAGCCGGTGCGCAGCTCCTCGAACGTGTAGCCCGTCCAGCACCACACGTCCTTGCGGTCGCCGTGCTCCGCGCGCAGCCGGCGCACGAGCCGCAGGCACACCTCCGTGTTGAGGAACGGCTCCCCGCCGAGCAGGGACAGGCCCTGCACGGCGGGGTGCGCGAGGTCGGCGAGGACCCGCGCCTCCAGCGCGTCGTCGTAGGGGCGTCCGTAGCGAAAGCTCCACGCCGCCTCGTTGAAGCAGCCCTCGCACGCGAACAGGCAGCCGCTCACGTACAGCGAGCAGCGCACGCCCTCGCCGTCGACCATGACGAACGGCTTGTAGTCTGCGACGTACCCCCGGCTGACGCGGTCCGAGCGCCAGCCGGGGTCCGGGGTGCGTGCCACCGTCCCTCCTACGCGGTGTCCGACGGCGCAGCCCCGCCCCCCGGGGTGGTCGGCGCGCCGTCGTCCGTGGTGGACGACGTCGGTCCCGCAAGGTGCTTGACCCGCGCGGAGATCTCCGCGTGGCGGCCGTGCACCATGGGGCGCTGCTGCGGGTTGCCGAGGTACCCGCACGTGCGCTTGACGACGTCGCACGTGCGCGGGTCGGCGTTGCCGCACGACGGGCACGCGAAGCCGCGCGCCGTCGGGTCGAAGTCGCCCGTGAACCCGCACGCGTAGCAGCGGTCGATGGGCGTGTTGGTGCCGAGGTAGCCCACGCGGTCGTAGGCGTAGTCCCAGACCGCCTCCAGGGCCTTGGGGTTCTGCTGGAGCACGGGATACTCGCAGTAGTGGATGAACCCGCCCGACGTGTACCGCGCGTACTCGGCCTCGAAGTCGAGCTTCTCGAACGGCGTCGGGCTCTTGCGGACGTCGTAGTGGAAGCTGTTCGTGTAGTAGTCCTTGTCGGTGATGTCGGGCACCGCGCCGAACCGCTCCCGGTCCAGGCGGCAGAACCGGTCGGTGAGGCTCTCGCTCGGCGTCGCGTAGACGCTGATCCGGTACCCGGTCCGCGCCGTCCACCCCGCGGCGTGCGCGTGCAGGGTGCGCAGCACGTCGAGCGTGAGCTCCTTGGCCTGCGGGTCGTGCTCCCACGCGCCGCCGTAGAACGCGGCGGCGACCTCGTACAGCCCGATGTACCCGAGCGAGACCGTGGCGCGGCCGTCGCGGAAGAGGCGGTCGACGTCGTCGTCCGGGGCGAGGCGCTGCCCGAACGCGCCGTGCACGTAGAGGATCGGCGCGTTGCCCGGCGTCGCCTCCTTGCAGCGCTCGATGCGGAAGACGAGCGCGTCGTGCACGGTCTCCAGGCGCTCGTCGAGCAGGCGCCAGAACGTGTCGAGGTCGCCGTCCGCCTCGAGCGCGATGCGCGGGAGGTTGAGCGTCACGACGCCCAGGTTCATGCGCCCCTCGGAGACGTCCTGACCGTCCTCGTCCTGCCAGCCCTGGAGGAACGACCGGCAGCCCATCGGCACCTTGAACGACCCGGTGAGCTCGACGATCTTGTCGTACGACAGCACGTCGGGGTACATCCGCTTCGTCGCGCACTCGACCGCGAGCTGCTTGAGGTCGTGGTTGGGGTCGTCGGGCTCGAGGTTCACGCCGCGCCGCAGCGTGAAGATGAGCTTGGGGAAGATCGCGGTGCGGCCCTCGCTGCCGAGCCCGCGGATGCGGATCTGGAGGATCGCGCGCTGGATCTCGCGTTCCAGCCAGCCCGTGCCGAGCCCGAACCCGACCGACGTGAACGGCGTCTGCCCGTTCGACGTGAACAGGGTGTTGATCTCGTACTCCAGCGACTGCATCGCGTCGTAGATGTCCTTGCGCGTCTTCTCGCGCGCGTACTCCTCGTGCGCGGCCTCGTCGGCGATCCAGCGGCGCGCGTCCGCGAGGTGCTTCTCCAGGTTGCGCTCGGCATAGGGAGCGAGGAGCTCGTCGATGCGGTTGACCGAGCACCCGCCGTACTGGCTGGAGGACACGTTCGCGATGATCTGGCTGATCTGCGCCGTCGCGGTCTGGATCGAGCGGGGCGGCTCCACCTGCGCGTTCCCGATCCGGAAGCCGCTCGACAGCATCGACCGGAAGTCGATGAGGCAGCAGTTCGTCATGGGCGCATAGGGGTGGTAGTCGAGGTCGTGGTAGTGGAGGTCGCCCTTCTGGTGGGCGTTCGCGACGTGCGGCGGCAGCATCCGCAGCCCGATCGCCTTGCCCACCGTCCCGGCCGTGAGGTCGCGCTGAGTGTTGAAGACCTCGCTGTCCTTGTTCGCGTTCTCGTTGACGACCGTGGAGTCCTTGTCCAGCAGCCGCACGATCGAGTGGTTGAGGTCCGTCGCCCGGCTGCGCGCGAAGTCCCGCTGCACGCGGTAGTCGATGTAGGCGCGGGCGACGTCGTACTCGTGCGACCCGAGCAGCACGTGCTCGACGACGCCCTGGATCTCGTAGATCTTGACCGCCCCGACGAACCGCGCGGCGATCTCCGCGTCGACGCGGTCCACGACCTCGTCGACGCGGCTCCGGTGCGCGGCCGTGAGGTCGCCGTGCACCTCCGCGAAGGCCTTGGTCACGGCGGCGCGGATGCGGCCGTCGTCGAACGGCCGACGCCGGCCGTCGCGCTTGAGGACCTCCAACGTGGTGGTGCTGACGGTCGGTGCTGCCTGGTCGAGCTCGATGGTGCTCATCGTTCCCGTTCCCCTCTGCCCACCGAGTTCTCGTCTCCGTCCCGCAGGGGTTGCGAGACGGACCGCACCCCAACATGTGGGGTCTGGATCACGGCTGCGCCACCATATCTAGTCCGGGGAGCGCGTGCGACGCCGATTCCCGGCGTGGCGCGGAGCGCGGGACAGGTCGGGACCTTGGTCCCGCAGACACAGGCCCTGCGGCCCGCCGCGGCCGGGACCTCTCGCGGTCGGGACCGCGCGCCGCGGGGCTAGCCTCGGGTCGTGTCCCGACGTCCTCCCGGCTGGGTGCCGAACCAGCACGGCGCGTGGCCGATGCTGCTCCTGCCGTTCGTCGTCGGGACGGTCCGGGGGGTCCACGACGCCGGCTTCCGGCCCGTGACCCTCGCGCTCGGGGCCCTCTGGCTCGTCGGCTTCCTCGCCTACTCGGCCGCGGGGCTATGGCTGAAGTCGCGCCGCAAGCCTCGCTACCGGCGTCCGCTGCTCACGTACGGCGCGACCGCCGCGGCGCTCGGGCTGCTCGTGCTCGTGCTCGACCCGGCGCTCGCGCTCTGGGCGCCCACGTTCGTCCCGTTCCTCGCGCTCGGGCTGTGGGCCTCCGCCCAGCGCACCGAGCGGTCCGTCGCCGCGGGCGGCGCGATGACCGTCGCGGCGTCGCTCATGACGGTCGTCGCGTACGCCGCGTGCCGGCCCCCGGGCGGGTCCGTGCTGGCGGTCCCCGCGGTGGTGTGGCTCGTCGCCGCGCTCCTGCTCGCCTACCTGTTCGGGACCGTGCTCTACGTCAAGACGATGATCCGCGAGCGCGGCGTGCGGTCGTACGTCGTCGCCTCGGTCGCGTACCACGCGGCGGTCACCGTCGCGGCGGGCGCCGTCGCCGTCGTGCACGACCCCTCGTGGTGGTGGGCGACGGCGTTCCTCGCCGCGGCGACGGTGCGCGCGGCCGTGCTGCCGGGCCGGCCCCTGAGCCCGCGGGCCGTCGGGATCGGGGAGATCGTCGCGACGGTGCTGCTGCTCGTCGTCGCGCTCGTCGTGCGGTAGGGCCGCGGTTCGGCACGTCACGCGCGGATCGGCACCTCGTGCTGCCGAACGCCGACGGCGGGTGCCGAACGGTCGACGGCGTGCGGTGGTTCACTGGCCCGATGGACGACGACGCGCCCCTGACGGTCTCCGGCCTCGGCGAGCGCGTCGAGGCCGTCTCGGCGCTCTACGCGCGGAAGTTCGGCGTCGAGCGCGACGCCGACTGGTTCATGCTCAAGCTGGCCGAGGAGGTCGGGGAGCTCACGCAGGCGTTCCTCGTCGCGACGGGGCGCACCCGCCCGCGCGGGGACGCACCACGGTCCGGAGCCGCCCCTGACGGGGCCACCGGGGACGACGGCGGGGCCTCGCCCCTCGCGGACGAGGTCGCCGACGTCCTCGCGCACCTGCTCCTGCTCGCGCGCTCCCAGGGCGTCGACGTCGACGCGGCCGTGCGGCGCAAGTGGCTCGCGTGGGAGGCGGAGCTGCCGTGACCCGGCACGGCCCGGGCGGCACGCGGCCGCGCCGCACCGGCGCCGCTAGGGTGGCGCCGTGACCGACCACCGCACCGACCCGCCCGTCAGCGCCGACGAGGTCGACACGCTGCGCGGCTTCCTCGACTTCCACCGCGACACGCTGCGCTGGAAGACGTCGGGCCTCGACGCGGCCGAGCTCTCCCACCGGCTCCGTCCCTCGTCGATGACGCTCGGCGGCCTGCTGAAGCACCTCGCGTTCGTCGAGTCGAACTGGTTCTCCGAGGTGCTGCTCGGGGAGCCGCTCATGGCGCCGTTCGACACCGCCGACTGGGCCGAGGACCGCGACTGGGACTGGACGACGGCGGCGGGCGACTCCCCGGCGGAGCTGCGCATGCTCTTCGACCGTGCCGTCGCGGCGTCCGACGCGATCCTCGACGACGCGCTCGCCGACGGCGGCCTCGACCGGCTGAGCGTGCGAGCGGACCGCCACACGGGCGAGCGCTGGAACCTGCGCTGGATCCTCGTCCACATGATCGAGGAGTACGCCCGGCACAACGGCCACGCCGACCTGCTCCGCGAGGCGATCGACGGAACCGTCGGCGAGTAGCGCCCGGCGACGACCGGTCGAGGGCAGGAGACAGTCGCGGTCGCCGCGTCCGTCTCGTGCGCTCGGCGCCGTGCGGGCGACGGTTGCCGCGAGCGGCGTCGCCCGGGACCATGGCCGACGTGACCGCTCCTGAGCAGCCCTCGTCCGTCCCTCCCGCGCGCCGTCCGAGCGTCGCGACCGTGGTCCTCGCGGCGCTCGTCCTGGTCGGCGTCGCGCTCCTGGCCGCCGCGGCCTGGGTCGCGAGCCGCCCGACGTCGTCCGGATGGTTCGCGTACGCGCCGCTGTCCGGCACCACGTTCGTCCTCCGCGGGGCGTACCCGCTGGGGACCGCGGCGCTCCTCGCCGGCGCGGGCGCGCTGCTCGTCGGGGGCGCGGTCGGGTTCGTCCTGGGCCGCCGTGGCGGCCCGGCCGCGGTGGTGGGCTCCGGGACGACCGGCCCGGGCACCTCGGGCCCCGGCGTCACCTCAGGTCCCGGCGGTGCTGCGGGCTCGGGCGGGACCTCGGGTCCCGGCGTCGACGAGGCGCCCGCCGGATGAGCGCGCGCGACGACCTCGTCCTGCTCGACCTCGACGGCACGGTCACCGACTCGGCCCCCGGCATCCTCGCGTCGGTGCGGCACGCGTACGCCGTCCTGCGGCTCCCGGTCCCCACCGAGGCGGTGCTCCGCGGCTTCGTCGGCCCGCCGCTCGGGGACTCGTTCGCCGCGCACGGCGTCACGCGCGACCGCGTGGCCGACGCCGTCGCCGCCTACCGCGACGTGTACGCGGCCGGGAACCTCCTCGACAACGCGGTCTACCCGGGAATCCCCGCGTGCCTGACGGCGCTGCGCGGCGCCGGGCTGCGCCTCGCCGTGGCGACGTCGAAGCCGGAGCCGATGGCGCGGCGGATCGTCGAGCACTTCGGGCTCGACGCGCACCTCGACCGCGGCCTCGACGACGTGTTCGGCGCCACGCTCGACGGTTCCCGCAGCACCAAGGCCGACGTCGTCGCGCACGCGCTCGCGTCGCTCGACGCCGTGCGGCGCGTGGTCATGGTCGGCGACCGCGAGCACGACGTCCTCGGCGCCGCCGCCCACGGGGTCCCGTGCGTGGGGGTCGCGTGGGGCTACGCGCGCCCCGGCGAGCTGGCCGCGGCGGGCGCGACGGCGGTCGTCGGGACGCCCGCCGAGCTCGCGGCCGTCCTGCTCCGCCGGGAGCCGCTCGCGGCCTGACCGGACACCGCCGGCCGTCGGCGACGCGGGCCGATCGTGCCGGAGCGGACCGTGGGTCGCCGCTCAGGCGCGGGCGACGACGAGGACGGGCGCGAGCAGCCCCGCCCTCGTCGCGGCGACGTTGTTGCTGATCCGCGTGACGAACTCCGCACCGAACACGACCACGAGGCCGTCCTGCCGGGGCCCGCCCCCGGCGGCGAGCGCCGCACGCCGGTCCTCGACGCGCAGGACGTCGAACCCGGCGGCCGTCAGCGCGCGGCTGTAGTCGTCCGGGGTCTCGACGAACGACGACCCGGCGTCGACCGCCCACGGCATGGGGAAGGGCAGGTCGCCCGGCCCGACCCGCATCTGCTCGAACAGCCCGAACGGGCTCCCGGGGCGCACCACGCGGTGGACCTCCGTGAAGAGCGCCGCCTTGTCCGGCACGTTCATGCCGACGTGGACGAGCATCGCGCGGTCGTGCGAGGCGTCCGCGCACGGCAGCCGGTCGCCGTCGCCCAGCGCGAACGTCACGAGGTCGGCGAGCCCCGTCCGCGCGGTGAGCTCGCGCGCGGCGTCGACGAAGTCCGGGCTGAGGTCCACGCCCGTGACCTGGCAGCCGTGCCGGTGCGCGGCGAGCCGCGCCGGCCCCCCGAGCCCGCTGCCGACGTCGAGCAGCGTGGTGCCCGGCGCGAGCCCGAGGAGGTCGAGGAGGGCGGTGGTCGACGACGCGCCCCCGGCGTGGAGCTCGTCGTACGGGGCGAGCGCGTCGACCGTCACGGGCCCGTCGCCGGCTCCTGCTGCGGCGAGGAGGCGGGCCGCGAGATCCTTGCCGGCGTAGTGCTGCCGTACCTGCTGCGTCGTGGCCATGGCGGCCTCCGTGCTCGTCGCGCCCACCCGCGGGCGCTCTTCCTCGACCGTACGCCCGTCGACCCTGCCCTGCCGTGCCGGAAGCCCTGTCCGAGGCAACCTGTTGACCTTGACGTAGCGTCAACTTCTAGCGTGGTTCTCGTTGCCGCACGAGGCGACCGCCGAGCCACCGAGACCGTGAGAGGAGACAGGAGATGCACCCCGCCGGAACGACGAGCGAGCGGACGGCCGACTGGTCCATCCAGGAGGTCGCGCGCCTCGCCGGCACGACGAGCCGGACCCTGCGCCACTACGACGCGGTCGGTCTGCTGCGCCCGAGCCGGGTCGCGTCCAACGGCTACCGCCACTACGACGCCGACGCGCTCGTGCGGCTCCAGCGGATCCTGCTCCTGCGCGACCTCGGCCTCGGGCTCCCCGCGATCCAGGAGGCGCTCGACGGCGACCCGGGCGCGCGGGGCGACCGGCCGCCGTCGGGCAGGGACGCCCAGGTGCGGGCCCTGCGCGGCCACCTCGAGGGGCTGCAGGCGGAGCGGCAGCGGCTGGCGCGACAGATCGCGTCGGTCGAACGGACGATCACCACGATGGAAGGAGGTGGCGAGCTCATGGCGGACGACATGTTCGACGGGTTCGACCACACGCAGTACAAGGACGAGGTCGAGGACCGCTGGGGCAAGGACGCGTACGCGCGCGGCGACGCCTGGTGGCGCGGGATGTCCGACGACGAGCGGGCCGCGTGGCAGGCCCGCACCCGCGAGCTCGGCGCGGACTGGGCCGCGGCGGCCGCGCGGGGCGTCGACCCGGCGTCCGAGGAGGCGCAGGCGCTGGCGCGCCGCCACGTCGAGTGGCTCGGCGCGATCCCCGGCA
The DNA here is from genome assembly GCF_055571305.1 of Cellulosimicrobium sp. NPDC030954. Taxonomy (NCBI): domain Bacteria; kingdom Bacillati; phylum Actinomycetota; class Actinomycetes; order Micrococcales; family Promicromonosporaceae; genus Cellulosimicrobium; species Cellulosimicrobium sp. NPDC030954. Next base: position 114,511 of record NZ_JBVIFN010000001.1, read on the forward strand.
CGCCGGGCGCCGGTGCGGCACCGGTCAAGGAGTACGTCGTCGGCCTCGGTGAGATGTACGTGGCGGACGAGCGGTTCGCGAAGAACTACGGCGGGGTCGAGGGCGCGACGTTCGTGCGCGACGCCCTGCGCGTCTACGCGGACCTGCACCTGTAGGGCCCGTGCCCGGGCCGGGACCTCCGGCCCGGGCACGAACCGCTCGACGTCACTAGCCTGGAACGTGGCGGGACACGGCGCCCCGCCGCCGCCAGGAGGCAGCCATGGCCACGACGTCGACGTCCACCGGCCCGGCCACGACCCGCAACGTCGCTCTCGTGGGGCACAGCGGGTCCGGCAAGACCACGCTCGCGGAGGCGTTCCTCCATCGCGCGGGCGCGATCCCGCGGGCGGGGTCCGTCGCGGAGGGCACGACCGTCTGCGACCACGAGCCCGAGGAGGTCGCGCGCGGCATCTCGGTGAGCCTCGGCGTCGCGCACCTCGACTGGCGGGCGCCCGACGGCGTCACGCACCAGGTCACCCTGCTCGACACCCCGGGATCCCCGGACTTCGCGGGCTCCGTGGACGCGGCGCTCGCGGTGGCCGACCTCGCGGTCGTGGTGGTGAGCGCCGTCGACGGGGTCCAGTCGGGCACGGAGGAGGTCTGGCGGCGCTGCGACGAGGCGGGGATCCCCCGCCTCGTCGTCGTCTCCCAGGAGGACCGCGCGCGGGCGAGCTTCCGCACCGTCCTCGGCGCGCTGCGCGGCGCGCTCGACGCGCCGTTCGTGCCGCTCGAGCTCCCGCTCGGCGAGGAGCAGTCGCTGCACGGCGTGGCCGACGTCCTCACCGAGCGCGCCCGGGAGTACGACGGCGACGGGCGCACCCACGAGGAGGACGTCCCCGCGGACGTGCGCGACGAGGAGCACGCCCTGCACGACGAGGTCGTGGAGGAGATCGTCACGCACGACGACGACCAGCTCGAGGCGTACCTCGCGGGCGATGAGCCCGGGGCCGCGGACCTCGAGCGCACGCTCGCGCACGAGGTGCTCGCGGGCGAGGCCGTGCCCGTCCTGCTCGCGTCCGCGGTGACGGGCGTCGGCGTCGACCGCGTGCTCGACCTCGTGTGCGAGCTCGGGCCGTCGCCCGCCGACCGCGCGGCCGTCGTCGGGCTGCCCGACGGCGCGGGGTCGGGCGGCGCAGACGGCTCCCCGTCGGAGCGCGCGACCACGGAGGTCGCGGCCGACCCGACGGGGGACGCGCTCGTGCACGTCTTCCGGACGGTCGTCGACCCGTTCGTGGGCCAGGTGTCGGTGTTCAAGGTGCTCTCCGGGTCCGTCGCGACGGGCGACCGCCTCGTGAGCACCGCGACGGGCGCCGAGGACCGCGTGCACGGGCTCTTCCGGCTGCGCGGGCGCGAGCACGTCGCGGTCGACCGCGTGGTCGCCGGCGACGTGGCCGCCGTCGCGAAGCTCTCCGTCGCCGCGACCGGGACGCTGCTCGCGGGCCGTCGGATGCCCGTCGCCGCGCGCGACCTGCCGCCGCGCGCACCGGTCTACGCGCTCGCGCTGCGGCCGGTGTCCCAGTCCGACGACGACAAGCTCTCCGCCGCGCTGACCCGCCTGCGCGCCGAGGACCCGACCCTGCACGTCGACCTCACCGGGTCCCAGGCCGTGCTCGGGGGTCTCGGCGACACGCACCTCGCCGTCGCGGTCGAACGGCTGGAACGCTCGTTCGGCGTGCGCGTCACCACCGAGCCCGTCCAGGTCGCGTACCGCGAGACCATCACGCGCGCCGTCCAGGTCGAGGGCAAGGTGAAGAAGCAGTCGGGTGGGCACGGGCAGTTCGCGGTCGTACAGCTCCGGGTGTCGCCGCTCCCGCGCGGGGAGGGATTCGAGTTCGTCAGCTCCGTCGTCGGCGGGTCGGTGCCGCGCCAGTACCTCCCCGCCGTCGAGCGCGGCGCGCGCGAGGCCATGGAGAGCGGCGGGCCGCACGGCTACCCGGTCGTCGACCTGCGCGTCGAGGTGCTCGACGGCAAGGCGCACTCCGTCGACTCCTCCGACATGGCGTTCCGCACCGCGGGCGGGGTCGGGGTGCGCGAGGCGCTCGCGGCCGCGGGCACCGTCGTCCTGGAACCCGTCTCCGCCGTGTCCGTGACCGTCCCGCCCGACGCGCAGGGCGACGTCATGGGCGACCTCTCCGCGCGCCGCGGCCACATCACCGCGACCGACTCCCTGCCCGACGGCCGCGTCCGCGTCGACGCGCTCGTCCCCGAGGCCGAGCTCACCCGCTACGTCCTCGACCTGCGCTCCCTCACCGGCGGGCGAGGGTCGTTCACCGCCGTCCCCGACCGCTACGAGGCCCTCCCGGGCGGTGTCCCTGCCGCGAGGTAGAACCGTGGTGTGGCGGGGACCCTGCTTGTCGGGTGCGAGGGCCGGATCGCTGTCTGTAATCATTCCGCTTTCCGAACCATAGAGGAGATCGCCACCTCGCCTCGTGTCGTCAATTATTCGGAATCCCGTATGATTGACGACATGGTCATCAGCGTGGCAGACGCGGCGCGAGCGCTCGATGTGTCCGAGCGCCGAGTGCTCGCGATGCTCCACGCCGGCGAGCTGCAGGGTGAGAAGGTCGGTGGGCGATGGGTGGTCAGCCCACACTCCCTGCGACATCCCAAGCGGCCGGGAAGGCCGATGAGCCCTCGGAACGCCTGGGCGCTCATCTTGAAGACGGACGCGTGGCTCGACCCGCAGGCGGCGTGGAAGCTCAAGGAACGGATGGCGCACCTACACGACCGGGATGACCCCGCACTGGTTCTCGCCTCATGGCTGCGCTCTCGTGCTGAGAGGCTCGAGCTTTCCGCATCCCGCACCACGACGCTGGTCGACGACGTCCGAGTCGTGCCCAGCGGCGTCAGCGATCGGCGTTCCGGCATGGCCGTGTCCGACCTCGTCGAGCTCTACGTCCACCAGGACGAAGCCGAAGCGCTGAAGGCCGACCACTGGCTCGTCCCCGCGCGCGGCAAGCCGAACGTGATCCTTCACGTCGCGCCTTTCCTGCCGCCCAACCCGGTACCCATCACGCTCGTCATCGCCGACCTGGTCGACAACGGCACGGAGCGCGACATCCGTCAGGCACGTGAGCTGGCGAGGAGGTACTTGTGACGACCGTGGTGCTGCCCGAGATGCCGCCGGCGCAGACCGCCTCCTGGATCGGACTGTTCGATCTCGCCGACCGCATGCCTGACGGCTGGACCCTGGTTGGCGGCCAGATGGTTCAGCTCCACTGCTTCGAGCGAGGCCTCTCGCCCGTTCGCTCCACGAGCGACGTCGACGCGGTCCTGGACGTGCGGGAACATCCGGACGCGCTCATGTCCGTCACGCGCGTCCTGTCCGAAGTCGGGTTCGTCACCGATCTCGCCATGTCCGTCAACGGGACCAACCATCGGTGGCGGCGAGGCGAGGCGATCGTCGATGTGCTCATCCCGCGCTACCTGGGCCCGGTCGCGGCGGGACGACCGGACATCCACGGCGCGCCGGGCCTCGAGACTCCGGGCGCTCAGAAGCAGATCAACCGCAGCCAGAAGGTCACCGTCACCATCGGTGAGCGGTCGGCCGCCATCAACCGACCCTCCATCGTCGGTTCCCTGATCGGCAAGGCATCCGCCCTCCTGATCCCAGGCGACAAGCGGCGGCACCTCGAGGACTTCGTGGTCATGGCGACACTGGTCCAGCCGGAGGACTTTCAGAGCGACGAGCCGTTGAACCCGTTGGAGGCGGACCGGCTGGCCCACGCGATCGGTGCGCTCCGCCGAGACCACGGAGCGATCGTCGGACTCGTCGCCGGCGGAGCGCTCGCGCTCGACCGTCTCGCGACGTACGTGTCGCGCAAGCCTGCGCCCTCGCGTCCAGCCCAGCTCACCGTCCCGGAGTGGGCCCGGCCGCGGCGAAGGCGCCGGTAACGACAGCGGATCGGGCGGCGAGACGGTGAGGGAGCGTCGACGAGGATTCGTGGCGACGAGGAGCGAGCGGTGACGGTCGGGCTTCAGCGGCGCGGCAGGACGATCGGTGCGCCGCCACCGGGATGGTCGACGACCTCGACGGGGTAGTCGTAGACGCCGCTCAGCAGCTCGGCGGTGAGGACGTCGCGCGGACCGCCGTCGGCGACGACGCGGCCGCCCGCGAGGACGGTGACCTGGTCGGCGTAGGCGGCGGCGAGGGAGAGGTCGTGCACGACGACGACCACCGCCCCGCCCGCGGCGGCGTGCGCCTGGGCGAGCTGGAGCACGAGCTCTTGGTGCTTGAGGTCGAGCGCGGCGGTCGGCTCGTCGAGCATGAGGAGCGTCGTGCGCTGCGCGAGCACGCGGGACAGCGCGACGCGGGCCTTCTCCCCGCCGGACAGCGACGTGAAGTGCCGGTCGGCGAGGTGCTCGACGTCGGTCGCGGCGAGGGCCTCGGCGACCGCGGCGTCGTCCTCGTCCTCGAACGGGGTGCCGCGCCAGGGCGAGCGGCCCATGCGCACGACGTCCACGGCGGTGAACGGGAAGCTCAGCGAGACCTGCTGGAGCATGACCGACCGGCGCAGGGCGAGCTCGGTGGGCGTCCACGCGCGCAGCGGTCGGCCGTCGACGACGACGTCGCCGGCCTCGGGGACCAGATCGCCCGTGAGCACGGCGAGCAGGGACGACTTCCCAGCCCCGTTGGGGCCGAGCAGCGCGCGGACCTCGCCCGCGCGCACGTCGACCGAGACGTCGCGCAGGATCGGCGCCTCGCCCAGGGTGAGGGACACGCCGTGCGCGGCGGTGACCACGTCGCCGGGCGCGACGGGCGCGGGGAGGCGGGACCGTCGTCGGGCACCGGTGACGGCGGTGCGGAGCGAGCCGAGGAACGAGGAGCCCTCGTGGCGCAGGTCGCTCATGCCCAGCCTCCCTGGCGCGAGCGCGTGCGGCGCAGCAGGTAGAAGAAGAACGGACCGCCGACGAGCGACGTGATCATGCCGAGCGGCAGCTCGACGTTCGCGACGGCGCTGCGCGCGAGGAGGTCCGCGGCGAGCAGCACGACGGCGCCGCCCACCACGGAGGCGGGGACGAGCGTGCGGTGGCTCGGCCCGCACACCATGCGCACGAGGTGCGGCACGACGAGCCCGACGAACGCGATGATTCCCGTGAACGCGACGCCCGCGGAGACGAGCAGCGCGACGAGCACGATGACGATCTGCCGCAGCCGCTCGACGTCGACCCCGAGGTGCTGCGCGGCGCGCTCGCCGAGCGCGAGCAGGTCCATCTTGCGGCGCACGAGCATCGCGCCCGTGACGCCGACGGCGGCGATCGGCAGCACGACCGCGACGGACTGCCACGTCGCGCCGCCGAGCGACCCGAGCTGCCAGAAGACGATCTGCTCGCGCGCGGCCGGGTCGGCGACGAACGTGAAGAACGCGAGCATCCCGCCCGCGAACGCGTTGACCGCGATGCCCGTGAGCACGAGCGTCACGACCTCGGTCCTGCCCCCGGCGCGCGCGAGCGCGTAGACGACGAACGTCGTGACCAGTCCGCCGAGGAACGCCGCCCCGGCGACCCACGTGCCGGGCACGAGCGCGCCCGCGGTGACGATGACCGCGCACGCGCCCACGGCCGCGCCGGACGACACGCCGATGACGCCCGGCTCGGCGAGCGGGTTGCCGAACACGCCCTGCATGAGCGCGCCCGAGCACGCGAGCGCGGCACCCACGACGATCGCCATCACGACGCGCGGGAACCGCACGACCCACAGTGCGTTCTCGCCCTGCGGGTGCGACGGCATCGGGCCCCAGTCGAGCCCGACGTGGTGCGCGAGCGAGCCCAGCACCTCCGCGGGGGATACGGGCACCTGACCCGTCATCCCGGACACGACCGTGAGCACCGCGAGCGCGACGCCCAGGCCGACCATGAGCCAGCGCGCGGCCCGGCGGCGCTGCTGCCCGACGGCGGGGCCCACCCGGGCGGGCCGGTCGCCCGAGCGGGGGGCGTCGTCGGGCGCGGTGGCGTCCTCGGGTACAGGCGCGTCCTCGGGCGTGCCGAGGGAACGGGTGAGGGGCGTGCTCACGAGGCCGGGAGCTCCGGCGCGGGCACCCCGTAGAAGGCCTCGACGAGCGACGCGATCGTGGACCCGGTGCGGGGGCCGAACGTGAGGAGGCGCGAGCCGTCCATGTCGACGACGCGGCGCGCCTCGCCCGCGGGCGTCTGCGCGAGGCCCGGGATCGCCATCATGGCGTCGAGGCCGCCCATCGACTCGAGCCCGTCGGTCATGACGAGGTACGCGTCGGGCGCGGCGCTGATGATCGCCTCGCTCGTGACCGGCGCGTACTGCTGCGTCAGGCCGATCGCCGTCCCGGCGTCCTCGCCGCCGACCTCCTGGATCAGGTCGTCGGCGCCCGAGCCGGGCCCGAACAGCATCTTGATGTTCGACCCGCGCAGGTAGAGGAACGCGACGCGGGGGTTCCCCGTGTCCCGCGGGACCGCGCCGAGCGCCGCGCAGATCTGCCGGTCCGTGCGCTCGACGAGCGCCTCGCCCTGCGCGGGCACGCCGAGCGCGGTCGCGACGGCGCGGATCCGGTCGTCGACGCCGTCCAGCGTGCGCGCCTCGTCGAAGTAGACGACGGGGATGCCCGAGCTCTCGAGCTGCCCGCGCACGTCGTCGGTGAGGATCGTCGCGTCGGTGAGGATCACGGACGGGTCGAGCCCGAGGATCGCCTCGACGTCGAGCGCGTGCCCCGCGCCCGTGACCACGGGGACGTCCGCCGCCTCGGGGAAGCCGGTCGGCAGGTCGCGCCCGACGACGTTGGCGCCCAGCCCCAGGCTGTAGACGATCTCGCCCAGCGTCCCGTACAGGTCGACGGGGATGATGTGGCTCACGTCGGTGATCTCGACCGTCCGGCCGTCGACCGACTCGACCGTGACGGGGAGCTGCGGGGCCGGTGCGTCCGCGATCGGGTGGATCGCGTCGTCGGCGAACGTCGCGCTCGTGGGCCCGGTGGGGAACGACGCCGGGTCGACGTCGGAGCCGCCGCCCGCGGCGCGCGACTCCCCGAGCGTCGTGCAGGTCGGCACGCCCGTCTGGTCGGCGGTCTCCGCGGGCGCCGCCTCGACGGGCGCGGCGTCCTGGCTCTCCCCCGCCGACGGCGTCGCGGGCGGCTCGTAGGGGAGCGGCGCGCACGCGGCGACGAGCCCCAGCGCGACGACGGCCCCCGCCCCGACCAGCGCCGTCACCGTCCGTCGCGCCCGACCGCGCGCGGTGCCCGACGGCCCCGAGGGTGACGTCGAGCGGCTCGTCGTCGAGCCGAGGTGCAGCGCGGAGCGGGCAGCGTGAGGCATGGGGAGTCTCCAGGGAGCGGTGCGCGGGAGGGCGCGACCCGGCGAGGCCGTCGCCCGCCCCAGGTAAGACGAGCCTAACCTGACTTGGAGGCGGCCTCGACCGCCTCGCGAGTAACGCGCCTCACGCGAACGGCGCGAACCGAACCCACTCGACCGAGGAAGAACCCGACTCCCTCGAGGAAGGGTCGTGGTCCGCCGAGGCACAGCCCCGGCCGACCGGGGCTCTATCTCGAGGTCAGGGGTGGGCGGCGCCCAGGTCGGCGAAGAGGTCGCTGTTGAGGCGGAAGGCGTGCTTGGCCTCGGCGACGGTCTCGTCGAGCTGCTCGGGCGTGAGGACGAGGCCGTCGAGGCGCTCGCGGTAGACGTCCTTGAACGGCTTGGACTTGGGGATCTCGACGAACGTGTAGAACGCGAGGCCGTCGCCCGAGAGGCCGTAGTGGCGCTCGAGCATGCGCTTGATGATCTGCCCGCCGGAGAGGTCGCCGAGGTAGCGGGTGTACGCGTGCGCGGCGTAGGCGGGCAGCGACGCACCGACCGTGCGCAGGCGCGCGACGTAGCGCTCGGTCGCGGGGTGGATGGTGATGCGCTCGGCCCAGTCGGCGCCGACGAGGAACGTGAGGTCCTTCTCGATCTCGGGGGTGCGCGTGAGCTCGTCGAAGACGAGGGACTCGCCCTGGGCGTCGGCGCGCATCGCGGCGCTCGCGTCCTCGAGCGCGCCGTAGATGGCCCACTGCTGCGCGGCGAGGTCGGCGTACGCGGCGACGTCGAGCTGCCCGGACATGAGGCGCTCGACGAACCCGGAGCTCTCGGCCTGCTCGTGCTCGGGCCGCGTGCCCTCGCGCAGGCGCTGGGACAGCGGCACGGACTCGTCGGTGCGGTCGAGGTCCTGGGTGAGAGCAGTCACGGGTGGCTCCTGCGGGTAGCGTCGGGTCGGGGTGCTCGTCCTGACGCGATGTCATGACGATGCGTCAGGAACTGTAACCCACCCAGGTGAGGCTTGCCTATCCTCTGTCCGAGATCTGGTCCACGTCCTCCGGGTCTGGGAGCCCGGCGAGGAACCGGAAGCCCAGCAGCGCGACCAGCGTGCCCAGCCCGCCGCCGACGACGAGCGGCGTCGCCAGGTCCGCGCGGGCCAGGAGCCCGCCGAGGAACGCCCCGAGCGGCATGACGCCCCACAGGAGCGTCCGCCACGTGCCGTGCACCCGGCCGAGCAGGCGGCCGGGGATCATCGCCTGGCGCAGCGACATGACGAGGACGTTCCACACCGTGACCGCCCCGGAGCTCACCGCGAACAGGACGGCGCCGGCGACCACCGCGGCGCCGGCGTCCGGGAGGAGCGGGGCGAGCCCGAGGAGCACGAGGACGACCGTCGAGACGAGGTTCGCCACGGCCATCGTCGGGCCGGTCCCGAAGCGCTCCTTGGCAGGGTTCGCCACGGCCGCCGCGAGGAGCGACCCGGCCGCCCCGACGAGCAGGAACGTGCCGTACCAGGCCTCCGGGACGCCCAGCACGTCGAGGACGTAGAGCACGATCGTCGCGGTCGCGGCGGAGAAGCAGAGCCCGACGACGATCGAGAGCAGCCACAGCGGGCGCAGGGTCGGGTGCGCCCACAGGTAGCGGAACCCGTCCCCGAGCTGGCGGAACCAGGGGGGCGCGGGCTCCGCTCCCTCGACGGCCACGGTCCGGTGCTCGCCCGCGGCGACGGCGGGCAGGAACAGCGCGAGCGCCCCGGCGACGGCGTAGGCGGCCGCACCGGTCCCGAGCGGCACGACGACGGCGACCGCGAAGAGCGCCGACGTGAGCGGCGCCGAGAGGAAGTTCTGGACGGTGATCTCGCCCGCCTCGATGCGCGAGTTCGCGCGCGGGAGGTCGGCGGGCCGCACGATCGAGGGCAGCACCGCGCGGATCGCGCCGTCGTACACGGTCTCCAGGGCGCCGTAGAGGAACACGACGGCGTACAGCCACCAGATCGTCAGCGTGCCCGTCGCGGCGAGGGCGACGAGCCCGAGGGCGAGCAGCGTGCGGGCGCCGTTCGCGAGCGCGAGCGCGTGCCGGCGGTCGACGCGGTCGAGGAGGACCCCGGCGGGGATCGCGAAGAACAGCCAGGGCAGGAGCGAGACGGCGGCGATCCCGGAGACGAGGAACGGGTCGTCGGTGAGCCGGGCGGCGAGCAGCGGCGACGCGACGCGCGCGATGCCGTCGCCCAGGCTGGAGCTGAGGTTCGCGGTGAAGACGTTGCGGAACGGCGCGCCGAGCCCGGCGCGCACCCGGGCGGGGGCGTCGGGGAGCCTGCGGCGGCGGAGGGTCGGCACCTCCCGAGGCTAGGCGACCGTTGCCGCGGCAATCACCTCTGTCCGGGCGCTTCTGCTCGGGGGAGAAGGGCGGGCGTAGCGGGTCGGCCGGGTCAGCGCGCGAGCGCGGGCGACGACGCGTCGGCCCCGACGGCGCGCAGCACGAAGGCCTCGGTCGCCTCGATCGCCTGCTCGCGCGCGGCCGGGTCGTCGGGGACGAGCCGGCCGGACAGGCACGCGTTGACGAGCTGCACGGTGGTGTCGATGTCCTGCGCGGGGAACTCGCCGACCTCGATGCCGGACGCGACGATCCGGCGCAGGATCGCCTCGACGAGCTCGGCGTGCTCGCGCAGCCGCTGGCGCGTCGTGCGCGACAGCACGGTGCGCAGGTCCGGGCCGGGGGCCAGGTGGAAGATGCGCTTGAGCTGCGCCTGCTGGCGGATGTAGGTGCGGAGCTGCTCGACCGGGTCGTCCACGTCCTCCAGCGCCCGCTCGAGCGTCCCGACGTACTGCTCCGTCTCGTGGGTGATGAACCCGAGGAGCAGGGCCTCCTTGTCGGGGAAGTGGTTGTACACCGCGGTGCGGCCGACGCCCGCGGCGGCGGCGATGTCGGCGAGCGAGATGGCGTCGAAGCCGCGGTCCATCATGAGGGTCGAGAGCGCCGCGAAGAGCTTCTGCCGGGTCTGGGCGCGGTGCTCGTGGAGGGACCCTCCGATGATCTTGGGCATGCTGACATCATAGGGAGGTCGTGTCAGAACGCTAATCGGCTCCCCCGGGCCGCAGCCGGACCGCAGCCGGGCCGCAGCCGGGCCTCACGGCTGCGCCCCGCCGTCTGGCACACTGCCGCCATGGACACGACCGCGGCGCCCGACGGCGTCCCCGCCACCGCCCCGGACCCGGACTTCCCGCCCGTCCCCGCGGACACCAAGGACTGGACGTGGGTCATGGAGCGGCCGTGCCCGGAGTGCGGGTTCGTGGCGGCCGAGGTGACGCCCGACCGCGTGGGGGCCGCGGTGCGCGACGCGATCCCGCGCTACGTCGGCGCGCTGGGCCGCGAGGACGTGCGCGTCCGCCCCGACGCCACGACCTGGTCCGCGCTGGAGTACGCCGCGCACGTCCGCGACGTCTTCTCGGTGTTCGACGTGCGCGTCCAGTCGATGGTCGAGGGCGACGACCCGCGGTTCGCGAACTGGGACCAGGACGCGACGGCGGTCGAGGAGGACTACGCGCACCAGGACCCGGCGGTCGTCGCGCGCGAGCTCGCGATCGCGGGCGACCGGGTCGCGGGCCGCTTCGACGCGCTGGTCCCCGACCAGTGGGAGCGCCCCGGGCGGCGGTCGAACGGGTCCGTGTTCACCGTGCGCACCCTGGGCCAGTACTTCGTGCACGACGTCGTCCACCACCTGCACGACGTCGGCGCCTGACCGGACGGCGGGCACCCGGCCCCGCAGCGGCAGGAGACGCACGGCCGTGACACGGGCGTAACATCCCGGCATTCCGGACGCCCTACGGTCCGGTCATGGACGCCACCGTCGCCGGCCTCGTGCCGGACGCGCACGCGGGAGCGCACCTTCTCGCGGTGCCTCGTTCCCGCGGTGCGGCACGCACGCCCGTGGACACCCTCGCGCGCGCCTGGTTCGCCGACGCGGCGTGGACGACGCCACCCGGCGGCGGAGGAGCGACCCGCCCCATGGTGGGCGCGCGGTTCCGGGGCGTGGTGCCCGACGGCGTGGTCGCGCCGGGCGAGCTCCGGCTCGCCGAGGGTGCGCGCGCCGTCGGGCCGTTCCCGCTGACGCCGCCGCAGGCGCAGGCGCTCGACCTCGCGGGCGGGGGCGCCGAGGTCTTCGCGCTGCACGTCGACGACCCGGCCCCGCGCGGCGCCCCGGTCCCGCTCGCCGAGGACCGCGACGGGCTCGCGCGCGCCTTCGCGACCGGGCTGCCGCAGGGCGTCGAGCTCCAGGTGCTGGGCTGGGCGGTCGCGGCGGCCCGGCGCGTCGGGGGCGCCGTCGTGGCGGACGGCCGGACGGTGCTCACGCCCGACCCCGCCTCGGGGGTCGACCTCACGCTCTACAGCGCCCAGGTCCTCGGGCCCGACGACGCGCTCGGCGTCCTGCGGACGACGGTCCCGAGCGCGCGCGTCGTGGCGGTCCACCCGCGCCCGGACGGCCTCGCGGAGTACGTGCTGTCGGGCGAGACCCCGTACGACGGCGCGGTCCGGCTGGCCGCGCAGCGCGTGCCGCAGGTGCCGCTCGCGCTCGGCGCGCTCGACTGGCGCGAGCACGGCCCGCACGCGTACCGCGTCTCGTGGGTCCCGCAGGACCCGTACGAGCTCGAGGTCGAGCGCCCGTCGGGGCTGCACGTCATCGCGCGCTCGCGGGCACGGGTGCTCGTCGCACGGCTCGCGGCGATGCTCCAGGGGCGCCTCGCGGGGACGCTCGTCGACGACGGCGGCTTCGTCGTGCGGGACCTCGACCTCGACGAGCGGCTCACGCCGGCGGCGACGCCGACGACGCAGTCCTGGGTCTGAGCGACGGCGTGCGCACGGGGCGCGGGACGTGGTCGAGCCGGGCGTGTCGCGCGCGCGAACTGTCCACAGATTTCGTCCACAGGGTTGTGGGTCCCGTGGGAATCGCGCGGGGCCGCCTGTGGACGAACCTGTGGCCTTCGCGACCGGCCAAATGACATCGGTGGGAACTCTTGCAGGCCCTCCGGGTGAGGACTACAAACGTGCTAACGGCCCGGACGGGCGCAGACGGACGACGGTGTTCCGCACGCAGGGGTCTGACGGCCCCGCCCAGGAGCGCACGACGGCCCGGCGCGAACGCCAGGGCACGGCTGACCGGAGAACGGTGGACGACCCGCGACCCCCTGCTGCGGGGCTGCGCGCGACGGCGCAGGTTCCGACCGGACCCGGAAGGCCGACCGCGATCGGCGTCAGCACGCCTGCCCGGGGCATCCGGGCCGGGCGCGCGGGCGCCGGGCCGCCACGTCGCGAGCGGCGCCCCGACGGGCCACCGGCCCGACCGCCCCGGGGTCGCGCGGACACGGCGAGGCCCCTCGGAATCCTGCTCCGAGGGGCCTCGTTGCCATTCTCCCGCCGGCGTGCCGTGACGCGAAGACCCGTCCGCGGACCGGTGGGCCGGGTCCGTCCGCCGCGCCTACGCTCGTGCCATGAGCAACCTCGAGACCCGGCCCGAGGAGCGCGTCTGCTCCGCGGGCACCCCTGGCGGCGCGGGTGTCGGCGCGATGCCCGCGGTGGAGATCCTCGAGCACCGCGACGTCCCGCTCGGGGGCACGCGCGCGATGCGGGTGCGCCGCACGATCCCGCAGCGCGCACGCTCGCTCGTGGGGGCGTGGTGCTTCCTCGACCACTACGGGCCGGACCCGCTGCCCGCGATCGGCGACGGCACCGACGGCATGCAGGTCCCGCCGCACCCGCACACCGGCCTGCAGACCGTCACGTGGCTGTTCGCGGGGGAGATCCTGCACCGGGACGCGGTCGGCTCGCTCCAGACGGTCCGGCCCGGCGAGCTCAACCTCATGACCGCGGGCCGCGGCATCTCCCACTCGGAGGAGTCGCCGCGCGGCGTCCGCCCGCCGGTCCTGCACGGGGTCCAGCTCTGGGTCGCGCTCCCGGGCGACCGGCTCGACGAGCCGCCGGCGTTCGAGCACCACGCCGACCTGCCGGTCGCGGACGTCGCCGGTGCCCGGGTCCAGGTCTTCCTCGGGAGCCTGCGCGTCGCGGACGCCGAGCTGCGCTCGCCCGCGACGACGTACTCGCCGCTCGTCGGGGCGCAGGTCGACCTGGCGGCCGGGGCGCGCGTGACGCTGGACGTCGACCCGGGGTTCGAGCACGGCCTGCTCGTGGACGACGGGACGGTGCACCTGGAGGGGGAGGAGGTCCCGCCGTCGTCGCTCGGGTACGTCGCCCCGGGCCGTGCGACGCTCACCGTCGAGGCCGGGCCGGACGGCCCCGCGCGGGTCGTGCTCGTGGGCGGCGAGCCGTTCGGCGAGGACATCGTCATGTGGTGGAACTTCGTCGGCCGGTCGCACGACGACGTCGCGCGCGCCCGCGCGGACTGGCAGGCGCAGCTGGTGGTCACCGGCGGGGAGGGGCCGAACCACGGCGGCACGCGCTACGCCGAGGGCGCGCGCGACGGGCGCTACGGCGAGGTCGTCGGGTACGACGGCGGCCCGCTCCCCGCACCCGCGCTGCCCGACGTCCGCCTGCGGCCCCGCACCCGCCCGGCGGCGCGCCAGTAGACTGCCGCGCATGGCCAAGAACTCCACGCCCGACTTCGTGCTGCGCCCGTTCGAGGGGCTCCCCGGCGAGACCGACTGGGTCGCGATGCGCGAGGTCGTGCCCTCGGCCACCGCGACCGCCCGCACGACCGCGGAGCACGGGGCGCGCGACGTCACCGTCGTCACCGTCCTGCCCGCGGGATGGGCCGCGCTGCACCGCCAGGACGGCGCGATCCTCCTCGCGGTCCAGACGCTCGCGGGCTCGGGCGACACGAGCCGCGACCTCGCCGCGGCGCTGCTGGAGGCGATCGACGCCGAGCCCGGCACGTCCATCGAGATGAGCGCGCTGCCCGACGCCGGCCCGCGCCTGCAGGACGTCCTCGACCCCTCCGTCCCGTTCGACGTCACCGTCCACGACGACTTCGCGTTCTGGCTCGACCCGGCCGAGGAGGTCACGCCGGACCTGCGCGCGTCGCTCGACCAGGCGGCGGAGTCCATGGTGCCCACCGTCAAGCTCGACGCCGTCGCGTCGGCGTACTGGTGCCGCATGTCGCGCGAGTTCCTGCGCTGGGCACGCCCGGAGCCGGAGGACGCGCTCATCGACGCGATCTCGCGCCTGCACGCGCGGCGTGAGTCGGGCCTCGCCGGCGGCAAGTTCGTCGGCGCGTTCCGGTCGAGCGGTGTGCTCGTCCCGGTGTGGGAGCTGCCGAGCGGGACGGAGGCCGACGAGCTCGAGGCCCCGGTCGCGGAGCTCGACGCGCTCCTCACCGAGGCGCTCGCCGTCACCGAGCCGCTCGACGCGAACGAGCGCCGGGCGCGCGCGGGGATCGTGTCGCGCCAGGTGACCCTGCGCTGACGCTGACGGAAGCCGGCCAGCGGCCCGACCCGCGGCCCGACGAGCAGCCCGCCGACGCCCCTGTCGGCGGGCTGTCGCGTCGAGTAGGATCCGGGGGACCTGGGAACGCAGCCCGGTCGTCCTGCGAAGATCCCGAGCGGATCTGCTGGTGGAACGACGACACTTCTGCGGCCAACTCTTTGCACTACTAGGCTGGACGGCGTGAACGCGGACCATCGGTCGACTGAGTCGGGGAACAACACGGGCAGTGCTTCTCGAGGTGCTCCTACGGGTGCCCTCACGGGCGCGGCGAGCACGCCGCCGACGTACCTCTCGGCGTCCGGCACGCGGGCACGCACGCCGCGGCCGACGGTCGGCGACGGCCGGACCGGCCGTGCGGTGCGGCAGCGCGTCGCCGTGATCATCCCGGCGAAGGACGAGTCGCGGCGCATCGCCGCGACGGTCCGCGCGGCCAAGGCGATCCCGCACGTCGACCTCGTGCTCGTCGTGGACGACGGGAGCGAGGACGACACCCAGCACGTCGCGCGCGAGGCGGGCGCCGTCGTCGTGCGCCACTCGCACAACCGCGGCAAGGCCGCCGCCATGGAGACCGGCGCGGCCGTCGTCGCGATGCGCGACGCCGCCGACCGTCCCCCGCGCCTCCTGCTCTTCATCGACGGCGACCTCGGCGAGACCGCCGTGAACACCGCGCCGCTCGTCGCGCCCGTGCTCGACGGGTACGCGGACCTCGCCATCGCGCTGCTGCCCCCGCAGCCGGGCGCCGGCGGCCGGGGGATTGTCGTCGGGGCCGCGCGCCGCGCGATCCAGTCGCTCACGGGGTGGACCCCGACGCAGCCGCTCTCGGGCATGCGCTGCCTCACGCGCGAGGCGTTCGAGGCCGCGACCCCGCTCGCGCGCGGCTGGGGCGTGGAGACCGGCATGACGATCGACCTGCTCCGCAAGGGGTACGTCGCCGTCGAGGTGCCGTGCGACCTGCGGCACCGCGCCTCGTCCAACGACCTCAAGGGCCAGCTCCACCGGGCCGCGCAGTACCGCGACGTGCTCCTGGCCGTGAACGCGCGCAAGATGCGCTCCGCGGTCGACCGGGTGCGGGCCGCCGACCAGCACTGACGTCCCGCGGGTGGCGAACGTCTCCCGGGGATCCTACCCTGGGTGGACGGGCACCGTGCCGTGCCCGGTGGCCCGCGTCCGCGCGAGGCCGGACCGACGACGACGGGGGCATCGCCATGTGCACGGGGATCAGGTTCTCGGACGGCCGGGGGAGCGTCTACCTCGCGCGGAACCTCGACTGGACGAGCGGGTACGGGCAGCGGGTGGTGCTGACGCCCACCGGGTACGCGCCGAGGTCGCCGTTCGGCGCGGTGCCCGGCATCCGCCACGCGACGCTCGGCATGGGCATCGTGGCGGAGGGGACGCCGCTCTACTTCGACTGCGGCAACGACGCGGGCCTCGCCGTCGCGGGGCTCAACTTCCCGGGGTACGCGGCCTACGCGCCCGGCCCGGTCGACGGCGCGGTCAACGTCGCCGCCTACGAGCTCCCGCTGTGGGTGTGCTCGCAGTTCGCGACGGTGGACGAGGTGGAGGCCGCGCTCCAGGACGTCGTGGTCGTCGACCGGCCGATCAACGAGACCTACCCGAGCTCGATGCTCCACTGGATCGTCGCCGACGCGACGCGCGCCGTCGTCGTGGAGCACACGGCGGACGGCATGCACGTGTTCCACGACGACGTCGACGTGCTCACCAACCAGCCCGGGTTCGGGTGGCACCACGAGAACCTGCGCAACTATCTCAACGTCTCGCCCGACTTCCCCGGGGACACGGAGCTGGGCGGGGCGGTCCTCACCCCGTTCGGCTCGGGCTCGCACATGCGCGGCATCCCGGGGGACTACTACTCGCCGTCGCGGTTCGTCCGCGCCGCCTACGTCAACGCCCACTACCCGACCCAGGAGAGCGAGGAGCAGAACGTCAGTCGCGCCTTCCACACGCTGCAGCAGGTCGCGATGGTCGAGGGGAGCGCCGTGATGGCGTCGGGCGAGTCCGAGATCACCGTCTACACGGGACTCTTCTCCTCGCGCACGTCGACCTACTACTGGAACACCTACGAGGACCCGGCCGTACAGAGCGTCGCGATGGCCGACCTCGCGCTGGGCGGCACCGAGCTCGTCCTCGCGTAGCCAGGCTCAGGGCGTCGCGCTCCCCACCCGCGAGGCGGTGCCCTCCGACGCCGTCCCCGCCGCGTCCGGCGCGGCGCTCGGGGTGTCCTCCCGCGCATCCGGCTCGTCGTCGGTACCGGTGCCGTCGCCGACGGCGTGCAGCGCCGCGACGGTGAGCAGCGGGACCGCCGGGATGAGCGCGACGAGCGCGATGCGCACGCCGAAGTCGTTGACCAGCGACCCGGCGACGCACACGATCCACAGGGCGAGCACGGTCGGGCGCACGAGCGGCCACGCGGCCTCGGTGCGGGCGAACCACGCCGGCGTGAACCGCCGCGGCCAGAACAGCACCAGCGCCGCCGCGACGAGGACCAGGATCGTCAGCCACACGGGCACGCCGCCCAGCACGGAGCGGGCCGCGTAGCCCGCCTTGCGCAGCAGCGTCTCCCAGGCAGAGCCGTCCACGACCTCGCCGACGAACCGGCCGAGGTGCGAGCGCTCGTCGGCCGGGCGCAGCCAGTCGAGCACGCCGACGGCGGCGACGAGCCCGACGCCCGCTGCCGCGACGAGCAGGAAGCGCCGCCACGTGACGCGCGCCCCCGAGGCGGCGAGCCCCAGGACCGCGAACGCCGGGACCACCACGAGCCCGCCACCGAGGTCGGCGCCGAGCGTCGGCCACACGTCCACGACCATCGTCACGACGCCGATGACGCCCACGACCGTCGCGGCGACGTACCGGTGCCCGCGGGCGACGAGCCACTGGGCGAGCGCCGCGGCGAGCACGAGCGCTGCGACCGCGTACACGGAGAACGTCGGGTTGCCGAACCCGTAGAACCGCGCGCCGAACGTCGGCGCGGAGCCGAGCGGGCTGGCGCGGTTGAGCGGCGTCCCGACGAGCGCGTCGAGCGTGAGCACGGCGAACGTGATGCCCGCGACGATCCCCGGCCCGAGCCACACCGGGCGGCGCGGGGCGAGCGCCCCCAGGCCCGCGACCGCCGCCGTCGCGAGCACCGTCGACACGACGATCGCGAGCATCTGGTTCCCGAACCGCCACCAGCCCGTGAGCGACACGAGGAAGGCCGCGGTCGGGACGGCTGCCACGACGAGCGCGGCGCCCCGGGCGACGTGCGCGGCGCGGGCCCAGCGGACCCGGGCGCGGTCGCCGGCCGCGCGCGCGGCCCGCGGCGCGAGCAGCAGGCAGAGCCCGGCGATCACGAGGCCTGCGTAGAGCGGCACGTCGACGAACGCGGTGTAGACCGCGCGGCGCACGTGGTCGAGCGTCGTGAGGTCGGCGAGGGCGTCCGCGGTCGAGGTCGCGTCCGGGGGCCGCGGCGAGCCCCAGGCGAGCGGCGTGTCCTGGATGCGGGCGGGGATCGTGGTGCCCGCGGCGTCGAGCACGGTCGCCGGGACGTCGAGGACGCGCGCGACGCCGTCCGTCCGCGTCGCGGCGCTGGTCAGGTAGCGCGCCTGCTCGGGTCCGTCGAACGACGGCCGCACGAGCGTCGCGCCGAGCGCCGGCCGGGTGCCGGGCGTCCCGGCGACGTCGACGACGAGCACGGTCGTCCCCGTCGGGGCGGCGTCGAGCACCGCGCCGACGGTGGCGTCCACGGCCGCGAGCCGGTCCGCCCGCAGGGAAGCCCTTAGCGCGGCGCGCTCCTCGGCCGGGAGGTCGGGGTCGACGGCCGGTGCCGTCGCGTCGCCCGCGTCGACGACGGTGACGGGGCACGAGAACGCGTCGCTCCCTGGCGACGTCGCGGACGCGAGCTCTCGGTAGCGCGCCACCTCCCCCTGGGAGTCCGCGAGGGCGAGCGCCGCCCCGGGCCCCACGGCGGTCGCGCACACGGCCGCCGTGCCGCCGGCGGAGCCGTCGCCGCCGAGCGCGTCGCCCAGGACGCCCAGGCGCGCCTGGTACCCGGAACCCCGCTGGAGCGCGACGAGGTCGTCCCACCCGTCGATGCGGGCGCCGCCGGCGATGCCGTCCGAGGCTCCGTCCGGGGTGGCGACGGGCTGCGGCGTCGGGCACGCCCACGAGCCGTCCGGGGCGCGCTCGGTCGCGACGTCGGCGAGCTGCCCGGCGGAGAGGGCGAGCCACCCGCCCACCGTGCACCGGCTCGCCGCGCCCGTGGGCTGGGCGACGCCGCCGGCGCCGGCGCCGTCCGTGAGCAGCGCGTGCAGCGTCGGCGTGGTGGCCGCCGTGACGTCGCTCCACGCCACGCCCGTCGTCCCGACGACGACGAGCGGGCGGTCGGTGGCGATGGCGTCGGACCGGGTGACCGACGCCTCGCCGCCGGCCCGCGACGCCGCCGACGCGGGCCGCTGGTCCGTCGAGCCGAGCACGGTCGACGTGAGCAGGACGACGAGCAGGAGCCCGCCGCCCACGGTGAGCAGCATCGTGGGCATGCGCCGGATCCCCGGCTCAGGGACGGCGGCCGCCGCGCGCCTCGGCGCCGCGTCGGCGAGGAAACCGGGCACGACCATCGCCGTCGCGACGACGACGACCATGACGCCGATGATGACGCCCGAGTCGTTGAGCACGGAGCCGACGCCCGCGACGACGACGAGCGCGACGACGAGGTCGTGCAGCAGCGGCCAGCGCTCGTAGGCGCGCGCGACCTCGGGCAGGCGGAAGCGCTCGGGACGTAGCCCGGCGACGGCCACGAGCACGACGAGCACCGCGGCGACCGCACCGGCCGGTTGCGCGACGGTCTGCCACGCGCCCACGGCCTTGCGCCCGATCACCTCGAGCGCGGCGCCGTCGACGACGGTCTGCACGAACCCGCCGAGGTGGGAGCTGCCGCCCGGCAGGAGCCAGTCGACGACGGCGACGACCGCGACCACGACCACGGTGGCCCCCGCGACGACCAGCGCGCGCAGCCACGTGATCCGCACCCGCCCGACGAGCAGCGCGAGGACGGCGAACGCGGGCACGAGCGCGAGGATGCCGCCGAAGTCGGCGCCGAACGCGGGCCAGCCGTCGACGACGACCGTCACCGCCCCGACCGCGACGACGAGCCAGGCCGCCAGCCGGCGTCGCCCCCGGACCAGCGCCGTGGACGCCAGGCCGCCGGCGAGCACGAGGCCCGCGACCGCGTACACCGCGAACGTCACGTTGTTGAAGCCGTAGAAGCGCGTGAAGCCCGCGACGGCGGACGTGCCGAGCAGGGACGCCTGCTGGAGCGTCGTGCCCGTCGCGCCGTCCACGGTGAGGACGAGCCACGTGACGCCGGCGAGCGCCGTCGGCAGCGCCCACGGGCGGCGCGGGAGGAGGCGCGACACGACCCAGGCCACGAGCGCGACGGCGACGGCGCTCACCGCGAGCGCGAGGGTGAGCGCCGGAGCGGGCGCGCTCCACACCCACCACCGTGACAGGCTCGCGAGCGAGGCCGCGACGGGGGCCGCGGCGGCGACCATGAGCACCGCGGACAGGACGCGGGTCCCTGCGCGCCCGGGCCGTGGCGGCAGGCCGCGGCGCGCGGCGGACCGCCGCGCCCACAGGGTCCCGCCGAGCGCGAGCACGAGGGTCGCCACGAGCAGCCCGACGAGCACGGGGTAGAGCGTGGGGATCGTGCTCGTCAGCACGTTGAGGTACTGGCGGTTCTCGACCGTGCGCGCGACGTCCATGCGCCGGACCTCGCCCAGCGAGAGGGGCGCGCCGTCGAGCCCCTCGGTGCTGCCGCCGGCCTGCTCGACGACCGTCGCCGTGAGGTCGACGAGCTGGACGATGCCGTCCTGCTGCGTGCTCGGGGAGTGCAGCCAGCGCCGTGTGGGCTCGCCCTTGCGCCAGTCGACGACGACCGGGAGCCCCGGCTCGCCGACGGGCCCCGCGGGCACGCCCGCCACGAGCACGCGCGTCCCGCGGTCGACCTCGTCCATGACGCGGGAGAGCGCCTCGTCGAGCGCGTCGAGGCTCTGGCCCCGCCCGGACGAGGAGTCGACGATCTCGCCCTGGTCGACCACCGTGACGTCGCACGCGTCGAGCCCGCCCTCGGGCAGCGCGGCGAGCGCGGACGCGTACCGCTCGACGTGCCCGGTCGCGTCGGCGAGCATGACGGCCGCGCCCGGGCCGACCGCCGTCGTGCACACGCCGGTCTCGGCGAGCCGGGCCGCCGCGGTCCCGGGCGCGTGGTGCGTCGTCGGGGCGGTCGCCTCCTCCTCGGACGGCGCGGTGAGCGTCGCCCACCCGGGGACGTCGGCGGGCTGCGCCTCGAGCGTCGTCGCCCCCGACGCCGTCGTGGCGGGGGCGGGCAGCGGCGGGCAGCCGGTGGTGGGCGGCTCGGCGTCGGCGGGCGGCGTCGCCGTCGGCTCCTCGGCTGCCGGCTGGGAGGACGTCACCATCTGCCCGGCGGACAGGGTGAGCCACGCGTCCGTCGCGCACGTCGTCCGCCCGACGCCGAGCGACGCGACCGAGCCGGTCCGGATCATCGACCACAGCGTGGGCGTCGCGGTGGGCGAGACGTCGCTCCAGTAGAGCCCCGCCACGGCGACCAGCACGACCGGCCGCGGGTCGTGCGTCGGGACGGGAGAGCCGCCCGCGACCGTCGTGCCCGCCGTCGTGCCCGACGGCGCCGCGGCCGCGGAGGGCGCGGCGACGGCCCCGAGCGCGGTGAGCAGGGTGAGCGCGACGGCCGTCGCCAGCGCCGTCGCACGGGTGCCCCGGCGCCCCCAGCGACGAGCGGGGAGCGTGCGGGCAGGGGGGAGCGCGGCGGCCGGGAACGTCACCGGACCAGCCTACGGGGGCGCCCGGCGCGTCCCCCGGCCGTCCGGACGGCGTCGTCGCACGTCCGCGCGGGACGCTCACGCGCCCTCCACGCCCCTCGCGCGGGGCGCCCACAGCGAGCGCCGGGTTCGGCGATCGCGGTCCTCGTCAGGCGGTGCGGACCACGAGCGCGCCGGGGTCGACGCGCGCCTCGATCTCCACGGCGAGGCCGAGCACGTCGCCGTCGACCTGGGCCTGCTCGCCGCCCTCCACGCGCACGCGGACGCGCCGGGCGCGCGCGTGGTCGATGCGTCCGATCTTGGCGGGCAGGTCGTTGCGCACGCCGAGGCCCTGCATGACCACCTCCCCGAACAGCTGCGCCCAGCCCACGACCCCGCCGCGCGTGTCGATCGCGGCGATGTCGAGGATCCCGTCGTCGATCACCGCGTCGGGCAGGAGCGTCAGGCCCCCGGGGAGGCGGCCGCAGTTGCCGATGAGGAGCGAGCGCAGCCGCGCGTCCACGGGCGGCGTGTCGTCGAGCTGGATGCGCGCGCGCATGCGGCGCCCGTGCAGGTGCCGGATGCCCGCGACGAAGTAGGCGACCCAGCCCACCTTCGCCTTGAGGTCGTCGTCGGTGTCGGCGACCATCGCGGCGTCGAACCCGAGGCCCGCTATGACGAGGAAGATGTGCTCCTTGTCGGTGTCCCGGGCGGGGTCCGGCGCCGTCCCCGGCTCGTCTCCCTCGGCGGGGGTGACGTCGGCGTAGCGCAGGACCTTGACCCAGCCGACGTCGACCGGGCGGTCGGACCCCGCGATCACGACGGCCAGCGCGGCACGCGCGTCGCCCACCGGCAGGTCGAGGTTGCGCGCGAGGAGGTTGCCGGTGCCCACCGGGACCAGGCCCATGGTGCGGCTGCTGCCGACCATGCCCTCGGCGACCGCGCGGACCGTGCCGTCCCCGCCCACGGCGACGACGACGTCCGCGCCCTGCGCGAGCGCCGCGCGCGTCTGCCCGACGCCCGGGTCCTCGACCGTCGTCTCGAACCACAGCGGCTCCGGCAGCGCGGCGTCGGCGAACGAGGCGCGGACGACCGCCTCCAGCCCCGCGACGTCGGGCTTCGACGGGTTGGCGACGAACGCGACGAGCTCGCGCGGGTCGTCCTCGAGCGCGGGCTCCTCGACGGGAAGCGCCTCGTCGCCGTGCGCGCGGCGCTGCCGGGTCTGCTGCGCGCGCAGGCCCAGCGCGACGACGAGTGCCACCACCGCGACGGCGAGCGCCGCGATCGCGAGCCAGAGCGTCCAGGACATGGCGACACCGTAGCGGGGCCGGGGCGGGAAAGGACTGCGACCGGGCGGCGCGCAGTTCGTTAGGCTGCTGGCGTGATCGACCTCCGCCTCCTGCGCGACAACCCCGACATCGTCCGTGCCAGCCAGGTCACCCGTGGTGACGACCCTGCGCTGGTGGACGCCGCACTCGACGCCGACGCGCGCCACCGCGCCGCGCTGAGCGAGTTCGAGAGCTTGCGCGCCGAGCAGAAGTCCCTCGGCAAGCAGGTCGCCCAGGCGCAGGGGGAGGAGAAGCAGGAGCTGCTCGCGCGCACCAAGCAGCTCGCGGCCGACGTCAAGGCGCGCCAGGCCGACGCGGACGCCGCGGCGGAGGAGCTGCGCGGGCTGCTCTACCGCATCTCGAACGTCGTCGCGGGCGCGCCGGCGGGCGGCGAGGACGACTACGTCGTGCTGCGCGAGGAGGGCACGATCCGCGACTTCGCCGCGGAGGGCTTCACACCGCGCGACCACCTCGACCTCGGCGAGGGCCTGCGCGCGATCGACACCGAGCGCGGCGCCAAGGTGTCGGGCGCGCGGTTCTACTACCTCACGGGCGTGGGCGCGCGCCTCGAGCTCGCGCTGCTCAACGCCGCGATGGACACGGCGGTCGCGGCCGGGTTCACGCCCGTCATCACGCCGACGCTCGTGCGGCCCGAGGTCATGCAGGGCACCGGGTTCCTCGGCGCCCACGCGGACGAGATCTACCGCCTCGAGAAGGACGACCTCTACCTCGTCGGGACGAGCGAGGTGGCGCTCGCGGGCTACCACGCGAACGAGATCGTCGACCTGTCGGCCGGGCCGCTGCGCTACGCCGGCTGGAGCGCGTGCTACCGCCGCGAGGCCGGCTCGCACGGCAAGGACGTGCGTGGCATCATCCGCGTGCACCAGTTCCACAAGGTCGAGATGTTCTCCTACTGCGACCCGGCCGACGCCGAGGCGGAGCACCAGCGCCTGCTCGGCTGGGAGGAGCAGATGCTGCGCCTCGTCGACCTGCCGTACCGCGTCATCGACACCGCGGCGGGCGACCTCGGGTCGAGCGCCGCGCGCAAGTTCGACTGCGAGGCGTGGCTTCCGACGCAGCAGCGCTACCTCGAGCTCACGTCGACCTCGAACTGCACGACGTTCCAGGCACGCCGCCTCAACGTGCGGGAGCGCGTCGAGGTCGACGGCAAGAACGAGACGCGCACCGTCGCGACGCTCAACGGCACGCTCGGCACGACGCGCTGGATCGTCGCGATCCTCGAGAACCACCAGCAGGCCGACGGCTCGGTCCGCGTGCCGGAGGGACTGCGCCCGTACCTCGGGGGCCTCGAGGTGCTCGAGCCGGTGGTGGCGTGACGGGTTCCCTCGTCCCGGACGACGCGTCCGGGCCGATGCTCGTGGCGCTCGACATCGACGGCACCCTCATGTCGTACGACCAGGAGCTGTCGGAGGACGTGCGCGACGCCGTCGCCGACCTGCGCGCGGCGGGCCACCACGTGGTGCTCGCGTCCGGGCGCTCGCTCATCGCGATGACGCCCGTCGCGGAGATCCTGGGGATCGACCGCGGCTGGGTCGTCGCGTCGAACGGCGCGGTGACGGCGCGGCTCGACCCCGAGGAGCCGGAGGGGTACGTGCTGGAGGACGTCGTGACGTTCGATCCGGGCCCGGCCCTGCGGCTCCTGCGCGAGCACCTGCCCGACGCGCGGTACGCCGTCGAGGACGTGGGCGTCGGGTTC
Source organism: Cellulosimicrobium sp. NPDC030954 (assembly GCF_055571305.1). Lineage (NCBI taxonomy): Bacteria > Bacillati > Actinomycetota > Actinomycetes > Micrococcales > Promicromonosporaceae > Cellulosimicrobium > Cellulosimicrobium sp. NPDC030954. The sequence continues at coordinate 139,113 of NZ_JBVIFN010000001.1, forward strand.
CGCATGAACGAGCTCTTCCCCGACGGCGAGCTCGACGGCGTGCACCGCGTCGTCGAGTTCGACGAGCTGTGGTCGGGGGAGGTCACGCGCGTCATCGTCCGGTCGCCGGGGTCCACGAGCGAGCAGTTCCACGAGCTCGTCGAGCGCCTCGGCCTGGACGACGTGACGTACGCCGTCGGCTGGACGGCGTGGATGGACATCGCGCCGCTGGGCGTCACGAAGGCGACCGGGCTCGAGCTCGTGCGGCGCGCGCTGCACGTCCAGCCCCACCGGACCGTCGCGGTCGGCGACGGGCGCAACGACGTCGAGATGCTCCGCTGGGCGGCGCACGGCGTCGCGATGGGCCACGCGGACGCCGTCGTGCAGGCCGCGGCCGACGAGGTGACCGCCCCCATCGAGGACGACGGCGCGGCGCGCGTCCTCCAGAGCCTCCTGCCCTGACCGCGAGGTAGAACCGCAGGGCGCGAGATAGAGCTCGCGGGGTTCTACGTCGCGACCTGCAGCTCTACCTCGCGGTGCCGGGGACGATCCCTCGCGGGGGCGGTCAGTCGCGGGGCTCGCGGGCGGTGAGGACGACCGGGCCGTCGGGCGTGATCGCGACCGTGTGCTCGCTGTGGGCGCCGCGCGACCCGTCGGCCGAGCGCAGGGTCCAGCCGTCGGGGTCGGTGTAGATCTCGTCCGTGGTCTCGAGGAACCAGGGCTCGATCGCGATGACGAGGCCCGGCTTGAGCGGGAACCCGCGCTTGCGACGGCCGTCGTTGGGGATGTGGGGCTCGCCGTGCATCGTGCGGCCCACGCCGTGCCCGCCGAAGTCGGTGTTGACCGAGTAGCCCGCGGCGTGCGCGACGTCCGCGATGGCGGCGGAGATGTCGCCGACCTTCTTGCCCGGCTGCGCGGCGGCGATGCCCGCCTCGAGCGCGCGCTCGGTCGTCTGGATGAGCCGGGCGTCCGCCTCGCCGAGCGCGCCCGCGCGCGGCGTGCCGACGACGAACGACAGCGCCGAGTCCGCGACCCACCCGTCGACGGAGGCGGCGAAGTCGATGCTCAGCAGGTCGCCGTCGCGCAGCGCGTAGTCGTGGGGCAGGCCGTGCAGCACGGCGTCGTTCACGGACGTGCAGATCACCTTGCCGAAGGGGCTCGCACCGAACGACGGGTGGTAGTCGATGTAGCAGGACTCGGCCCCGCGGTCGCGGATCATCCGGTGCGCGACCTCGTCGAGCTCGAGCAGGTTCGTCCCGACCTTCGTGGCGGCGCGCACCGTGGTGAGGACGTCGGCGACGAACCGCCCCGCGGGTCGCATCTGGTCGATCTCCCGCGGGGTCCTCAGCTCGATCATCGTGGTCCTTCCGGTTCGCAGGTGGGGTGCCCGACGGCGGCGCGGCCGGCTCGAGCGGTGCCGAGCGGTGCCGCGGGACGGGCCTCCCCACGATATCGGTCACTGTGCCGCGGTGCGGCGGCGGGCGAGGCGCGGGCACGCCGGGCGGGGGCGCAAGCGCTTGCATCGATCTGCTCACGATGCGGCACGGCGCCTCGCCACCCGGCGTCCCGGCGTGGCAGCATCACCCGTCGTGGCAGGTATCGACGACGTCGCCCAGGCCGCCGGGGTGTCCACGGCGACCGTGTCCCGCGCCCTGCGGGGCCTGCCCAACGTGTCGGAGGCGACGCGCCTGCGGGTGCTCGCGGAGGCGGCCCGGCTCGGGTACGTGCCCACGCCGTCGGCGTCGTCGCTGGCCACCGGACGCACCCGCACCATCGGCGTGCTGACCCCGTGGGTCAACCGCTGGTTCTTCGCCAACGTCATCGAGGGTGCCGAGCGCGCGCTGCGGGACCTCGGCTACGACGTCCTGCTCTACACGTTCGACGTGCGCCGGACGTCGTCCCGCCGGCGGGTCGACCCGAGCGTCCTGCGCCACCGCGTGGACGGCACGCTCGTCGTCGGCCTGCCGCTCGACGACGACGAGGTGCGCTCGCTCGTCGCGCTCGCCCGGCCGCTCGCGTTCGTCGGATCGGGGCCGGCGGACCAGGTCACGGTCCGGCTCGACGACGTCGCGACCGGCCGGGCCGCGACGCGCCACCTGCTCGACCTGGGCCACCGGGTGATCGGCCACGTCACCGGGGTGCCCGACCTCGTGTCGTCGTGGTCGCCGCCCGTCGAGCGCGCGCAGGGCTACGTGCGCGCGCTGGAGGAGGCGGGCGTCGCCGTCGAGCCCGACCTCGAGGTGAACGGCGACTTCGACGTCGCGGGAGGGCGCGGGTCCACGACGGAGCTCCTGCGCCGCCGGCCGGACGTGACCGCCGTCTTCGCGGCGTCGGACGAGATGGCCATGGGAGCGATCCTCGCGGCACGGGACCTGGGGCTGCGGGTCCCGGAGGACCTCTCGGTCGTCGGGGTGGACGGTCACGACCTCGGGGAGCTCGTCGGCCTGACGACGGTCGCCCAGGACGCGTACCAGCAGGGGTTCGACGCGGCGCTCCTCCTGCTCGAGATGATCAACGGCGCCCCGGTGCCGGAGAGCATCACCTACCCGACGGAGCTCGTGCGCCGCGGCTCGACGGCGCCGCCGGGCACCGGCGCGTAGGTCCGGCACCGCGCCTCGCCGCGCGCCCGTGTCCCCGCGTGGGAGCGTGGCCAGGGGAGAAGGGCCGAGAGAGCGCGCACCCGCCGCACGTGACGGAATCGTTACGCAAACTCGCCTCCCCTGTGCTTGCGGCGGCGCGATGCAACCGCTTGCATAGTGCCTAGGGCGAGAGCGCACCCGCGCTCGCGACGTCGCGATGCGCCCGGTTCTCACCGGACCGGGGTGACGGCGTCCGTACCCACGACGAGGTGGAGGCTGACATGACCAGGACCACGAGGACCAGCGCGGCGCGTCGCCGCACGCTGGCGGTCGCCGCCGGCGGCGCGAGCCTCGCGCTCGTGCTCGCTGCATGTGGCGGCGGAGGTGACGGCGGCGGGGACGGCGGCGGTGACGGTGGCGGCGACGCCGCGACGCCCGAGATCGACTGCAGCGTGTACGAGGAGTTCGGTGACCTCGAGGGGACGGAGGTCTCCGTCTACACCTCGATCGTCGAGCCCGAGCAGGCGACGCAGGAGGCGTCCTACGACCCGTTCGAGGAGTGCACCGGCGTCACCGTCAACTACGAGGGGTCGCGCGAGTTCGAGGCGCAGCTCCTCGTGCGGATCCAGGCGGGCAACGCTCCTGACATCGCCTACCTCCCGCAGCCCGGTCTGCTGAAGACGATCGTCACGGACTTCCCGGACGAGATCGTCCCGGCTCCCGACCAGACGTCCGCGAACGTCGACGAGTTCTTCAGCGAGTCCTGGAAGGAGTACGGCACCGTCGACGGCACGTTCTACGCCGCTCCGCTCGGGTCGAACGTGAAGTCGTACGTCTGGTACTCGCCGTCCATGTTCGAGGACGCCGGCTACGAGGTGCCGACCACGTGGACCGAGATGATGGACCTCTCGGAGCAGATCGTCGAGGACGGCTCGATGCCGTGGTGCGCCGGGGTCGAGTCCGGTGACGCGACCGGCTGGCCCGCGACGGACTGGATCGAGGACGTCGTCCTGCGGACCGCAGGGCCCGAGGTCTACGACCAGTGGTACACCCACGAAATCCCGTTCAACGACCCGCAGATCGTCGAGGCCTTCGACACCGCGGGCGAGATCCTCAAGAACCCCGAGATGGTCAACGCGGGCCTCGGCGGCGTCGACTCGATCGCGACGACGACGTGGACCGACGCGGGCTTCCCGATCCTCGACGGCACCTGCTGGCTGCACCGCGCCGCGAACTTCTACCAGACGCAGTGGCCCGAGGGCACGGAGGTCGCCGAGGACGGTGACGTCTACGCCTTCTACCTGCCGACCGACCAGACCGACATCAAGCCCGTCCTCGGCGGCGGCGAGTTCGTCGCGGCCTTCGACGACCGCCCCGAGGTGCAGGCCTTCCAGACCTACCTCTCGAGCGCGGACTGGGCCAACACGAAGGCGCTCACGACTCCCCAGGGCGGCTGGGTCAGCGCCAACAACGGCCTCGACCCCGAGAACCTGGCGACCTCGTTCGACCAGCTCTCGGCCGAGATCCTCGCTGACCCGGATGCCGTGATCCGCTTCGACGCCTCGGACCTCATGCCCGGTGAGGTGGGTGCAGGGACGTTCTGGACCGGCATGGTGAACTGGTTCACCGGCTCGGACACGCAGGAGGTCGTCGACACGATCGAGGCGTCCTGGCCGTCGTCCTGACCCGGCCGACAGGCGGGGCGCGCCCCGTCTGAGGCACGCACGACCGGACGGGGGGTCCGCCCACTGTGGCGGGCCCCCCGATTCCGGGTCCAGGATGTAGAACCCTCTCGCCCTCGCTGCCGCGGGCGACCCGACCGGAGGCCACCATGGACTGGTTGACCGAACCGAGCTCTCCCGTGGAGAAGTTCGGCCTGATGTTCCTCGCGATCCTGCTCTTCGTCGTGGTGATGGGGGCGATCCTCCTCGCGGTGGACCGGCCCAAGCGGATCCCGCGCTGGCTCGTCGTGCTCGCCTTCGTCGGTCCGGCGGTCATCGGGCTCGCCTGGGGACTCGTGCGGCCCGCGCTCATCACCATCTGGAACTCGCTCTTCGACCGCCGCGGCAACGAGTTCGTCGGGTTCGACAACTACGTCACGGCGTTCACGACGGACCAGTTCCAGCTGGTCCTGCGCAACACGGCCATCTGGGTCGTCGTCGTCCCGCTGCTGTCGACGTTCATCGGGATCGTGTACGCCGTGCTCGTCGACCGCTCCCGGTTCGAGAAGTTCGCGAAGGCGCTCGTCTTCCTCCCGATGGCCATCTCGATGGTCGGGGCGTCCATCATCTGGGGCTTCGTCTACGAGTTCCGGCCCGACCAGCCGGGAGTCAACCAGATCGGGCTGCTCAACCAGGTGCTGGTGTGGCTCGGGCTTCCGCCCCAGCAGTTCCTCATCGGCCAGCCGTGGAACACGTTCTTCCTCATCGTCGTGATGATCTGGATCCAGACGGGATTCGCGATGACGATCCTCTCGGCGGCGATCAAGGCGATCCCCGACGACATCGTCGAGGCCGCCCGGCTCGACGGCCTCAAGGGCTGGGGGATGTTCCGGTACATCACCGTCCCCAGCGTCCGCCCGGCGCTCGTCGTCGTCCTCACCACCATCGCGATGGCGACGCTCAAGATCTTCGACATCGTGCGCACGATGACCGGCGGCCAGTTCGGCACGCAGGTCGTCGCGAACGAGTTCTACACGCAGGCGTTCCGGCAGAACAACCAAGGCCTGAGCTCGGCGCTCGCGGTCATCCTGTTCATCCTGGTCATCCCGATCATCGTCTACAACGTCCGTCAGATGCGGCTCGCGGAGGAGATCCGATGACCAGCACGCCGATCCCTCCGGTCGTCCCGGACACCGATCTCACCACCGAGGCGGAGCTCGAAGGGCCGAGCCGCCCTCGCAAGCTGACCCGGCTCGAGAAGCGGGCGATCGCGGCCAAGGGCAAGCTCAGCTCACCCTGGGCGTCGTTCCTCGCGATCCTCATCGCGATCCTGTGGACCATCCCCTCGGTCGGCCTCCTCGTGACGTCCTTCCGCCCCGAGCTCGACATCCGTCGGAGCGGGTGGTGGACCGTCATCCCGGGCCTCTTCAACGGCGAGGCAGAGTTCACGCTCGACAACTACGACCAGGCGCTCTACGGCAGCGGCAGCAACCTGTCGACCTACTTCGTCAACTCGTTCGTCATCACGCTGCCGGCCGTGGTCATCCCGATCACTCTCGCGCTCCTCGCGGCGTACGCGTTCGCATGGATCGAGTTCCGGGGTCGCGAGATCCTCTTCGTGGCGATCTTCGCGCTCCAGGTCGTGCCTCTGCAGGTCGCGCTCGTCCCGCTGCTGCGTGACTACGTCGACGTGGGCCTCAACGGGACGTTCTGGACCGTCTGGTTGTCCCACTCGATCTTCGCGCTGCCGCTGGCGATCTTCCTCCTCCACAACTTCATGAAGGACATCCCGCGGTCGCTCGTCGAGGCCGCGCGCGTCGACGGCGCCGGTCACGTCAAGATCTTCTTCCAGGTGCTCCTGCCCCTGCTCGTGCCCGCGATCGCGTCGTTCGCGATCTTCCAGTTCCTCTGGGTCTGGAACGACCTGCTCGTCGGTCTGACGTTCGCCGACACCTCGTCCTACCCGCTGACGGTGCGAGTCGCCGAGATGGCTGGATCGCGCGGTGGCGACTGGCACATCCTCACCGCCGGTGCGTTCATCTCGATCATCGTGCCGCTCGTGGTGTTCGTCGCCTTGCAGCGGTACTTCGTGCGCGGTCTCCTCGCGGGGTCGGTCAAGGGCTGACACCCGTCCCGAGCATGCGGCTCCGGCCCGTCCCGCGCGTCGGAGGGGCCGCAGCCGCATGCTCGACCGGCGCATGAGGGCGCCTAGAGTCGACGGGTGACACGTCGCCCCGCCGCCTTCGACCGGGTTCCTGCCCCGGCGCTGTTCGTCGTCTCGGGGCTGACGCAGTACCTGGGCGCGGCGATCGCCGTCGGGCTGTTCGCCGTGGCCGGCGCGATCGAGATCGGGTGGCTGCGCATCGCGGCGTCCGCGGTGCTGCTGCTCGCGTGGCGCCGGCCGTGGCGTCACCGGTGGACCCGGCACGACCTCGCGTGGGTCGCCGTCTTCGGCGTCGCCCTCGCCGCCATGAACCTCGCGTTCTACGTCGCGATCGACCACCTTCCGCTCGGGACGGCCGTCGCGATCGAGTTCCTCGGCCCCGTCGCGGTTGCCGCCGTCACCGGCAGCGGGTGGCGCGAGCGGGGCGCGATCGCGGTCGCCGCGGCGGGGGTCGTGCTGCTCGCGGGCGTGACGATCGAGTCGGACCTCCCGCGCGACGACGCCGTGCTCGGCCTGGCCGCGATCGGCGTCGCGGCCGCGTGCTGGGCGGCGTACATCCTGCTGGGACGGCGGGTCGCCGTCTCCGGTTCAGGGGTGACGTCGCTCGCGGTCGCGATGACCGTGGGCGCCCTCGTGTTCGCGCCGTTCCTCGCGCCCGGCGCGGTCCCCGTGCTCGGCGACTGGCGGCACGCGGTCGCGATCGCCGGGATCGCCCTCTTCTCGTCCGTCGTCCCGTACGCGCTCGAGCAGGTCATCCTGCGCCGGGTCAGCGCGGCGACGTTCTCGGTGCTGCTCGCGCTGCTCCCGGCGACGGCCGCCGTCGTCGGGGCCGTCGTGCTGCGCCAGGTGCCCACGGTCCCGGAGCTCGTCGGTCTCGTCCTGGTGTCCGGGGCGATCGCCATGACCGCCGCGCGCCCGGGCGGCCGGGACTCGCCGCCGCCCGACGACGCCGCGCCGCTCGACCCGCCGCCCGCCTGAGCACCCGGCCCGGACGGGCGGGCGGGTCGCGGTGCCTCAGAGGTACTGACCCGGGGAGGGACGCCCGTCGTGCTCGTCCGCCCGGCCGGGGTGGCCCGGCATCCCGCCCGGCGCACCGGGGCCCATGGGCGGCAGCGAACCCGGCGGCAGGGCGCGACGCATCTGCGAGAGCTGCGCCTGCGCGGCCATCTGCTGGGCGACGAGCGCCGTCTGGATGCCGTGGAACAGGCCCTCGAGCCAGCCGACGAGCTGCGCCTGGGCGACGCGCAGCTCCGCATCCGTCGGGACGGTGTCGTCCGAGAACGGCAGCGTGATCCGGTGCAGCTCCGCCACCAGGTCGGGCGACAGGCCCTCCTCGAGCTCGGTGAGCGAGCGCTCGTGGATCTCGGCGAGGCGCGACCGCGCCGCCTCGTCGAGCGGGGCGTCCCGGACCTCGTCGAGGAGCTTCTTGATCATGCCGCCGATGCGCATCACCTTGGCGGGCTCCTCGATGACCGTCGCCGGGTTGCGGTCGGGGTCGGTCGAGTCGTCGCTCTCGACGACGCTCACCCCCGTCCCGTCCGGCATCACGACCGTGGCGCGCGCGGGCTCGTCGGTGTCGTCGACGGTGTCCTCCGGACCGTTCGCAGGCTCGGGGGCGGTGGGCTCGTCGGGGCGGGGGTCGCGGGGTTCGTCAGCCATGGGTCCAGTCTGGCGCGCGGCGCCCACGCGCGCACCGACGGCGCGTGATCCCGGTGTCGGCCGCGGTCAGGGGACGAGGAGCACCTTGCCGAAGACCTCGCCCGAGTCGAGCAGCTCGTGCGCCCGCGCGGCCTCCTCGAGCGGGAGGCGCGCGTGCACCACGGGGCGGACGCGGCCGTCCTCCACCATCGGCCAGACGTGCGTGAGGACCTCGTGCACGATCCGCGCCTTCTCGGCCGGCGGCCGCGCCCGGAGCGTCGTCCCGGCCACCGTGGCGCGCCGGGCGAGGAGGAGACCCAGGTCGAGCTCCGCGCGTCGTCCCTTCTGCATGCCGATGACGACCAGGCGGCCGCCCGTGGCGAGCACCTCGAGGTTGCGCGGCAGGTACGCCGCACCGACGACGTCGAGCACGACGTCCGCGCCGTGCCCGCCCGAGGCGTCGCGCACCGCGGCGACGAAGTCCTCCTCGCGGTGGTCGACGGCGAGGCTCGCCCCCAGAGCGAGGCACCGGTCGGCCCGGTCGCGCCCGCCGGCGGTGACGGCCACGCGGGCACCGAGCGCGGCGCCGACCTGCACGGCGACGGTCCCGACGCCGCCCGACCCGCCGTGGACGAGCAGCCACTCGTCCGGGGCCAGACGACCGACGTCGACGACGTTGCTCCACACCGTGCACGCCGCCTCGGGGAGCGCGGCGGCGTCCACGAGGTCCACGCCGTCGGGGACGGGGAGCACCTGCGTCGACCGGACGCGCACCTGCTCCGCGTAGCCGCCGCCGTCGAGCAGCGCGACCACGCGGTCGCCCACCGACCAGCCCGTCACCGACCCCCCGACGGCCGCGACCGTGCCCGAGACCTCGAGGCCGGGCCAGTCCGGTGCGCCGGCGGGCGGAGGGTAGGATCCGGCGCGTTGTAGCAGGTCAGCGCGGTTCACGCCAGCGGAAGCGACGTGGACCACGAGCTCGTCCGGGCCGGGGGTCTGGTCAGGGAGCGCGGAAACCGTTAGTTTCTCAGGGCCACCGGGGGCCGATATCGTGACGCCTCGCACATCGCCGAGACTACGCGGACGGCCCGGGAGGCGCCGGTTCGCCGACGGGGCGTCGCGGGGGCGGGACGAAAGTTCACGCTCCTCGCGGATTAGGTGTCCGGGGGATGTGCACCGATAGTTAGTACGCACGACCGGGGAGCGGAGCCCGGGAGGCGCCGCTGCCATGCGCGCCGACCGCGCCGCCGAACGGGTGGACAAGGGTGATGGAGGCAGGTTCGTATGCTCCGCAGGTTGAGCGTTCGCGGGAAGATCCTTGCGGCCCTCGCGGTGCCCGTCCTCGTCCTCTTCGCCGCCGCCGCGATCATCTCGGCGCAGGCCATCGGGTCGGCGCGGACCGCCAGCCAGACGAGCACGCTCGTCGGGGCGCTCGCGGCGCAGGACGCGGCGGGGACCGAGATCGCGGCCGAGCGCACGTACTCCTTCCTCGACGCGGTCGAGGGGTCGGAGGACACCGAGGCGCAGATGATGGCGCAGCGCGAGAAGACGGACAAGGCGCTCGACGCGCGCGACCGCGCGTACGAGAGGCTCGAGACGTCGGCCCTCGACCCGCGGGTGCGCAGCGCGGTCTCCGACACGATCGCGGACAGGGCCGACCTGCTGGCGATCCGGCAGGGCATCGACCGGTCGTCCATCGGCCCCAACACGCGCATCTCGCAGTTCAACGCGCTCATCGACGAGGCGCTCGAGGTGCCCCGCACGCTCGCGGACACGATCCCGGACCGCAGCCTCGCGCAGTACCTCGACTCCTACGTCCTTCTCGACGAGCTCCTCGCGCAGCAGGCGCTCGAGCAGCCGTTCGCCGGTGCGGTCCTCGCCGCAGCCCAGGTCGGCCAGAGGAGCACCGAGACGAGCCAGCAGGCCGCAGTCCTGGTGACCACCGGTGACACCCTCGCGAACCGCACCCGCACGGCCGTCCGACGGCTCCCGGGAGACCTCCAGCTCCAGACGCCGGGTGCCACGTACAACCAGATCCGGCAGAACCTCGCCGGCTCGCGACCCGAGGCGACGCCGCCCAGCCAGGCCGCGCAGTGGCCGGACCTGTCGCAGGCGGACCTCGACCAGACGAGCCCGGTGCGCGACGGTGTCCGCACCGAGACGGCGGAGAAGGCGTCCGACCTCGCGGGTGCCGCGACGACCCGCGCGGTCGTCACGATCCTCGCGACCCTCGCGGCCGTCATCGCCTCGGTCCTCGTCGCGGGCCTCATCGCCCGCGCGATCGTCAACCCGCTGCGCCGCCTCACCGACGCGGCCGAGGACGTGCGTGACCAGCTGCCCCGCCTCGTCGAGCAGGTCGCCGTCCCGGGGCAGGGCCCCGGCATCGACCTGGCACCGATCACGGTGGAGTCCACGGACGAGGTCGGCCAGCTCGCGACCGCGTTCAACGACGTGAACCAGACGACCATCAAGGTCGCGCGCGAGCAGGCCGCTCTCCGTGGCTCGATCGCGGAGATGTTCGTCAACGTCGCGCGCCGCGACCAGGTGCTCCTCAACCGGCAGCTCGCGTTCCTCGACGACCTCGAGCGCTCCGAGGAGGACGCGGGCACGCTGTCCAACCTCTTCCGCCTCGACCACCTCGCGACACGGATGCGCCGCAACGCGGAGTCCCTCCTCGTCCTCGCGGGCATCGACTCGGGCCGCCGCGTGCGCCAGCCCATGCCCGCCTCGGACGTCATCCGTACGGCGTCCTCCGAGATCGAGCTGTACGACCGCGTCCGCCTGAACCTGGTCGTCGACCCGCTCATGCTCGGGCACAACGCGCTCAACGCCGCCCACCTGCTCGCCGAGCTCCTCGAGAACGCGACGATGTTCTCGGAGCCGCACACCCCGGTCGAGGTCACGACCGGCCGCGACGAGCACTTCGTCTACGTGACGGTCCGCGACCACGGTCTCGGCATGACGCCGGACGAGATCGCGGAGGCGAACCGCAAGGTCGCGACGCACGCGGCGTCCGACGTCGTCGGCGCGCAGCGCCTGGGCCTCTTCGTCGTCGGTCGTCTCTCCGACCGCCTCGGCGCGAAGGTCCGGTTCAGCGCGGGCGGCGAGGACCAGGGGACCGAGGTCGTCGTGTCCTTCCCGGGCGCCCTCTTCGTCCCCGACTCGAACGTGCCGCTCCCGCTGCCGACGGACCCGCTGGAGACGAGCACGCAGGCCGCTGCCCAGCAGCTCGCCGGCACGGGAGTGCTCCCCGCGCTCCCCGCCGCCGACGTCGCGGCCCCGGCCGCGCCGTCGGTCCCGGCACCCGCGGCGACGGCGTCGTTCCCGACCGTCGAGCCCGAGGCGCCCGTCGCGGTGCCCGTCGACCTCGACGCGCTCACGGACGGCACCACGCAGACCGGCATGCCCCGCCGTCGGTCGCGCACGGTCGACCCCGCCGCCGCCGCGCCGAGCGCGTCCTTCGCGTCGGGACCCCAGACCGGGGCGATCGTCCTGCCCCCGCTCGCCACCCCGGCGCTGCCGGAGCAGCTCCCGGCGGCGGACGAGGCCTGGACCCCGCCCGCGGAGGTCGCGGACGCCGGGTCCGCGCTCCCGAGCCGGTCGCGCCCGGCCGCGAGCCCCGTCGAGCCGGTGTCCGCCGAGATCCCCGTCCTCGACGTGAGCACGCGCAGCGCCCTGTTCTCGAGCTTCCGCCCGGTCGGCGACCGTCCGGCCGCCGAGAACCCGGTGGAGCTGCCCGCCGCCCCGGACGTCACGGCGACGGACATCCCGCTGGTCTCCGAGGTCCCGGGCGACGCCCCGGTCCAGCAGGACGTGTGGACGCCGCAGGAGGCCGTCGCAACGCCCGCCGCAGACGCGTGGGTCCCCGAGCAGGCATGGGCTCCGGAGCAGCCCGCAGAGCAGGCCTGGACGCCGGAGCCGGCCCCCGACGCATGGGCGCCCGAGCAGCCCGCCGAGCAGGCGTGGACGCCGGAGCCGGCTGCCGACACGTGGGCGCCCTCGTCCGTGGCCGACGCGCCGCTCGACGCGACGCGTGTCGTGCCCGCGGTCCCGGCCGAGCCCGTCGACGAGGCGACCGTCGCGCGCGTCCCGCTGGCGCAGCGCGCGCCGGCCGTCCCCGAGCCCGCCCCCGTGCCGGAGGCGACCCGGGCCGAGGCCGGTCTCGGGACCGACGTCCCGGTCGTGGCGGCGGGTGGCGAGGCCGCGTCGGCGGAGGACATCCCCGCGGAGCTCACCTTCGAGGCGCTCCCGCGCTTCGAGGAGCTGATGGCCGACCTGCCGACGCGCCGCTCGCTGCGCGAGAGCCAGGCGCGCAAGCGGGGGCTCTTCGGCCGGCGTCCCCGGACGACGGCGACGCCGCAGGCGCGCCCGGCCGGGCCGTCCCCGGAGGCCCTGGCCTCGCGCCCGGTGGGAGCGCCCCCGGTCGCAGCCCCGGCCCCGACCCCGGAGGCTCCTGCCCCGGTGCCCGCGTCCGCCCTCGCGGCCGCCCCGGTCGCGGCCCCTCCGGCCGCCGCACCGACGCCCCCGCCGCAGGAGGCCCAGGCCCCCGCACGGTCGTCGGCGTTCGCCCCGCGAACAGGTCAGCCCGCGGCCGCCGCGAACGCGTCGGCGTTCGCCCCGGAGGCGCCCGTCGCCCCGGTGCAGGAGACGCGCACGCTCGCCCCGGTCCAGGACGTGCCGGCCGCTGGCGGCTACGTGGCGCCGGAGCCGTCGTACACGGCTCCCGAGCCCGCGCCGAGCCCGGCCGCGGCGGGGTACGGTCCGCCGACGCCGCTCGTCCGGCGACAGGTGGGCGACGCGATCGAGCCGCTGGAGCCCGGGTACATCACCGACTCGGTCGAGGCGCGGTCGGACTGGATGGCGTCCGCGGTGCTGTACGAGGAGATGTCCACCCTGCTGCAGGGCAGCACCGACTTCCAGGAAGCGACCTTGGCGGACCCGAACGACGGTATCTACCAGCCCCTCACGGTCGACGGCACGACGGCGTCGGGCCTGACCCGGCGCGCGCGCGGCGAGGACCGGGAGGGCTACGTCGACCGCTTCACGGCCCGGATCGACCGTGACCCGGAGCAGCTCCGGGCCCGTCTGTCGGCCTTCCAGTCGGCCACGGCCCGGGGCCGGGTCGAGGGCCAGGACGAGACGAGTTCGACCTGGAGCCCCCAGGCCATGGATTATGTCCCTGATTCAGCGCCGCAGGCGCGGTGACGACATGCCGTCTGCGGCAACTGACGAGGAGGAAGAGTGAACGCGCTCAGCACCGAGGCAACCAACTTCGGGTGGCTGCTCGACAACTTCGTGCGGACGGTCCCGGGCAGCCGGCACACGCTCGTGGTGTCGGCGGACGGCCTGCTCATGGCCATGTCGGACCAGCTCGACCGCACGAGCGGTGACCAGCTCGCGGCGATCGTCTCCGGCATGTCGAGCCTGACCCGCGGGGCGGCCCGACAGCTCAACGGAGGGAACGTCCGGCAGGCCATCATCGAGATGGACAACGGCTTCCTGTTCCTGATGAACGTCTCGAACGGGTCCGTCCTGGGCGTCGTGGCGGAGGCGAACTGCGACATCGGCCTCATCGGCTACGAGATGGCGCTCCTGGTCTCCCGCACCGAGGCGACCCTGACGCCGCAGCTCATCTCGGAGATGCGGGGTAGCCTTCCCGTCGACGGCGCGACGCGAGCCCCGGTGGGATGAGGACTGAGCGATGACGAACGTACCTTTCGGCAGCATGGGAGCACACGACGGGTACGAGGCGGCGACGGTCCGCCCGTACGCGGTCACGGGCGGTCGTGTGCGCTCCGCCACGTCCGACCTCCCGCTCGAGGCGCTCGTCGAGGTCATGCCGGGCGCCGTGAACAGCTTCGGGCTCCCGCCCGAGAAGCGCTCGATCCTCCAGCACGCCGCGCACACGTACGTCTCGATCGCCGAGCTCTCCGCGCTCCTGCGCCTGCCGCTCGGCGTGACGAAGGTGCTCGTCGCGGACCTGCAGGAGGACAACTACATCACCGTCCACACGTCGACCCCGCTCAACGTCCACACGGGTCATGGCAGCAACCACTCGGGTCTGTCCCTGAGCGTCTTGGAGAGTGTTCTCAATGGCATTTCCACCCTCTGACGGCTCGGGCAGCGCGCCGCAGGCCGGGCAGCCGTCCGGGGTGATCGGGGGTGTGCCCGGTGGCCAGGCGGCCGTCCGTCAGACCGCGTGGGCTCCGGTGAGCGCGCCCGCCGGCGTGCCGACGCAGGCGCCGGCGGCGTCCGCCCCGGCGCGTCCGGTCGCGCCGTCGGCACCCGTGGCGCAGCCCGCGCCGACGGCACCGTCCGTCTCCGCCGCGCCGGCGACGCCGGCCGCGGTGGCAGCGCCGGTCGCCCAGGCTGCGGCTCAGCCGCGCACCGCGCCGCAGCCCGTCGCCGCCGCGCAGCCCGTGGCCCCGGCACAGCCCGCCCCGTCCGTCGCGCCGGCGCAGCCCTCGGCAGCGCAGGCTCCCGCGGCCGCGCAGCCACCGGCGACAGCGCAGCCCGCCGGTGCCCCGGCAGCGGCACGGACGGCGCCGACGGTCGTCAAGATCGTGGTCGCGGGCGGGTTCGCCGTCGGCAAGACGACGTTCATCGGGTCGATCTCCGACGTCGAGCCGCTCAACACCGAGGCTGCGATGACGGAGCACTCGGTGGGCGTCGACGACGCGGGCGGCGTGTCCGACCGCAAGACGACGACGACCGTCGCGATGGACTTCGGTCGCGTGTCCCTCCCGGGCAACCTGTGGCTGTACCTGTTCGGCACGCCGGGCCAGGACCGCTTCCTCTTCATGTGGGACGACCTGGTGCGCGGCGCCATCGGTGCCGTCGTGCTCGTGGACACCGACCGCCTCGAGCAGTGCTTCCCGGCGATCGACTACTTCGAGTCGCGCAACATCCCGTTCGTCGTCGGCGTGAACTGCTTCGACGGCGTGGCCAAGCACAAGCTCGAGGACGTGCGCGAGGCGCTCCAGATCCCCGCGCACGTGCCGATGCTCTACACGGACGCGCGGTCGCGGGCTGCCACCAAGCAGACGCTCATCGCGCTCGTCCAGCTCGCGATGCGTCAGCTCCGCGGGGCGGCCTGACCTCCGCGATCCCCGTACCACCGCCGACGGCGGGCCGCCCTCCACGGGGCGGCCCGCCGTCGTCGTGCGCGGGCCGGGCGTGCCACAATGGCTCGCCGGGAGGGCTGACAGAGCGGCCTAATGTGACGGTCTTGAAAACCGTTGTGCGGCAACGCACCGGGGGTTCGAATCCCTCGCCCTCCGCAGGTCGTCGGGCCGGGCCCGGAGCCGTGCTCCGGACCCGGCCCGACGTGCGTCCGGGCGGTGCGCGCGCGACCAGATCCTCCTCGCCGTCCGGCGGGTGCGACGCTCCTGACCGGGCCCGGGCCGGGCGGACCGCGGACGTCCGGCGTCCGGCCCCTGGGCACCGGGGACCGGGACCTTCGGCGAGTGCCGCGCGGACGGACCTACGGGATCATGGCCTCGTGACGCCTGAGCCCTCCCCGGCCGACGAAGCCGGTCTCGAGCCCGTCGACCTCATCCGCCGGTCGGGCACCGTGCTGCGGATCGGCCGCCTCGCGCTCTCCGCCGGGACGGGCAGCTACCGCGTGAAGTCGCACATGACCCGTGCGGCGCGGGCGCTGGGGCTCGACCACATCGCCGCCCACGTGACGCTCACGGAGATCACCGCGACGTCGTACCGGGGCCCGATCTTCCGCACCGAGCTCACCGAGGTCCGGTCGATCGGGATCAACGCCGACCGCCTGGCGCAGCTCGAGCGGTTCTCCGCGGCCCTCCCGGCGGGCGCCGACCTCGGCACCGTCGAGGCGGAGCTCGACCGGATCGCGCGCCGGCCACCGCTGTACGGCGCGCTGCTCAACGCCCTCTGGGCGGGGATCGCCTGCGCGGCCTTCGCGTTCCTCAACAACGGCGGTCTCGTCGAGTGCGGCGCGGTGCTCGTCGCGGCGGCGCTCGGGCAGGCGGTGCGCCGGGCGATGCTGCACCGGGGGATCAACCAGTTCGGCGTGACGATGCTCGCCGCGGCGGTCGCGAGCATCGCCTACCTGGTCCTCGTCCTGGCGCTGTCGGCGCTCGCGGGCGTCGACGGCGGGCACGAGGCCGGGTACGTCTCCGCGGTGCTCTTCCTCGTGCCGGGGTTCGCGCTCGTCACGGGCGCGCTCGACCTCGCGAAGCTCGACTTCTCGGCGGGGGTCGCCCGCGTGACGTACGCGCTCATGATCCTCGCGTCGGCCGCCCTGGCCGTGTGGGGCGTGTCGGCCGCGGCGGGCCTCGCCCCGGACCCGGTGCCTCCGCCGGGCCTGGCGGAGCCGCTGTTCCTGGGACTGCGGAGCGTCGCGAGCTTCCTCGGGGTGCTCGGGTTCGCCCTCATGTTCAACAGCCCGTGGGCGATGGCGCTCGGGGCCGCGTCGATCGGGATGGTCGCGAACGTGGGGCGCCTGCTCCTCGTGGACGCCGACGTCGTCCCGCAGGCGGCCGCGGCGGCGGCCGCGCTGCTCGTGGGACTGCTCGCCGCCACGGTCGCCCCGGCGCTGCGCGTCCCGCGCATCACGGTGTCCGTGCCGGCGGTCGTCATCATGGTCCCTGGCGTCACCGCGTACCGGGCGGTGTACGAGTTCAACACCGGGGCGACGGCGCAGGCGCTCGCCTACGCCGTCGAGGCCGGGCTGGTGATCGTCGCGCTCGCGATCGGGCTCGCCGTGGCCCGGATGCTCACCGACCGGGAGTGGACCTTCGAGCGGTAGGCGTCCGGACGGCGGCGCGGCGCGACCCGTCAGGCTCGGCGGTTTGGTCTCGCGGCGACGCCCTTGTACCCTGGGCGACGCAGGCTCTCCGACGAGCCTGCGAGGAGACGTCGCATAGTCAGGTCTAGTGCGCCACCCTGCTAAGGTGGTAACGGAGCAATCCGTTCGAGGGTTCAAATCCCTCCGTCTCCGCTCAGGAAGGTCCCGGCTGCCGAGCGCCCGGGGCCTTTTCTGTTGCCCGACTCCTGTTGCCCGACGCAGAGCCGCCAGCGCCCCACGGGTCGGGGGACCGGCGGGGCGCTGACGAGTCCGGGGCGGCTACGCGCTGCCCGACGTCGCGAGCGCGGACCGCACCACGAACCGGGACGCCCCGGCCCCGGCGAGCACGAGGGCCGACGCGGCCGCGACGCACAGCAGGAACTGGACGACGACCTCGACGTTGGCGAACGCGTTGAGCCCGATCACGGGGACCATGAACAGCAGCGCGGCGAACGTCGCCACGCCGACGCTCACGACGAGCGGGACGAGCGTCTCGCGGAACCGGGCCTGGTCGAGCGTGCGCAGGTCCGTCCCGGACAGGACGAGCGTGCGGTACTCGTTGCGCTGGTCGATCACGCGGCCGGCCTGCATGACGCCGGTCGAGACCGCGGCGAGCACGCCCGCGATGGCCAGGGTGAGGAACCCGCCGGTCTTCATGTCGGTGAGGTACTGCACCTCGTCCGGGTCCGCGCCCATGCCCGGCTCCAGGAGCGCGAAGATGCTCGTCAGCCCGGCGATGAACGTCGCGAGGGCGACCCCGCCGACGGAGCGCCACGCGGTCTTCGGGTTGTCGACGATCCGCCTCCCCGCGAGCAGCGTCGGCACGCGGCGGGCGCCGCCGGCCGTCATCTTGCCGACGAGCCAGATGACGAACGGCCCGACGACGTTCACGGTCGCGAAGCCGACCAGCAGGATGACCGTCAGGACGGTGAGGACGACCGCCACGGACCCGAAGGACAGGTTCGTCGCGACGACGAGCGCGACGAACGCGACGCCCATCGACAGCAGCCGGACGGCCTTGAGCCCCGGGGGCGTCACGCGGGCCGCGACGCCCAGCGGGGTGATCGCCACGCGGCGCAGGCTGACGAGCGCGGACACGAGCGCGACGGCGACCACGAGGACGACCGCCCCGAGGAGGGCCGGGACCCCGACCCAGAGCTCGCCGAGGTCGAACGTGCGGCCCTGGAAGCGGAGCTGGGCGACGAGCGGCAGCAGCGCCCCGTACCCGACCAGCCCGACGAGCGCCCCGATCACCGCCTGCGCGGCCGCGTCGAGGGCGGTGAGCGTGGTGACCTGGCCCGTCGTCGCGCCCGCGAGGCGCAGCGCCGCGAGGCGGGCGTCACGACGGGCGACGGCGAGGCGCGCGGCCGCGGCGCCGAGCGTCACGAGCGGGATGAGCAGCAGGAGGGACGCGACGCCCGCGAGGAGCGGGTACTGGGTCGCGTACGGGGTGATGGCCGAGTCCATGCCCTCACGCATGCCGTCGACGCCGCCGGCGCGCAGGAGGAACGCGTGGAAGCCGCCCATGACGACGAGCAGGATCGCCGTGGTGACCGCGAACGCGATGATCGCGAGCACGTTCGTCAGGCCCTGCGGGTCGCGCTCGTCGGCGCTGCGACGGCGCAGGAGCCACCAGAGGTCGACGGTCCTCATCGTGCGCTGTCCTGGCTCGGTGCGGCGGGCGCGGCGGGCGCGGGCTGGGCCCCGGGCGCGAAGAACTCGCCGGAGATGCGGCCGTCGCGCATGGTCACGGTGCGGGTGCAGTGGCGCGCGACGCCCGCGTCGTGCGTGACGACGACGAGCGCGGCGCCGGAATCGCGGGTGGCGCGCGTGAGGATGTCGAGGACCTCGGCGCCGGTCGACTGGTCGAGCGCGCCCGTCGGCTCGTCGGCGAACACGACGCCGGGCGACCCGACGAGCGCGCGCGCGATCGCGACGCGCTGGGCCTGGCCGCCGGACAGCTCGCCCGGGCGCCGCTGCTCCATCCCGGCGAGGCCGAGGTGCGCGAGCCACCGGGCGGCGACGGCCGTGGCTTCCGTGCGCGCCGTGCCCGCGAGCATGAGCGGCAGCGCGGCGTTCTCGACCGCGGGCAGCTCCGGCAGGAGCTGGCCCGACTGGAAGACGAAGCCGAAGTCCTGGCGCCGCAGGACGGTGCGGCGGGCCTCGGAGAGGGTCGTGACGTCCTCGCCGCGCCACGACACCGAGCCGGACGTCGGGGTGATGATGCCCGCGAGGACGTGCAGGAGCGTCGTCTTGCCGGAGCCCGAGGGGCCCATGATCGCGAGCGACTCGCCCGGGTGGACCGTGAGGTTCACGCCCGCGAGGGCGTGCGTCGCGGTCTGGGCGGAGCCGTAGACCTTGGTGAGCGCGCTCGCGACGAGGGGCGAGCCGCCGGGGGCGGAGGAGGGGCCGGTGAACGTCATGGACCGATCGTCCGACGGCGGCGGGTGCCGCCGCGTCGGGCTGGGGACGGGACGTCGTCCCGTGCGGGTCCCACCCTGGGGGGACCGTCCGGCGCGCCGCGTGCGGCGAGGGTCGGACGGCGTGGCGTCCGTCACCTCGCGCCGTCCGGGGGCGGATCGGTTTGGGTTCGGGGCGGGGACACGGTAGTGTTCTCGACGGCCGGTGAGCGATCAGCGGCCGAGCATGACCGGCGCCCGTAGCTCAACGGATAGAGCATCTGACTACGGATCAGAAGGTTGGGGGTTCGAATCCCTTCGGGCGCACCGCAGAAGCCCCGGAACCATGTGTGGTTCCGGGGCTTCGTCGTTCCTGGGCCGAGCCCACGTGCCGCGCCGACCTGCCCTCCGCCCGGGTGCCCGCGCGTCGCCGCGCCGACGGGGTCCCGCCGACGCTCGTTCCCCGGGTGTCTCACCCACAGAGACGTGGAGCACCGCGACCACCGACTGCTGACCAGAACCTGCCTTCCGCGTGATTCTGCGGCTCTCGGGTGTGATCCGGCTCCCGAGAGTGCGCGCGATCGGTCATGCAGAGGTGCAATCTGATCGAGAACAGGCCTAGGGTCGTCGACGGTATGGACACGACGACGAACGCCGCGCCCACCGACCCTTCGACCTCGAACGCCGCCGACGCGCCGCCGTCGGCCCCGCCCCGCACGGGGGTGCGGCGGGCCGCCGTGCGCCGTCCCGCGCCGGACGACGGCGCGGCCATGTGGCGCGTCGCCCGTGACTCCGGCGAGCTCGACCTGAACTCGTCGTACGCGTACCTCCTCCTCGCGCAGCACTTCGCCGACACGTGCCGCGTCGCCGTGGTCGACGAGGAGGTGGTCGGGTTCGTCTCCGGCTACCTGCTCCCCGATGACGCGTCCCGGCTGTTCGTCTGGCAGGTCGCCGTGGCCGAGGAGCGTCGGGGGCAGGGTGTCGCGGGCCAGCTCCTCGACGCGGTCGTCGACGCGTCGCCCGACGTCGTCTCCGTGATCACGACCGTCGCGCAGGACAACGTCGCCTCGCGCGCGCTGTTCGTGCGCTGGGCCGCCCGGCGTGGGGCGACGATCACGACGCGACCGCTGTTCACCGCGGACCAGTTCCCCGACGCGCACGTCGACGAGCCGATGCTCGTCATCGAGGGCGTGCACGCCCGCTGAGCCCCTGGCCGGCGGGAGCCGGCGCAGGACGTGGGCTACGCCGGTCCGGCGCACGGGTGACGCCGTAGCCCCTCGCACTCTCACGCACCCGAGCGCACCATCCCAAGGAGAGTCCTTCGTGACGATCTCGACCGTCCCTGCTCCCGAGGCGTACGCCGCCGACGACCCGACGGGCTTCACGGCCCTGGAGTCCGGCGTGCGCAGCTACTCGCGCGCCTGGCCCGCCGTGTTCGACCGTGCGGTCGGTGCGACCGTCCGCGCCGAGGACGGCACCGAGTACCTCGACTTCTTCGCGGGGGCCGGGTCGCTGAACTACGGCCACAACGAGCCCCGGCTCAAGCGGGTGCTGCTCGACTACCTGGCCGACGACCGCATGGTCCACTCGCTCGACATGCTCACGACGGCGCGCCGCGACTTCCTCGAGACGTTCCACGACCGGATCCTGCGTCCGCGCGGCCTCGACCACAAGGTCGTGTTCCCCGGCCCGGGCGGCGCGAACGCCGTGGAGGCCGCGCTGAAGCTCGCCCGCAAGGTCACGGGGCGGGAGTCCGTCATCACGTTCACCAACGCGTTCCACGGGATGACGCTGGGCGCGCTGTCCGTCACGGGCAGCTCGATGAAGCGCGGAGGGGCGGGGGTCCCGCTCGTGCACGCGACCCCGATGCCGTACGACGACTACTTCGACGGGGACGTCCCGGACTTCGTGTACCTGGAGCGGCTGCTCGCGGACGGCGGGAGCGGGCTCAACGAGCCCGCCGCGGTCATCGTCGAGACGGTCCAGGGGGAGGGCGGCATCAACGCGGCGCGCGCGGAGTGGCTGCGCGGGCTGGCCGACCTGTGCTCGCGGCACGGGATCCTCCTCATCGTCGACGACATCCAGATGGGCTGCGGGCGCACTGGCGGGTTCTTCTCGTTCGAGGACGCCGGCATCGTCCCGGACATCGTCTGCCTGTCCAAGTCGATCTCGGGCTACGGCCTGCCGATGGCGCTCACGCTCATCCGCCCGGAGCTCGACGTGTGGGAGCCGGGCGAGCACAACGGCACCTTCCGGGGGTTCGCGCCGGCGTTCGCGACGGCGGCGGAGGCGATCCGCACGTACTGGTCGGACGACGCGCTCGAGCGCTCGACGCTCGCCAAGGGCGCCCTGGTGGAGGCGCACCTGAACTCGGTCGTCGCGCGCTACCCCGACCACGCGCTCGTCTCCAAGGGCCGCGGCCTCGCGCGCGGCGTGCAGCTGCCCGACGGCGACCTGGCCGCCAGGGTGTGCGCGGAGGCGTTCGCGCGCGGCCTGCTCGTGGAGACGTCCGGGCCGTCGGGCGAGGTCGTCAAGCTCCTCCCGCCGCTGACGCTCACGGACGCCGAGCTGCGTCGCGGGCTCGACGTGCTGGACGACGCGCTGGCCGCCGTCCTGCGCTGAGCCGCCCCCCGCGCCGGGCCGGTCCTCGCGCCCGGTGCCGGAGCGCCGACCGACCTGCCCCGAATCCGACCTGGAGGAACACCCCATGATCGTCCGCACGCTCGACGAGATCACCGGCACCGAGGCCGACGTCCACAGCGAGAACTGGCGCAGCAGGCGCATCGTGCTCGCGAAGGAGGGCGTCGGGTTCTCGGTGCACGAGACCACGCTGTACGCCGGCACCGAGAGCACGTTCTGGTACGCCAACCACGTCGAGGCCGTGTTCATCACGTCCGGCGAGGGCGAGATCGAGGACCTCGGCACCGGCACGGTGCACCCGCTCGCTCCGGGCACGCTGTACCTGCTGAACGACCACGACAAGCACGTCGTCCGGCCGCGGACGGAGATCCGGTGCGTCTGCGTCTTCAACCCGCCCGTGACGGGGCGAGAGGTCCACGACGAGAACGGCGTGTACCCGCTCGTCACGGAGTCGCCCGCGCCCGCCTGAGCGGCGGTGGGACCGCCGTGACCCCGGGCCGCACGGCCAGCCCTCGGCCCGGGGTCACGGTCCGTCGGTCGCGAACCGGCAGATTTCAGCACGACCGTGCTACGGTCGGGAGGTGACCAAGGGCGACGAGACGCGGCAGGCGATCCTGCACCGTGGCGTGGAGGCCGCGTACCGCGTCGGGCTGACCGGTCTCACGATCGGCGAGCTCGCGTCGGCCACGGGCATGTCGAAGTCCGGCCTGTACGCGCACTTCCGCTCCAAGGAGTCGCTCCAGCTCGCCGTCCTCGGCCAGGCGCGGGCCGAGTTCATCGACACCGTGGTCGCCCCCGCGCTGCGCACCCCCCGCGGCGAGCCGCGGATGCGGGCGCTGTTCGAGGGGTGGCTCGCGTGCGACCTGCGCCAGGACCCCGGCGGCTGCCTGTTCGTCAAGGCGGCGACCGAGCTCTCCGCGCAGCAGGGTCTCGTCCGGGACCAGCTCGTGCGCGACCACCGTGACCTCTGCGACGCCGTCGCGCAGGTCTTCCGCACGTGCGTCGCGGAGGGCGGGTTCCGCGCCGACGCGGACCCGGAGCAGTTCGCCTCCGACCTCTACGGCGTCATGCTCGGGGTGAACCACGCGCACGTCCTCATGGCCGACCCGCTGGCCGAGGAGCGCGCCCGGCGCGCGTTCGAGGCCCTGCTCGACGCGGCGCGCACGACCGCGCCGGTCCCTGTCCGCTGACCGCAGCCGTCTGCACCACCGACCGAGAGGAACCGCCGTGGGCGTCCCAGGCTCGAAGAAAAGCACGACCGTTCGTGCCGACCGTCGCCGAGCCGCGCGACGGCGCAAGGCCGCCCTGCAGCTCGCGGTCGTCCGCGCGCGCCTCGCCGGCCTCCAGGCGGTGTCCCCGCGTCGGGCCGCGCGTCTCGCGCTCGACCTCTGGTGCACCCCGCCCGACGGCGCCGGTCGGCGCCGCGACGGCCGCTCCGCCCCGGGCGAGCTCACCACGGTGACGACGGACGCCGGGTCGCGGGTCGTCGTCGAGACGTGGGCGGCGGCCGCGGCCGCGACCGGTGGCGAGGGGCAGGCGAGCCCTGCCGGCGAGCCGGCGGGGACCCGCGTACCGGCCGAGGTCGGCGTCGTCTACCTGGCCCACGGGTGGGGCGGGTGGCGCGGCCAGCTCGGCGCGTTCGTCGAGCCGCTCCGGGCGGCCGGCTACCGGGTCGTCGCCTTCGACGCGCCGAGCCACGGCGACTCCGGCCCCGGCAGCCTCGGGTGGCGGCGCAGCACCATGCCCGAGCTCGCGGACGCGCTCGCGACGGTGGTCCGGGCGCACGGCGAACCCGCGGCGGTCGTCTCGCACTCGCTCGGCACCGCGACGACCGTGCTCGCGGTCCGCGACGGGCTGCCCGCCGGTCGGCTGGTGCTCGTCGCCGCGATC
This sequence comes from Cellulosimicrobium sp. NPDC030954, assembly GCF_055571305.1. Lineage (NCBI taxonomy): Bacteria > Bacillati > Actinomycetota > Actinomycetes > Micrococcales > Promicromonosporaceae > Cellulosimicrobium > Cellulosimicrobium sp. NPDC030954. Next base: position 162,881 of record NZ_JBVIFN010000001.1, read on the forward strand.
GCCGACGTGCTGGGCGAGCTCGACGGGTTCGCCGACCTGCTCCGGCTCTCGCGACGGACCCGGGAGCTGCTCCAAGGCCTGCTCTCCGACGTCGCCGGTCGCCCGCTGGCCGAGCTGGACGTGCGCGAGACCCTGCGCACCCACCCGGTCCCGCCCGCGCTCGTCGTGCACGACCGCGCGGACAAGGAGGTCCCCTACCCCGTCGGGGCCGCGCTCGCCGCGGCCTGGCCCGAGGGCGAGCTCCTCACGACGGAAGGGCTCGGGCACCACCGGCTGCTGCGCGACCCCGAGGTCGTGCGGGCCGTCGTCGACTACGTGACGCCGCTGCGCCCGGCCGCGCCCGTCGAGCCCGACCTCGCGCGCCGCGGAGCCTGAGCCCGTCACCCGTCACCCGTCGCCCCACCGAGGGAGGCGGCGAGGTGTCGTGCGTCAGGCCGGGGGCCGGTGCCCCGCTGCCCGCAGGACGGCGCGGGCCGAGCTCGACCGGGACAGCATCACGCATCCCGGGATGAACGCGCCGAGCAGGAGCGGACCGCCGACGAGCATGACCCCCCAGAGGAGGAGCGCCAGGTACCCGGCGCCGGAGTTGTTCACCGGGTCCGCGTCCGCGTACGCGAGCAGGACGACGCTCAGCACGCCGGCGGTGACCATGAGCGCGACGGGCACCCAGATCAGCGCCCACGCCGTCCGGCGGTACCCGGCGGTGAACGCCGCCGGCGGGAGCCGGGGGACGGGCGGGTAGCCGCCGTACGGAGCGCCGGGGTGGCCCGGCGGGGGAGGCGCCTGCGCGGGGCGGGCGGGCGGGTACGCGGCGCGGGGGTCCTGTGGCGGGTACGGGGGCGGCGAGGGCGTCACACCGTGTGGATACCAGGCGCACGACGGGCGCGCCAGCCCCGTCCGCGCCGCCCGAGGGCTCACCTTCGCCGGGCCGCCCCACGAGATCTACCTGAGCGACGTGCGACGCACGGACCCGACGCGGCTCCGCACGGTGCTGCGCCAGCCCGTCCGCCCGGCCTGACGCTCGACCGACGACCTACTGACCCCTCCGTCAGGCGGCCGACCGGCGTCGTGCCCAGGCGAGGTCGGTCTCGTCGAGCACGTCGGCGAGCCGGCGGCCCGCGAGCGCGCGGGTCCATGCGGCGGACGCGCCGTCGGGCACGGCCTCCTGGAGCACCCACTCGCGCACCCCGAGGCGGCGCAGGTGCGTGCCGAGCGCGAGGAGCTCGGTGCGCGAGTGCACGCTCGGGTCGACCGTGGTGCGCACCTCGTGGTCGACGCCGGAGCGCAGCAGCACGGTCAGCGCCTCGAACGCGCGGCGCCCGGACGGGATCGTCCCGGTGACGACGGGGTAGCGCGACGGCAGGTGCTTGATGTCGAGGCCCACCCAGTCCACGAACGGCAGGAGCCGCGCGAGCCGCGCCGGCCAGGGGCCGGCGGTGTGCAGCCCGACGTCGAGGCCGAGGCCGCGCACGTCGTCGATCGCGCCGAGCAGGCCGGGGTGGAGCGTCGGCTCGCCGCCCGAGAAGACGACGCCGTCGAGGAGGCGACGGCGCGGGCCGAGGAACGCGACGACCTCCGACCACGGGACCGTGTCCCCGGGCGGTGGTGCGCCGTGCGCGGCGACCGCGCACAGGCCGGGGTGGTGGCAGTACCCGCAGTGCCACGGGCAGCCCTGGGTGAGGACCGTCGCCACCCGCCGCCCGGGCCAGTCCGTGACGGACAACCGGTTCAGTCCGGCGACCACGAGGCCGGGGCGGGTCATCGGCGGCTCCTTCCGACGCACGACGGCCCGGCAGTCCGACGAGTGGGTGTTCGCCCGCCGCGCTGCCAGGACCTCGAACGTAGCGCCGCCGCCCGGTGCGCCGGACCGGTCGAAGGTCCCGACCTCGGTCCACGTGCCGTCCGGACGTGCCGAACCCGGGGTCGCTCCCCACCCGTGGTTGGGTGGGGGCGAGCCCCCCGGGGGGGGGGGGGGGTGGGGCCGCGGGGGGGGGGGGGGGTGGACGCGGCGGCGCGCGGAGGCGC
>NZ_JBVIFN010000001.1:164911-485297 GCF_055571305.1 Cellulosimicrobium sp. NPDC030954
GGACCCCCCCCCCCCCCCCCCCCCCCCCCCCCCCCCCCCCCCCCCCCCCGCCCCCCCCCGCCCCCCCCCCCCCCCCCGGGGGGGGGGGGGGGGGCCCCCCCCCCCCGGGGTTCGGCGGGGGTGGGTCAGCCGCAGGTCGGGCGGTCGTGCTCCGGCGTCGCGACGGTCTCGCGCTCGTCGACGGTGTCCGACGCCGCGGCCGTGACCGTCACCTCGCCGTCGGCGTCGCCGCGGACGGCGAACGACTGGTACGCGTTCCTGCCGGGGGCCACGGCCGGGAAGCTCTTGGAGCCCCACGGCGTGGCGACCTCGACGTCGAGGCGCGTGTCGTCGTCGTTCACGACCCGCACCGCGACGTACGGCTTGCCGGCGAGGCACCGGACCTCGGCCGTCGCGGTGACGGCGACCGCCGGCGGCGACGCCGGGTCGGCCGCGCCGGGCGCGAGCACCCGCAGGGCCGTGAGGCCCGGGTCGCCGTCGGCCCACGCCGTGCTCAGCGCGACGTACCGCGCCGTGCGGTCGACGGCGAGCGTGCCGCGCACGTCGCCCGCGCCGAGGGTGCCGACGTCGGTGAACGTCAGGCCGTCGTCGCTCACGGACACGACCGACTCCGGCGCCCCGCCGCGCTCCCACGCGGCGACGACGGTGCCGATCTCGCGCGGCGCGCCCAGGTCCGTGACCATGCGGCCGTCCGGTCCGGGGACCCACGCCGTGGCGGCGTCGCCGTCGACGGCGAGCGACGGCGACGTCATGCCCTCGGGCAGCACCGACGCGGGGAACGTGAGGGTGCTCAGCGCGCGGTCCGCGACCGGGAACGGTGTCGCGTCCCGGAACGTGACCCGCGTGCCCGACGCCGTCGCCCCGACCGTGCGCGTCGCGCCCGTCTCGGCGTGGCGCAGCTCGACCGGCGTCCCGTCGCCGCTCACGCGGAACGAGCGGGCGTCGTCGACGGCGACCGTCACGTCCGCCGGGGCCCGCCCGGCGGGCGTGGCGACCGTGGCGCGCGGTGCGAGGACGACCGCGTCGCCCGCGGGGACGGTGACGTCGAGCGTCGAGGCCTCGGCGCCGACAGCCTGCGTGCCCGCGTACACGGGGACGGCGCCGCCGTCGTGCGGGACGGTGAGCGTCGTCGCGACGTCCGCGCCCGTGAGGTTGAACGCCACGACGTAGCCGTCGACGGCGCTCACGAGCACCGCCGGGTCCGCGGCCGTGGGTACGTGGGCCCCGGCCTGGGCGGCGGTCGCCGCGGCGTCGCCCGGGACCATCTCGACGAGCCGCGGGCCGGTCGCGCCGTCCGTGAGCCGGACGACGTGGCGCGTGTCCGTCGCGCGCGACACGGTCACCGGCGCGTCGGAGCCGCGCACGACGAACCCTGCCTCGCCCTCGACGTTGAGCCAGTCACCGTCGCTGCTGAGCACCTGGTCGCCGGTGTACCGGAACGACGCGGCGTCGTGCCACGACTGGCCGTCGAGCGACGTCTGCACGCGGTACTCCTGGCCTGCGGCGACCTCCCAGCCGAGCTGGACCTGGCTGACCTCGGTGGGGGCGCCGAGGTCGACCTGGATCCAGGAGTCCGGCTTCGTGCGGTCCGCGACCGCGACGGCCCAGCGGGTCGTGGCGGAGCCGTCGGTGACGGCACCGGCCGGGTTCGAGCCGTTGGCGCTCGACGCGGTGGCCGGCTTGCCCGCCGCGACGTCCGTGCCCGCCGGGGAGAACGCGCGCAGGTGGTAGAGCGAGTAGCCGTACGCCGCGTCGCCGCGCACGCCCTGCACGCGGACGTAGCGCGTGGTGACCGGCGCGGGCTCGTCCGCGCCCTCCGGGGTGAGGTCGACGGTGTCGAGGCGCGCGACGTTCACGTCCGCCGGGGCCTTGCCGTAGGCGGTGGCCGTCGTCCAGGTCTCGCCGTCGGTCGACGTCTGGACGAGGTAGCGCGCGCCGGCGCTCGCCTCCCAGGCGAACCGGACGCCGCCGACGGTGGTCTCCTCGCCGAGGTCGACCTGGATCCACGAGTCGGGGCGGGTGCGCTCGCCGACCGCGACGGCCCACCGCGTGGACGGGTTGCCGTCCGTGACGCGCGCGGCCTGGCGACCGCCCCCGACGTCCTCGCTCGACGCGGTCGCGACCTTGCCGGCCGCGAGGTCGGTCGCCGACCCCTCGTCCGCGCCGTAGGCGTGGAACGCGAACATCGAGTAGCCGTACTGCGGGTGGCCCTGCTGCCCGAGGAGCCGCACGTACCGCGCCGTGACGGGCGCGAACGTGAGGTCGTCGACGCGCGCGGCCTTGGCGTCCGCCGGGTCGGCGGGGCGGGTCACCGGGAGCGTCGCGGTGGTCTCGCCCTCGGCGGTCGTGTAGGTGCGCGACCCGTCGAGCCCGGAGTACCCGTTCATGTCGAGGTTGCGGACGGACAGGCTCGCGTCCTCGGTGCCCGCGCCGGTCGACGCGTAGACGGCGGCCCCGGTCGGGAGCGTGACCTGGCCCGCGTACCCGCTGCCGACCCGGAACACCGACGACGTGCCCTCGAAGCCGTCGCGCGGCCCGGTGTACGTCGTCACGTGCCGCTCGTCGACGGTCGCGCCGGTGCTGGGGTAGAGGTACGGGGTCGAGCCCGAGACGTGGAAGAGCCACGAGTCGTGCCCCGGGACCCAGGGGAACTTCACGAAGCCCTTGCGGCTCGACGCCGCGGCCCAGGCGTCCGCGGACTGCTGGACCGTCAGCCCGGGGCCGGCGCCGAAGTCGCGCACCCCGGCGAGGCGCTCGAAGAACTCGTCCTGCGGCGTCGGCTCGACAGAGCCCTCGGGCGACTCGGCGGCCTCGACGTGCAGCAGGTAGGAGATGGCGATCTCCGCGCGCGCCTCGGGCTCGTACTTGGGCTCGCCCGAGAACTTCGCGAGCCGGTACACCGGGGCGTACGACTGGTAGTCCTCGAGCGCTGCGGCAAGGTTGGCCTCGGCACGCGCGGCGTCGGGGTCGCGCAGCACCTGGCCGAGGAACGCCATGGGGATCGCGTCGCGCCCGTAGAGGTACTCGCGGTCGGCGACCATCGGCATGAACGGCTCGCCCGCGTCGGACATGACGAGCTTGATCGACTCCCACAGCTCCGCCGAGTTCGGCTGGTGCGTGAGGATCTCCGGCAGCGGCTCGTCCCGGAGCAGGAAGTGGATCGCGTTGCGCCCGCCGGACCGCCAGATGTCGGACTGGTAGTGCGGGCCGAACGACCCGTGGTTCTCCACGAGGTACGTGTCGTGGATGGTCTGCATGGTGTTCGTCGAGACGGCCTTGCCCGCGACGACGGCCGGGTTGTTCTGGTCGGCCGTCGGCTGGCCGGCCGCGTTGCGGCCCCAGTCGCCGAGCTGCTCGGCCCACCGCGTCGCGTCGGGGTCGTCCGGGGCCCAGGCGAGGCCGGGGGCGAGCGCCTGCGTGTAGACGCCGACCTCCTCCTGCGCGGTGTCGCCCTCGTGCTTGCCCGTCGGCCAGTCGGCGGTCCAGGAGCCCGAGAGCGGGTCCTTGCCGAAGTCGAGGTCGGCCGTGTACTTCGACTGGCTCGTCGCGATCGTCGTGAGGTTCGCCTGCGTCGTCGCGTCGAGCTCGTCCCACAGGAGAGTCCCGGCCGCGAGGAAGTACGACTGGAACGTCGAGTCCCAGAACAGCTTCTTGCCCCAGGTGCCCGCCGGGTCGACGAACCGGTTGGTCGCCGCGTAGTGGCGGATCGTGGCGAGCGTGTGCGCGCGGAGCGTCTCCTCGGGGATGCCCGCGAGCTCGGCGTCGTACTCGCCGTGGGTCAGGAGCACGGCGTTGCCCAGCACGACGGCGAAGTTGAAGTCCTTGAGCTGGTACACCCCGGCCGACGAGTCCCAGACGGTCTCGACCCAGCGAGTGTGGCGCAGCAGCGCACCGTAGTAGTCGGCGGCCGTCGAGTCAGGGGCGCCGAACGCGGGCGTGGCGTCGATCCCCGCCGTGGCGGCCGCGGGGGACGTGGCCGACGGTGCGCCCTGCGCGACCGCGGGGGTGAGCAGCAGGGCTCCGGCGGTCGCGAGCGCGACGGCGGCGGTGGCGCGGCGTCGTGCGCGCCGTCCTGGCGGCGGGGCGGGCGGGCGGGTCATGGGGCCTCCGGGCGTCGTCGAGCGGCAACGGTGCTGGTGCTCGGGCGGGTCGTGCGGGCGGGGTGGGGGTGGTGCGGGTTCGCGCGGGGAGCGCCGGTCCAGGGTCGGACGACCGGCGCCCCCGCGCGGGTCGGGGGGCGCTGCTCAGGCGGGGCGGGGGGTGCTCACGCGGTGCGTTCCTCTCGTGGTGCGACGTCGCACGTGGTGACGCGAGGCCACCTGACAGCGCTGTCGACAGTGAGTATAGGCGGGGTTCTCCCGGGAATGAAGGGAGTGCCGCGGACTTCGCCCGGTGACGGGTCGCTCGTCGGTGGTACGACGGAGGGGCGGGCAGGACCCGGTGCGACCAGGTCCCGCCCGCCCCCCGCGAGCTCGGCTCGACCGGAGGTCAGCCCTTGACCGAGCCGGACATGAGGCCTCCGACGAAGTACTTGCCGAGGACGATGTAGACGAGCAGCGTCGGCAGCGACGCGAACAGCGCCCCGGCCATGGAGACGCCGTAGTTCTGCAGCAGCGCGCCGTTCGCCAGGTTGTTCAGCGCGAGCGTCACGGGGCCGTTCTGGCTGGACGAGAAGAACACGGCGAAGAGGAAGTCGTTCCACGCCGACGTGAACTGCCAGATGAGCACGACCACGAAGCTCGGGATCGAGATCGGCAGGATGATCGACCAGTACGTGCGCAGCATCCCCGCGCCGTCCACGCGCGCGGCCTCGACGAGCTCGTGCGGGACCGTCATGTAGTAGTTGCGGAAGATGAGCGTCGTGATGGGGATGCCGAAGATGACGTGCAGCAGGATCAGCGTCGGCACGCCGCTCGGGATCCCGAGGCCCAGCACGAGCTGGTTGAGCGGGATGATCACGGCCTGGTAGGGGATGAACATCCCGAAGAGGATGAGCGTGAAGACGACGTTCGCGCCCTTGAAGGACCAGCGCGAGAGCACGAACCCGTTGAGCGACCCGAGGAACGCGGCGATGAGCGCGGACGGCACCACCATCTGCACCGTGCGCCAGATCGCCGGCGAGAGCGCGGTCCACGCCGTCTGCCAGTTCTCCGTGGTCCAGACCTGGGGGAGGGACCACGCGCGCGCGGGCGAGGCGTCGCCCGCACCCTTGAAGCTCGTCACGAAGAGCACGTAGACCGGGATGAGCACGATCACGAGGAAGAGGATCAGGACCGCGTACTTGAGGGTGCGGCCCGCGGAGAAGCGCTCCTTGCCGCCGTCGGGGCGGAGGTCGACGGGGCGCCCGCTCGTGCCGGTCGGCGTGGCGGGCACCGGCTCGGTGGTGGCGGTCGTCATCGCTTCTCCTGACGGTTGGTGTGGATCAGGTAGGGCACGATGATGACCGCCACGATGATCAGCAGGATCGAGCCGACGGCGGCCGCGTTGGCGTAGTCGAAGCTCGACTTGAACACGTACATGTCGACGGCCGGCACCTTGGTCTGGTAGTTCGCCGGCTTCGAGATCGACATGATGAGGTCGAACGCCTTGAGCGACATGTGGCCGATGATGATGAGCGCCGACAGCGCGATGGGCGAGAGCTGCGGGAAGAGCACGTGGCGGTACAGCTTCCACTCGCTCGCGCCGTCCATGCGGGCGGCCTCCCGGAGCTCGTCGGGGATGCCGCGGAACCCGGCCAGGAAGAGCGCCATCACGTAGCCCGAGAGCTGCCAGATGGCAGGGATCGCGATGGCTGTGATGCCCCACGTGACGTTGTTCCACCAGTTGTTCTGCAGGAAGTCGAGGCCGACGATCTGGAACAGCCGGTTGAGGCCGCTGGCCTGCTCGTCCTGGTTCGAGTTGAGCAGCCACCGCCACACGACACCGGAGGCGACGAACGACACGGCCATGGGGAACAGGTAGACCGAGCGGAAGATCCCCTCCCCCTTGACGGGCTTGTCCAGCATCCAGGCCCACAGGAAGCCCATGACGAGCGTCCCGACGAGGAAGACGACGGTGTAGAGGACGAGGTTCTTCAGCGAGTGCTGGAACGCCTCGCTGCCGAGCAGGTCGGTGTAGTTCTGGAACCAGACGACCACGGACGGCTTCTGGCCGGTGGCCTGCGCCGCGGTGTGGTTGTCCGTGATCGACGTCCTGAAGTTCGCGCCGATGAGTCCGTACACGAACACACCGACGAGGATCAGCGAGGGGGTGAGCATCAGCAGCGCTGGGCCGGCTCGTCGCAGTGACTTGAGCATGGTGGGTCTTCCCGGTCGTGGGTGTGGGACGCGGCGCGCGAGGGCGACCGGCGTCCCGGGGACGCGTTCCGGTCGCGCGGGTCCGCCGCGCGCCGTCGGGAGGGTTCCCGACGACGCGCGGCGGCTCCGGTGGAGCGGTGTCAGCCCTGTGCGGCGGAAGCGAGCTCGGACTGGTAGGTCGCGAGGTCGGACCCACCGGACGTGAACTTGCTCGTCGCGTCGGAGATCGCGTTCAGCGTCGCGACCGGGGCGGCGGCGCCGTGCGCGAGCGAGGACACGATCGTGTCGTTGCCGAACGACTCGATCGCCGTCTGCTGGTACTCCGAGAACTCCTTCGGGTCGGCGTCGGTGCGCGCCGGGATGGAGCCCTTGGCCTTGTTGAACGCGACCTGGCCCTCGAGCGAGCCGACGGTCTCGAGCCACGCCTTGGCGCCGTCGGGGTGCGGCGCGCCCACCGGGAGGGTGAACGAGTCGGCGAGGAAGTCGAACACGCCGTCCGTGCCCGGGACGGGGAACGCGGTGAAGTCGGTGCCGAGCGTCTTGCCCTGCTCCTCGAACGCCGCGACGGCCCAGTCGCCCATGACGTTGAACGCGGCGTTGCCGTCGATCACCATCTGGGTCGCCTCGGGCCAGTCGAGCCCGTCACGGTCCGTGTTGGTGTAGCTCATGAGCTTCTCGAAGTCCTCGAGGGCGGCTGTGACGTCGGCGCCCTCCCAGTCGGTCGAGCCGTCCCACAGGCCGTTGTAGCCCTCGGCGCCGAGGTCCGCGAGGAGCACGGTCTCGAGCAGGTTGACCTGGGTCCACGTGGTCGCGACCGACAGCGGCGTGACGCCCGCGGCCTTGAGCTTGTCGAGGTCCGCCATCCAGGCGTCGAGGTCCGCGTAGGTCGCGGCCGGGTCGACGCCGTTGGCCTCGAGGACCGTCGGGTTGGCCCACACGACGTTCGCGCGGTGGATGTTCGACGGGATCGAGTAGATCGCGCCGTCGTCGGACTTGAGGCGGTCGACGAGGTCGGCCGGGAAGACGTCGTTGAGGCCGAACTCGTCGTACAGCGACGAGACGTCCTCGATCTGCGCGGCGTCGATGTAGTCCTGCAGCTCGGCACCGGCGTGCGCCTGGAACGTGTCCGGCGGGTCCTGCGCCTGCAGGCGGGACTGGAGGAGGTCCTTCGCGGCCGAGCCGGCGCCGCCGGCGACCGCGCCGTTGATGAACTCCACGTCGGGGTGCTGCTCGTTGAACACGCCGACCAGCGCGTCGAGACCCGCCTTCTCGGAGCCCGCGGCCCACCAGGTGAAGACCTCGACCTCGTCGCCGCCCCCCGAAGCGCCTCCGTCGCCGGTACCCCCGTCACCGGAACCACCGCCGCTGCACGCGGCGAGTGCGAGACCCACGAGGGCGGCCGTCGCCACCGTCGCGCTCGTCCTGCGATCGATTCGCATCGTGATTTCCCTACGCCTTCTTCGGTCGTGGGGGACCGTCGAGACGACCACGTCTCGTCGGCCGGGCGCACCGGCGCGCCCTCGAACCCGCTGCCCATACAACGACCCGCTGCCGCTTGATGTCAAGAAATGAACGCAAGCGTCGCTGAATCGTGATCTTCGCGTCACGTCCTGCACGCAACCAGCGGTTCTGCCGAGTCTGACGTAGGGTGACAGCGCTGTCCAGTTCGTTCAGAAGATCGGCTCAGCGTCCACGACCCGGCCTGTCCCACCTGGACGGGGGTGCCCCGGCGGTATCCTGACCTGCGTGCGCGCTGACCGGGTGACCCCGGGCTCGCAGACTTCACTGCGTGAGGCCAACCGAGCTCGGATCGTGAGCGCCGTCCAGCAGCGTGGCTCCCTCACGCAGATCGAGCTGGCCGGCGTCACCGGGCTGTCCCCGGCCACCGTCTCCAACATCGTCAAGGAGCTCACCGGTGCGGGCGTGCTGCACACCTCGCCGTCCACGCGCAGCGGCCGCCGCGCGCTCCAGGTCACGCTCGCGCGCAACCTCGGGCTCGTCGCCGGCGTCCACTTCGGCACACGGTCCATGCGCGTCGCGCTCGCCGACGCGTCCATGCGCGTCCTCGCGGACCAGCGCATGCCCCTGGCCCCCGACCACCGCGCGGACACCGGGCTGCAGCGCGCCGCCCTGCTCGTCGAGGAGATGGTCGCGTCCGTCGACGCCGCCCCCGACGAGCTCCTCGCCGTCGGTGTCGGCGTGCCCGCGCCCGTGGACGTGCGCGCGGGGCGCATCGCGACGGTCGGCATGATGCGCGGCTGGGACGGCGTCGTGGTGCCCGAGGTCCTGGAGGCCGAGCTCGGCGCGCCCGTGACCGTGGACAACGACGCCAACCTCGGCGCGCTCGCCGAGACCCGGTTCGGGGCCGCCGTCGGGCACGACGCCGTCGCGTACCTCCGGGTCTCCCACGGCGTGGGCGGCGGGCTGGTCCTCGGGGGGCGGGTCGTGCACGGGCGCGCGGGCGTCGCGGGCGAGATCGGCCACGTCACCATCGACGAGAACGGCCCGGTGTGCCGGTGCGGCAACCGGGGCTGCCTCGAGATGTACGTCGGTGCCGGCGTCCTGCTGTCCATGCTCTCCGAGAGCCGCGGCCCCCTCACCCTGCGCGACGTCATCGCGCGCGCCCAGGAGGGCGACCCCGGGTGCCGGCGCGTCCTGTTCGACGCCGGCCAGCACCTCGGCGTCGCGGCCGCCAACCTGTGCAACCTCGTCGATCCCGAGATCGTGGTCGTCGGGGGACAGCTCGCCGAGGCGGGGGAGGCCCTGCTCGGCCCGCTGCGCACGGCGCTCGAGCAGCGGACCGTGCCGAGCACCGCAGGCCCCGTCGAGGTGGTCGCGTCCGAGCTCGGGTCCGCCGCCGAGGTGCGCGGGGCGCTCGCCGTCGCGCTCGACCTCGCGCGCGTCAGCGGCGCGCTGGGGGTGAGCGCATGACCGGGGCGAGCGCCGCACGCACGGGGACGGCCCGCCGTCGGGCCCGCACGGCCGTCACGGGCGCCCTCGCCGCCGTCGTCGTCGCGCTGCTCGTGCTCGCCGGCTGCGCCGCGCCCGAGGCGCCCTCCGGGCCGTCGGAGGGGACCATCGGGCTCCTGCTGCCCGAGGCGAAGACCGCGCGCTACGAGACCACCGACCGCCCGACCTTCGTGGGCGTCGTCGAGCGCCGCTGCCCCACGTGCGAGGTCCTGTACGCCAACGCCGCCCAGGACGCCGCGAACCAGCAGCAGCAGGCCGAGTCCATGCTCGCCCGCGGGGCCGACGTGCTCGTCCTCGACGCGGTCGACGCGGTCGCCGCGGTGAGCATCGTCGCCCAGGCGCAGCGGCTCGGGGTGCCGGTCATCGCCTACGATCGCTTCGTCGAGGGCGCGAACTACTACGTCTCGTTCGACAACGAGCTCATCGGGTACCTCATGGGGGAGGCGCTCGTGGGCGCGGTCCTCGACCGCGCCGAGCAGGACCCGCCGGCGCAGGGCCGGCGGCCGGGCGTCCTGCTCGTCCAGGGCTCGCCGACCGACCCGAACGCCGCGGAGCTCGCCGCCGGCGCCCACCGCGCGCTCGAGGGAGAGGACATCGACGTGCTCGCCGAGTACGACACCCCCGACTGGAGCCCCGACAAGGCGACCGAGTGGGTCGAGGGGCAGCTCACGCAGTACAGCGGCCGTGTCGACGGCGTGTTCGCGGCGAGCGACGGCATCGCGGGCGGCGCGATCGCGGCGATGAAGGCCGCCGGCCTCGACCCCGTCCCGCCCACCACGGGCCAGGACGGCGAGCTCGCGGCGGTCCAGCGCATCGTCTCCGGCGACCAGTACATGACCGTGTACAAGGCGACGGCCCAGCAGGCGCGCACGGCGGCCGAGCTCGCCGTCCGCGTGCTGCGCGGCGAGGACCCGCGCGCGACCGCGAGCATCGACGGCGTCCCGAGCCTGCTCCTCGCGCCGCGCGCGGTGGGGATCGACGACGTGCAGCGCGTCATCGTCGACGGCGGCGTGTACACGGTCGACGAGATCTGCACCCCGTACTACGTCGACGCGTGCGTCGAGGCGGGACTCCTGGAGGCCGCCCCGTGAGCGCGCCCGTACTGTCCCTGCGGGGGGTCTCCAAGAACTTCGGCGGCGTCCGCGCGCTCGTCGACGTGGACGTCGACGTGCGCGAGCACGAGGTGCTCGCCGTCGTGGGCGACAACGGCGCCGGCAAGTCGACCCTCGCCGGCGTCGTCGCGGGCGCGTTCCGGCCCGACGCGGGCGAGGTCCTGCTCGACGGCGCGCCCGTCGTCCTCGACTCGCCCGCGGCGGCGCGCGCGCACGGCATCGCGGCGGTGTTCCAGCAGCTCGCCCTCGTGGACGACCTCGACGTGGTCGAGAACGTGTTCCTCGGGCAGGAGACGCTGCGCGGCCCGTTCCTCGACGAGATCGCCATGGAGCGCGAGGCCTGGGGCCTGCTCGACCAGCTCGCCGCGACCGTCCCGTCCGTGCGCCAGCCCGTGCGCACCCTGTCCGGCGGGCAGCGGCAGGTCGTCGCCGTGGCGCGGGCGCTCCTGGGCGCGCCGCGCGTGCTCGTCCTCGACGAGCCGACGGCGGCCCTCGGCGTCCGGCAGACGGCCGAGGTGCTCAACCTCATCGAGAAGCTGCGCGAGCGCGGCCACGCCGTCGTGCTCATCAGCCACCAGGCGGGCGACCTGCAGGCCGTCGCGGACCGCATCCTCGTGCTGCGGCTCGGGCGCGTGCACGGCGAGTTCGCGGGCGACACGTCCTACGAGGACCTGCTCGCCGCGATGACCGGCGCGGTCCGGCCCGCGCGGCCCGGCGGCACGGCCCGGCCGGCGACCGACCCGGGGCGCGAGCGGCGCTCCGGCGGCACCGGGGCGGTGCACCGATGAGCGTCCCCGGCCGCACCTCCGGCGCGGCGCTCGACCGCACGTCGACCGGCGCGCTGTCCGGCAGCGTCGTCCGGCAGCTGCGCGGCGCCCACCTGGGCATGCTCCCGATCGTCGGCGCGCTGCTGCTCATCTGGGTCGTGCTCGGCGCGATCAACCCGGCGTTCCTCTCGGCGGAGAACCTGGTCAACCTCACGCTCCAGAGCGCGCCCACGGGGATCATCGCGCTCGGGGTCGTCCTCGTGCTGCTCGTCGGCCAGATCGACCTGTCCGTCGGTTCCGTGAGCGGTCTCGCCGCCGCGGTGCTCGCGGTCGGGACGGTCAACCTCGACTGGCCCGTCGGCCTCGCGATCCTCGCGGCGCTCGCGGTCGGCGTCGTGGTCGGCCTGGGGTACGGGCTGCTGTCCACGCGCCTCGGGCTCGCGTCGTTCGTCTTCACCCTGGCCGGGCTCCTCGTCCTCGCGGGCGTGCAGCTCCGGGTGCTCGGCCCCTCGGGCTCGATCAACATCCCGTTCGAGTCCTGGCTCGTGCGCACCGTGCAGCAGGGCTTCCTCGCGCCGACCGCCGCCTGGGCGCTCGTCGTCGTGGTGGTGGCCGGGTACGCCGCGCTGCGCGTCGTCGACCACCGGCGCCGCGTGCGCGCGGAGCTGCCGAGCCCCGGGCTCGGCCGGATCGCGGTCCGCACCGCCGTCCTCGCCGCGGTCCTCGTCGGCACGGTCGCCTACCTGGGGACCGCGCGCGGGATCGGCTACACGGTCGTGCTGTTCGTCGCGCTCGTCGTGGTGGTGGACGTCCTGCTGCGCCGCACGCGCTGGGGCCGGTCGGTGCGCGCCGTGGGCGGGAACCGGCGCTCCGCGCTCCTCGCGGGCGTCGCGGTGCGGCGGACCGTCGTCTCGTGCTTCGTCGCCTGCTCCACGTTCGCCGCGCTGGGCGGCATCCTCGCGGCCGGGCGCCTCGCCGCCGCGAACCAGGGCACCGGCGCCGCCGACACCTACCTCACGGCGATCGCCGCGGCGGTCATCGGCGGGACGAGCCTGTTCGGCGGGCGCGGGAGCGCGTGGTCCGCGCTGCTCGGCGTGCTGGTCATCCAGTCGATCGCCAACGGGCTCACGCTGCTCAACCTCGACACGGCGACGCGGTACATCGTGACCGGAGCGGTGCTCCTGCTCGCTATCGTCGTCGACATGCTCATCCGCGGTCGACGGGAGGTCTGATGATGGTGATGCAGGGGGAGAGCACGGGCACGCTCCCGCCGGGCGGGAGCGCGGCCACGGCGCCGGGTGCCGGGACGGTCGCGCCGACGGAGACGGCGGCGCGCCCGCACGCAGGGCGGGGAGGCCGACGGCCGACCCTCGCGGCCGTCGCGGAGGTCGCAGGCGTCAGCCTCAAGACGGCGTCGCGCGTCCTCAACGACGAGCCCAACGTGGCGCCGCAGACGCGGGCCAAGGTGCAGGAGGCCGCGCAGCGGCTCGGCTTCCGCCGCAACGCGGTGGCGGCCGACCTGGCGCGCGGCGGGTCCTCGCGGCTCGTGGGCTTCGTCACCGGCGACCTCGCGAACCCGTTCTACTCCGCGCTCGCGAGCGGGATCGAGCGCGAGCTGCGCCACCACGGCCTCCAGCTCATCACGACGAGCTCCGACGAGGAGCCGGAGCGCGAGCGCTCGCTCACGGAGGCGCTCGTCGAGCGCCGCGTGGGCGCCCTCGTCGTGACGCCCACGTCGACGGACCACTCGTCGCTGCGCCGCGAGCTCGACGACGGCCTGCCCGTCGTCTTCATCGACCGGCCCGCGCAGGGCGTCGAGGCGGACACGGTCGTCATCGACAACCGCGGCGGGGTGCGCGACGCCGTCACGCACCTGCTCGCGCACGGGCACCGGCGGATCGCGCTCGTCGGGGACGTCTCCCGCCTGTGGACGTTCCAGGAGCGTCGCGACGAGTTCGTCGCGACGCTGCGCGGCGCGGGCGTCGAGGACCCGTCGCGCTACGTGCGCGACGGCGCCCACGACGCCGACCTCGCGCGTGCGTTCGTCGCGGAGCTCCTCGCCCTGCCGGAGCCCCCGACGGCGTTCGTCACGGCGAACAACAAGATCACGGTCGGCGCGCTCCACGCGCTGCGGGACCGCGTGTCCGCGGGCGGGGCGGCGGACGTCGCCCTCGTGGGCTTCGACGACTTCGAGCTCGCGGACCTTCTCGACGTGACCGTCGTGGGGTACGACGTCGTCGAGATGGGGCGTCAGGCCGCCTCGCTCGCGGTGTCACGGGCGGAGAGCCCGGAGCTGGCCCCGCGCCTCGTCGTGGTGCCCACGCGCCTCGTCGTGCGGGGCACGGGCGAGGTCTCCGGCCCGGGAGCCTAGGCCCGTCGTGCCGGGAGCGAGGGGCCCTGGGCCGTCCGCTCCCGGAGGCTCCGGTCGCGTTGACAAAGACCGTCGCCGCCGCATAAGTTCGGGCTGCCCCTGACAACGCTTCCCCCCTGCGCGTTGTCAGGGGCACCCCTGCAGCCTGACAGCGCTGTCAGATGATCGAAGGAGATCGCGAGCATGACCAGACCCCTCCCGCCCGGACGCGCGGTCGCCGCGCGTTCCCGGAGCGGCCGCGCGAGGCCCCTCGGCCTCGCGCTCGCCGCGGCCCTCACCGTCCCTCTCGCAGTGCCTCTCGCTTCCCCGGCGGGGGCCCTCACAGCGGCTCCCGCCGCCGCCGCGGAGCCCGGGGACTTCTCGTCGTCCTTCGAGTCGGGAGACCCCGCAGCGCTCGCCACCACGGTGGCCGAGCGCGACGGCGCCCCCTGGCAGTCGAACGTCGGGTCGTTCACGAGCGGCCTCCCCGGCAGCGTGCTCGGGAAGCTCAAGGCCGTCACGGCGAGCGCCCAGAACCTGCCGAACGAGGGCGCCGCGAACCTCGCGGACGGCAGCTCCGGCACCAAGTGGCTCGCGTTCGCCTCGACCGGCTGGGTCCGGTACGAGTTCACGGAGCCGGTCTCGTTCGTCGCCTACTCGATGACGTCGGGCGACGACGCCGCGGGACGCGACCCGAAGACCTGGACGATCGAGGGCTCGAACGACGGCTCCACGTGGACCCCGCTCGACCAGCGCACCGACGAGGACTTCCCGAACCGGCAGCAGACCCGCAGCTTCGAGCTCGACGAGCCCACCGAGGCGTACACGTACCTGCGCCTCAACGTGACCGCGAACTCGGGCGACTCCATCGTCCAGCTCGCCGGCTGGGACCTCTCGGGCGACCTGAGCGCCGGCCCCTCCGCCGCGCCCATGAACACCAAGGTCGGCACGGGCCCGCGGGTGAACTTCACCAACAAGGCGGGCGTCGGGTTCTCCGGCCTGCACTCGCTCCGGTACGACGGCTCGCACCTCGCCGACGGCGAGACCTACGCGACCAACGTGCTCTACGACGACGTCGACGTCGTCGTGGGCGAGGACACGCGCCTGAGCTACACGATCTTCCCCGAGCTGCTCGACGACCTCCAGTACCCGTCGACGTACGCGTCCGTGGACGTGCTGTTCACCGACGGCACCTACCTGTCCGACCTCGGCGCGCGCGACGCGCACGAGACCGTCGCGACGGCCCAGGCGCAGGGCGAGGGCAAGATCCTCTACGCCGACCAGTGGAACTCCGTGCGGATCGACCTCGGCGACGTCGCCGCGGGCAAGACCGTCGACCAGGTGCTGCTCGGCTACGACAACCCGGGCGGTCACGCCGGCACCAGGTTCGCGGGCTGGCTCGACGACGTCGCGATCACCGCGAGCCCGGCGACGATCGACGGCTCGAGCCTCGCCAACTACGTGGACACGCGCCGCGGCACGCTCGCGTCGGGCAGCTTCTCGCGCGGGAACAACATCCCGGCGACGGCGACGCCGAACGGCTTCAACTTCTGGGTGCCCTACACCAACGCCTCCTCGCAGAGCTGGCTGTACGAGTACCACAAGGCCAACAACGCCAACAACAAGCCCGTGCTCCAGGGCTTCGGCATCTCGCACGAGCCCAGCCCCTGGATGGGCGACCGCAACCAGCTCACGTTCCTCCCGTCGACGGCGTCCGGGACGCCCGACGCCACGCTCTCGACGCGCGGCCTCGAGTTCGACCACGCCGACGAGCTGGCACGCCCGGACTACTACGGGGTCACGTTCACCAACGGGTCCGCGATCGAGGCGACGCCCACCGACCACGGTGCGGTGCTCCGCTTCAGCTACCCCGGCGCCACGGGCCACGTGCTCGTGGACAAGGTGGACGGCTCGTCCAAGCTCACGTACGACCAGGCCACGGGGACGATCTCCGGCTGGGTCGAGAACGGCTCGGGCCTGTCCGTGGGCCGTACGCGCATGTTCGTCGCCGGCACCTTCGACCGTAGTCCGACGGCGGTCGGGACGGCGGCGGGCAACCGTGCGGACGCGCGCTTCGCGACGTTCGACACGTCGTCCGACAAGACGGTCGAGCTGCGTGTCGCGACCTCGTTCATCAGCCTCGACCAGGCGCGCAAGAACCTCGACCTGGAGGTGACGGGCAAGACCTTCACCGAGGTCAAGGCCGCCGCCGCGCAGGCGTGGAACGACCGTCTGGGCGTCATCGAGGTCGAGGGAGCGAGCGAGGACCAGCTCGTCACGCTGTACTCCAACCTCTACCGCCTCAACCTGTACCCGAACTCGCAGTTCGAGAACACGGGCACGGCGCAGGCTCCGGCGTACCAGTACGCGAGCCCGGTCTCCGCGACCACGGGCTCCGCGACGGACACGCAGACGAACGCGAAGATCGTCGACGGCAAGATCTACGTGAACAACGGGTTCTGGGACACGTACCGCACGGCCTGGCCGGCGTACTCGCTCCTCTACCCGGAGCTCGCGGGCGAGCTGATCGACGGGTTCGTCCAGCAGTACCGTGACGGCGGCTGGATCGCGCGCTGGTCCTCCCCCGGCTACGCCGACCTCATGACGGGCACGAGCTCCGACGTCGCGTTCGCGGACGCGTACCTCAAGGGCTCGCTCCCGACGGACTCGGCGCTCGAGGCGTACGACGCCGCGCTGCGCAACGCCTCCGTCGCGCCGCCGAACAACGCCGTGGGCCGCAAGGGCCTGCAGACGTCGCCGTTCCTCGGGTTCACCCCGGAGTCCACGCACGAGTCCGTGTCGTGGGGCCTGGAGGGCCTGGTCAACGACTTCGGCATCGGCAACATGGCCGCCGCCCTCGCGGAGGACCCGGCCACGCCGGACGAGCGTCGCGAGGCGCTGCGCGAGGAGTCCTCGTACTTCCTCGAGCGCGCCACGCACTACGTCGAGCTGTTCGACCCCGAGGTCGACTTCTTCGTGCCGCGGCACGCGGACGGCACGTGGGCCGTCGACCCGGAGACCTACAACCCGGAGGCGTGGGGCGGCGGGTACACCGAGACGAGCGGCTGGAACTTCGCGTTCCACGCGCCGCAGGACCCGCAGGGTCTCGCCAACCTCTACGGCGGCCAGCAGGGCCTGGAGGACAAGCTCGACCTGTTCTTCTCCACGCCGGAGAAGGGCGCCGGCAACGGCGGCATCCACGAGCAGCGCGAGGCGCGCGACGTGCGCATGGGCATGTGGGGCATGAGCAACCAGGTGTCGCACCACATCCCGTGGCTGTACGACGCCGCGGGCGCGCCCTCGAAGACCCAGGAGAAGGTCCGTGAGGTCACCCGCCGCCTGTTCGTGGGCAGCGAGATCGGCCAGGGCTACCCGGGCGACGAGGACAACGGCGAGATGTCGTCGTGGTGGATCTTCGCCTCGCTCGGCTTCTACCCGCTCCAGGTCGGCTCCGCCGAGTACGCGGTCGGCTCGCCGCTGTTCGACAAGGCGACCGTGCACCTGCCGGACGGCGACCTCGTGGTCAACGCCGAGAACAACTCGGTGGACAACGTCTACGTGCAGTCGCTCGCGGTGGACGGCGAGGCCCGCACCTCGACGTCGCTCTCGCAGGCCGACCTCTCCGGCGGCGCGACGCTGGACTTCGTCATGGGTCCGGAGCCGTCCGACTGGGGCACCGGCGAGGACGACGCCCCGCCGTCGCTCACCGAGGGCGACGAGCCCCCGGCACCGGTCCAGGACGCGACGACGTCGGGCCTCGGCACGACGACCGTCGTGGACGGCGACGCGGCGACGAGCGCCGCGGCGCTGACGGACAACACGTCCGGCACGCGCACGACGTTCGCCACGACGACCCCGTCGATCACGTGGGCGGGCAACGGCATCCGGCCGACGGTCGGGTCGTACACCCTCACCTCCGGGGCGAGCGGGACGGCGTCGCCGTCCGCATGGACCCTCGAGGGCTCCGACGACGGCGAGACCTGGACGACCCTCGACGAGCGGTCGGGCGAGCAGTTCCGCTGGGCGCTGCAGACGCGGCCGTTCACGGTCGCGGAGCCGACGGCGTTCGCGCAGTACCGCGTGAACGTCACCGAGGCCTCCGGTTCGGGCGCGCTCTCGCTCGCCGAGGTCGAGCTCCTGGCCGACCCGAAGGCCTCCGGGGCCGAGGAGCTGACGCTCTCGGCCGCGCCCGACCGCGACACGGTCACCCGGCGCGAGGTCTCGGGCTCGTTCGCGACCCTCACCGGGGTCGAGGGCGACGCGTCGGCGCTCGACGTGCAGGTCGCGTTCGGCGACGGCTCCGAGCCCGTCGCGGGCTCGCTCCAGGCGGGTGCGTTCGGCGGGTACGCGGTGAACGCCGCGCACTCGTGGACCGCCCCGGGCGTCTACCCGGTGACCGTCACGGTCTCGGGCGAGGGGATCGAGCCCGTCTCGACCACCTCGTACGTCTCCGTCTCGCTCCTGCGCGAGGGCTCGCTGCTCGCGGCGTACGACAACGTCTGCATCGGCGACCTCGGCACGACCGTCGGCTCGTGCGACGGCCAGGGCGTGTTCTTCGACCGGGCCCAGCTCGCGGCGAAGGGCTTCGTCCAGGGCGAGCGCGGCACGGTGCCCGGCACCGACCTCGCGTTCGACGTCCCGGCGATCCCCGCCGGCCAGCCGGACAACGCGACGGGCGACGGCCAGACCATCGAGCTCGAGGTCCCCGCGGACGCCGAGCAGCTCTCGGTGATCGGCACGGGCACGGAGAAGAACCAGCAGGCCCAGGGCGTGCTGACCTTCGACGACGGCTCGTCGCAGCCCATCGACCTCAGCTTCGGCGACTGGTCGGGCGCGGCGCGCAACCCGGTGTTCGGCAACATCCCCGTCGCGGTCACGGACAACCGCCTGCGCGGCGGCAGCCCGCAGACCGGCACCCCCGCCGCGTTCTTCGCGACGGCGCCGATCACGCTCCCCGAGGGCAAGCGGCCCGTGAGCCTCACGCTCCCGGACCAGCCGGGCGAGCTCTCGCGCGACGGCCGCATCCACGTGGTCGCGGTCGCGCACGACGGGACGTTCGCCGAGCACCCCGCGCTCGAGGTGACGGCCGCGTACGGCGTGACCCTCGCCGTCGGGCAGTCCGCGGACGCGGTGCTCGCCCAGGTGACCGGTGGCCGCGAGGGCGTCGAGCTCCGCGCGGCGGTCACGTGGGGCGACGGCTCCGACGTCGCGGCGGGCACGGTGACGGACGGGTCCGTCTCCGGGTCGCACGCCTACGCGGCGGCCGGGGCGTACACCGCGTACGTCGTGGTCGACGACGGCTGGACCAGCCAGGTGGTCGAGGTCCCCGTGACCGTGACCGAGGGTCAGCCGACGCTCGCGATCGACGTCACGGTGAGCACGCGCTGCCTCGCCGGCAAGGCGTACGTCGCGGTCCGCGCCGAGAACGGCGAGGACGCGCCCGTCGCGATCCGCCTCGTCACGCCGTTCGGCACCAAGGAGTTCGCGGCCGTCGCGCCGGGGGCCAACGCCTACCAGTCGTTCGCGACGCGGGCGACGTCGGTCGAGGCCGGCACGGTCACCGTCGAGGCGACCCGAGGAGACCAGGGGGTGACGGCGTCGATCACGGCGGACTACGCGGCCGTGACCTGCGGCTGAACCCCTGAGCCCACCTCGCGCCCCGGTCTCCGGGGCGCGAGGTGAGCATGCACCACCGGCGGTGCCCCGGGATGATCGTCCCGGGGCACCGCGCCGTACCGGCACCGCGCCCGGTGCGGCACCACGTTCCCAGCACGAGAAGGACCACGACATGACCGAGCACCCGTCCGAGCGGCCCACCCCCGCCGTCGACCCCCAGGGCGACCACACGGCGGGCCACGCTCGCTGGCGTCGCGACCAGCTCGCCGACCTGCTGCACTTCGGCGAGGCGTCGCTGCGTGCCGACGGGGCCGCGCAGTGGCTCGACGACGACGACCGCCCCGACCCGACCCGGCCGGTGCACACGTGGATCACGTCGCGCATGGCGCACGTGTACGCGTTCGCGTCGCTGCTCGGGGTCCCGGGGGCGGGGGAGCACGCGGACGCGGCGCTGCACGGGCTGCGCGCGGTGCTCGTGGACGCGGAGAACGGCGGCTGGGTGTCGTCGCGGGGCCCGGCCCGCCGGCCGGGCGACCTCGACGTGGGGGAGGGGGTCCCGGTGGACGGGACGAAGAGCGCCTACGCGCACGCGTTCGTGGTGCTCGCCGCGGCGTCGGGGACGATCGCGGGCCGCGAGGGCGCGCGCGAGCTGCTCGACGCGGCGCTCGCCGTGCTCGACGAGCGGTTCTGGGAGCCCGGCCCGCGCATGCACGCGGACGAGTGGACGCGCGACTGGACCACGCTCGACGAGTACCGCGGCGTCAACGCGAACATGCACGCGGTCGAGGCGCTGCTCGCGGCCCACGACGCGACCGGCGACGCCGAGTGGCTCGACCGCGCCGCGTCGATCGCGGACCGCGTGGTCGGGTGGGCGCGCGAGAACGAGTGGCGCATCCCCGAGCACTTCGACGCGGACTGGAACCCGCTGCCGGACTACAACGCCGACCGCCCGCGCGACCCGTTCAAGCCGTACGGGTCGACGCCGGGGCACGGGCTCGAGTGGGCTCGCCTCCTCCTCCAGGTCGACATCGCGGCCGGCACGCCCGGTGCGCGCACCGAGGCCGCGGTCGCGCTGTTCGACCGCGCCGTCGCCGACGGCTGGGACGGCGAGCACGGCGGCGGGTTCGTGTACACCGTCGACTGGTCCGGGGTGCCCGTCGAGCCGCGCCGCTACCACTGGGTCGCGGCCGAGGCCGTGGCCGCCGCCGACGTGCTCGGCCGGGTCACGGGGGAGTCGCGCTTCGCCGAGGCCGCCGCGGGCTGGTGGGCGTGGATCGACCGGTTCCTCGTCGACCCCGAGCGCGGCTCGTGGCACCACGAGCTCGACACGGCCAACCGCCCCGACGGCGTCACGTGGGTCGGCAAGCCCGACGTCTACCACGCCGCCCAGGCCGTGATCCTCCCCGACCTGCCGCTCACCGGATCGCTCGCCGCCTCGGCGAAGGCCGCGGGCAGCATCCTGGGCTGAGGCCCACCCTCAGACCGCCGAGCCCGGGGTCGTTCCCCACGTCACCGTCGCCGTGAGGATCGACCCCGGGCTCGGCGCTTGATACCCCCACAAGAGTTAGTATTCTTGGTGGGGGTTTGATCTGAGGGGGTGTCATGGTGGGATTCGTCGGGCGTGCGACGGAGCTGCGCGAGCTCGCGCACCAGCTGGACGTCGTCCGGACGGGTGGGCGGGCGGATGCCGGCGTCGCCGTGCTGCTTCGAGGCCGCCGCCGCGTCGGCAAGTCGCGCCTCGTGACAGAGCTCATCGAGCGGGAGGGCGTCCCGTCCGTGTACTTCCAGGCGGCGCGACACGCTCCCCCGGGGGACGAGCTCGCGGCGTTCGCCGAGGCTGTCGCGCGGTCGGACCTACCCGGTGCCGCCGTCGCGGAGGAGAACAGGCCCACCTCCTTCACCGCTGCCCTCCGGTTGCTGGCGGCCGCGCTGCCTGCCGAGACCCCGGCCATCGTCGTCGTGGACGAGCTGCCCTGGCTGCTCGAGGGGATCCAGGGTGGCGCCGGGGAGCTGCAGCGCGTCTGGGACCGGGAGCTCTCGCGACGGCCCGTGCTGCTGCTCCTCCTCGGGAGCGACCTGGCGATGATGGAGGCGCTCGGGCGTCCGGACCAACCGTTCCACGGGCGCGCGACCGAGATGCTGCTGCGTGCTCTGTCCCCTCGGGACGTCGCCCGGATGACGGGACTGACGGGAGCCCACGCCTTCGACGCGTTCCTCGTCACGGGCGGACAGCCGCTCGTCGCGCAGGAGTGGCAGCCGGAGGAGCCGCCCGTGGCCTTCGTGCGGCGCGCGTACGAGCGGCCGACGAGTGCGCTCGTCGTCTCCGGGACGAGGGTCCTCGACGGCGAGCTGCCCTCCACGTCGCACGCCCGGATGGTGCTGACGGCGATCGGCGGCAAGGGCGAACGGACCTACTCGCGGATCCTCCAGGCTCTCGACGGCTCGATCTCCCCGACGACGCTCGACCGGTCGCTCGGGCTCCTGGCCGAGAAACGCGTGATCGCCGCCGACGAGCCGCTCTCCACCCGGGCCGCGACGAAGGACCGGCGCTGGCGGGTCTCCGACCCGGCGCTGCGGTTCTGGCTCGCGATGGTCGAGCCCGCGCTCCCGGACATCGACCGCGGTCGACCCGACCTGGCTGCCGCCCGGTTCGAGACGACGTTCTCGTCCTGGCGCGGTCGCGCGATCGAACCCGTGGTGCGGGAGGCTCTCGCGCGCCTGCTGCCTGACGAGGCCTGGCCCGGTGCCCGAGAGGTCGGAGGGTGGTGGCCGCGGAACAACACCCCCGAGATCGACCTCGTCGCGGCGGACACGCGCCCCGCGCGCACCATCGCGTTCGTCGGGAGCATCAAGTGGCATGCCCGCACGCCGTTCACGGCGCGGGACGTCGCGGCGCTCGCCGCCGACGCCGTCCACGTGCCGGGCGTCGGCGCCGCGACCCCGCTCGTCGCGGTCTGCCCGGCCGGTGCCGACGACGACCCGCGCCTGTCCCGGGTGTGGACGGCCGATGACCTGCTCGCCGCCTGGCCATGACGACGAGAGCCCCGCACCGGACCGGTGCGGGGCTCTCGTGCGCTGAGCGGGTGACGGGAATCGAACCCGCGCTATCAGCTTGGGAAGCTGAAGTTCTACCATTGAACTACACCCGCGCGGCGCTGGTGGCGTCCGCCCCGGGCCCTCTGGGAGGATCCTCGGCGAACCAGCGCGCGCCCCGATCATAGCGGACGTCGCCGGTGATGCCAGAACCCGACCGCACGACGACCCGATCCGCGCCCGTGTGCGGCGCACGCCGGAGGAGCAGCCTTGTCCGAGAACCCGTACCAGCAGCAGCCCGACCCCGCGCAGGGGAGCCCGGCCCCGGGCGACCCGGTCTACGGGGGCGG
Organism: Cellulosimicrobium sp. NPDC030954; assembly: GCF_055571305.1. Lineage (NCBI taxonomy): Bacteria > Bacillati > Actinomycetota > Actinomycetes > Micrococcales > Promicromonosporaceae > Cellulosimicrobium > Cellulosimicrobium sp. NPDC030954. The sequence goes on from NZ_JBVIFN010000001.1 coordinate 187,406, forward strand.
GGCGACGCCGTCGGGCGCGGCTCCCGCGGGCCAGCCCGACCCGGGGCAGCAGGCCTACGGCGAGCAGGGCTACGGCCAGCCGCAGGGCTACGGCGACGCCTACGGCCAGCAGCCGTACGGGACGCCCGGCGCGCAGGCGGGGTACGGCCAGCCGCAGGGGCAGGCCTACGGCGCCGAGCAGCAGCAGGGCTACCCGCAGGGCTACCCGCAGCAGGGCTACGGCCAGCAGCCGGGGTACGCGCAGCCCGGCGCGTACGGACAGCCCGGCTTCGACCCCGCGTACGACCCCCAGGCCAAGTCCCGGCTCGCCGCGGGCCTGCTCGGGATCCTCGTCGGGAGCCTCGGCATCCACCGGTTCTACCTGGGCTACACGGGCATTGGCCTGACGATGCTGCTCGTGTCGGTGCTGTCGTTCGGCTTCGCCGCGCCGGTCATCGCGATCTGGGGCCTCGTCGAGGGGATCCTCTACCTGACCTCGAAGACGGGCTACTACTCGGTGGACTCGACGGGCCGCCCGCTGCGCGCCTGACGCCTCGCCGAACCCGGGGTCGCGGGTCATCTCGCCGTCGAGACGACCCGCGACCCCGGGGACGGCCCCGTGGGGTGACCGCGGATCCAGGGTTCGGCGACCGCTCCTGGCGGGCCCCGGCGTCGGCTAGCGTGGGCCCGTGCTGCTCTCCGACCGCGACATCCGGGCCGAGCTCGACGCCGGGCGCGTCCAGCTCGAGCCGTACGACCCGTCGATGCTCCAGCCGTCGAGCATCGACGTGCGCCTCGACCGGTTCTTCCGGCTGTTCGACAACCACAAGTACCCGTTCATCGACCCGTCGCAGGACCAGCCGGACCTCACGCGCCTGGTCGAGGTCGACCCGGCGGAGCCGTTCGTGCTGCACCCGGGGGAGTTCGTCCTCGGGTCGACGTTCGAGGCGGTGACGCTGCCCGACGACGTGGCCGCGCGCCTCGAGGGCAAGTCCAGCCTCGGCCGGCTCGGCCTGCTCACGCACTCCACGGCCGGCTTCATCGACCCCGGGTTCTCCGGGCACGTGACGCTCGAGCTGAGCAACGTCGCGACGCTCCCGATCACGCTGTGGCCGGGCATGAAGATCGGGCAGCTGTGCTTCTTCCGGCTGTCGTCGCCCGCCGAGAACCCGTACGGGTCGAGCGTCTACGGCTCCCGCTACCAGGGCCAGCGCGGCCCGACGGCCTCCCGCTCGTGGCAGAGCTTCCACCGCACCGACGTCTGAGCGCGGCACGCCGCGTCGGACGCCGTTCGACCCCGCAGGACCCGATGACCGGAGGACCGCACCGCATGAGCCCGCTCCCGCCGCTGCCGCACCCCGACGGGCCCGGCGCCGCGCAGTCGTACCAGGCGCGGCACCTGCTCGGGCTCCCGGCCGACGTCGTCGTGGACGAGGTCGAGACGCTCGCGCTCTCGCGGTTCGCGGGCGCGCGCTGGGACGTCGCGCCGGAGGGCACCGAGCCGCTCGTGCCGCCCGCCCGCACGGCGGCCCCCGGGGCGCCGGGCGTGCTGCGCACGTCGCGCCACACGACGATCACGGGCCCGTACGCCGGCCCCGGCTCCGGTCTGCCGCCGGGCACGACGCTCGTGTTCGACGTCGTGTGCCCGCGCGAGCGCGGCGACGTCCCCTACCCGGGGGGCGGGGACCGCGACGGCGTCGGGCGCGCGTTCCCCGGCGGGCTGCCGGTGCGCGAGGAGGAGCGGGTCGTGGCGTTCCTCGTCGCGGCGGCGCGCCGCCTCGGCGGGTCGGTGCGGACCGACGTCGGGAACCCGGCCGCGCCGGGCGTCGTGCTCACGCCGGACCCGGGCGTCGCGGTCGACATGACGCTGTACTCGGACGTCTGGCTGGACCCCAACGCCGCGCTCTCGCTCGTCGCGCGGCTCAACCCCCGCACGCGGCTCGCGACCGAGGGGAAGTCGTACGAGGGGCCGCCGAAGGGCATCGCGGAGCTGCCGCTCTACCCGGGCGAGAAGATGGACCCCGCGCTGCGGCGCGCGATCCACGCGGCCGCTGACGACGTCGACATCAAGGCGCTGACGACCGGCGCGGTCCTCGACGGGTACGGCCTCATCGTCGACCTCGGCATGGACGGGCTCGTCGCGGTGGAGGTCGGCGGCGAGGAGGCCCTGCCGCTCCTGCTGCGCGGCCTGCCGTGGACGGCCGACGGCGCCGTGAGCTACCGCGTGCGGTGGGAGCCGCGCGACCTCGTCGAGTCCCAGCAGGAGCAGCCGTCGCTCGACCACCAGGTCGCGCGCAAGCGCGCGGCGGAGGTCGTCGCGCAGGTCGCCCGGACGCTGCACGACGCCGTGGGGGGCGAGATCGCGGACGAGGCGGAGTTCCTCGTGGACCCCGAGGATCTGTGACGGGAGACTGAGGAATCGGTCACGGTCCGGGCTGCGGGGCCGGAGGAGGGCTGAGGAGTCGGTAAAATGATCCGCGGCACGGCATCGCCGTCGCCGTGAACTGTCGTGCCCTGCGACTCCCTTCCGCGGGTGCGACGATGACAAGTCCAGCAAGTCCCCCGGTCCTGCCTGCCCACCCCGCCCCCGACCCGGACGGAGCGGCCCGTGCTCTACGTGCTCGTTGCTCATCTCGTGATGGCACTGGGCGCGCCCGCACTCGTCTCGTTCCTCGGCCGCCGGGCGTTCCTCGTCATGGCGCTCGCGCCGGCGTCGGCGGCCGTCTACGCGCTCGCCTGGACCGAGCGCGTGATGGCGGGGGAGCACCCCACCCAGGTCGTCGAGTGGGTGCCGGGCCTGGGTCTCGAGCTCGCCTTCCGCATGGACACGCTGTCGTGGCTCATGCTGCTGCTCGTCGGCGGCGTCGGCGCGCTCGTCCTCGTCTACTGCTCGGCCTACTTCTCGCCCACCGCGCAGGGCCTGCGGCGGTTCGGCGGCGTGCTCACGGCGTTCGCCGGGGCCATGGTGGGGCTCGTCACCGCGGACGACATGCTGCTCCTGTTCGTCTTCTGGGAGCTCACGACCGTCTTCTCCTACCTCCTCATCGGGCACTACGCGGACCGCAAGGCGAGCCGTCGTGCCGCGATGCAGGCGATCGTCGTGACGACGGCGGGCGGCCTGGCGATGCTCGTGGGCGTCGTGATCCTCGGGGTCCAGGGCGGGACCTTCCGGATGTCGGAGATCATCGCCGACCCGCCCGCGGGCGGCGCGGTGACGGCCGCGATCGTGTGCCTCCTGGTCGGCGCGGCGAGCAAGTCCGCGCTCATCCCGCTGCACTTCTGGCTGCCCGCGGCGATGGCGGCCCCGACGCCCGTCAGCGCCTACCTGCACGCGGCCGCGATGGTCAAGGCCGGCGTCTACCTCGTCGCCCGGTTCGCGCCCGCCTACTCCGACACGACCGTGTGGCGGTCGATGGTCATCGCGCTCGGCGCGGGCACGCTGCTCGTCGGCGGCTACCGCGCGCTGCGCCAGTACGACCTCAAGCTCGTGCTCGCGTTCGGCACGGTGAGCCAGCTCGGCCTCATCATCCTGCTCGTCGGCCTCGGGACGCGCGGGGCCGCCCTCGCGGGGCTCGCGATGATCGGCGCGCACGCGATGTTCAAGGCGTCGCTGTTCCTCGTGGTCGGCGTCGTCGACGCCGCGACCGGCACGCGCGACCTGCGCCGGCTCACGGGCGTGGGCAAGGCCCTGCCGTGGACGGCGGTCGCGGGCGGGCTCGCGGCCGCGTCGATGATCGGGCTGCCGCCGTTCGCGGGCTACGTCGCGAAGGAGGCGGCGCTCGAGTCGCTCCTGCACGGTGAGGGACCGGTCTGGGTCGACACGGTGGTCCTGTGGGCGGTCGTCGTCGGGTCGATGTTCACGGTCGCGTACGGGATCCGGTTCTGGTGGGGAGCGTTCGCGTCCAAGCCGCACCTCGGCACGCCCCCGGCGCGGGCCAACGAGCACGTGGGCGTGCGCGCGGCCGCCGCGCGCCGCCCGGCGGTCGAGGCCGACGAGCCGCCGATCGACCCCGCGCGCATCCACCGCCAGCCGGTCCTGCTGGTGGGGCCCGCCGTCGTGCTCGCGGTCCTCGGCCTCGCGACCGCGCTCGTGCCCCACTTCGGCGAGGATCTCCTCGCGCCCTACGCGGACACCTACCCCGTGGGCGAGCCCGGGCACCTCGTCCTGTGGGCGGGCTTCACCCCCGCGCTCGCGCTCACGGTCCTCGTCCTCGCGGTCGGCGTCGTGCTGTTCTGGCAGCGGGCGCGCGTCGAGCGCTTCCAGGCGTCGCTGTGGACCGGCCCGGAGGCCGACGTCACGTACCGCAAGGTCATGCGCAAGCTCGACGACCTCGCGGCCGACGTCACCGCGGTCACCCAGCGTGGCTCGCTGCCGTTCTACCTCGGCGCGATCCTCGTGGTCCTCGTGCTGGGGCCGGGCGTCGTCATGGTCGCGCAGACGGCGTGGCCCGAGCAGCTCAAGGCCTGGGACCGTCCGGCGCAGCTCGTCGCCGTCGCCGCGATCTGCATCGCGTCGGTGCTCGCCGCCCGCTCGCGCCGCCGGCTCAAGGCCGTGATCCTCGTCGGCATCGCCGGCTACGGCAACGCCGTCCTCTTCCTCCTGCACGGCGCCCCCGACCTCGCGCTCACGCAGGTCCTCGTCGAGACGATCACGCTCGTCGTCATGGTGCTCGTGCTGCGCCGCCTGCCCGCGTACTTCTCCAACCGGCCGCTCGCCGCGAGCCGGTGGGTGCGCCTGGGCATCGGCCTGGCCGTCGCCGTCGTCATGATGGGCTTCGCGGTCGTCGCGCCGCTCGCGCGGGTCGCGACGCCCATCTCGGTCGACTTCCCGGCCGAGGCGTACGAGTTCGGGCACGGCAAGAACATCGTCAACGTGACCCTCGTCGACATCCGTGCGTGGGACACGATGGGCGAGATCTCCGTCCTCCTGGCGGCGGCGACCGGCGTCGCGTCGCTCGTCTTCCTGCGCACGCGCAGCGGCGAGATCCTGCGCGCGTCGGGTGCGAAGCCCGCCACGACGGCGTCCGGCTCGGGCGTGTGGAGCGAGGGCAGCGCGGACCCGGGTGCGGCGCTGCGCCGCCGCGGCGTCACCGAGAAGGACCAGCCGCGCATGCTCGTGTGGCTCAGCGCGGGGCGCACGCTCGCTCCCCAGAGACGCTCGGTGATCTTCGAGGTCGTCACGCGCGTGCTGTTCCACGCGATGATCGTCTTCGCGCTCTTCCTGCTGTTCTCCGGCCACAACGCGCCCGGCGGCGGGTTCGCGGCCGGGCTGGTCGTCGGGATCGCGCTCATCGTGCGCTACCTCGCGGGCGGTCGCTACGAGCTCGGCGAGGCGGCACCGGTGCACCCGGGCCTGCTGCTCGGCACGGGCCTGTTCCTGTCCGCAGGCGTGGGGCTCGTGGCGTTCCTGCTCACCGGCAACGTGCTCGGCAGCGACGCGTACGACATCGCGCTGCCGCTGGTGGGGGAGATCCACCTCGTCACGTCGCTGTTCTTCGACGTCGGCGTGTTCCTCGTCGTCGTGGGCCTCGTCCTCGACATCCTGCGCACCCTGGGGGCGGAGATCGACCGGCACGCCGAGCGCGCCGCCGCCGGGCGCGAGCCCGGCGAGGACACGGGGCCGTTCGAGGCCATGGAGCCCGACTCGATCGGGGGCGGCCGACGGTGAACGTCATCGACATGACCCCGAGCGTCGTCCTCGTGCTCGCGATCGGCGTGCTCTTCGCGGCGGGCGTCTACCTGCTGCTCGAGCGCAGCCTCACGCGCGTCCTGCTCGGCTTCATCCTCATGGGCAACGGCGCGAACCTGCTGTTCCTCGTCGCGGGCGGGCGCGCCGGGGGAGCGCCCCTCATCGGCACGACGCCCGAGGACGAGATGAGCGACCCGCTCGTCCAGGCGATGGTGCTCACGGCGATCGTCATCACGCTCGGCATCACGGCGTTCGTGCTCGCCATGGCGTACCGGTCGTGGCAGCTCCACGGCCACGACGAGGTGCAGGACGACCTCGAGGACCGCCGGGTCGCGCGGCACGCCGCGCGCAACGCCCCGGCGTTCGAGGACGCGGACACGGAGGAGAGCGGCGCGAGCCTGGACGACGAGGCCGCCCAGGTCCGCGACGAGACCGACGGCGACGGCGACGGGATCACCGACGGGCAGGAACCGCCGTCGTCCCCGGCCCTGCAGGCCGCGGTGGACGACGACGCCCGCGACGACCGCCCGGACGACCCACGACCTGACGACCGCAGCCACGACGGGAAGGAGCCGCGATGAGCCTCACCGCCGCGGCCCTCGTCCCGCTGCCCGTCGTCCTCCCGCTCGTCGCGGCCGGCGCCGCGCTCGCGCTGTGGCGCCACCCGCGCGCGCAGCGGCTCATCACGGTCGCCGCCCTCGCGCTCGTCCTCGCCGCGTCGGTGGGGCTGCTCGTCGCGGCCGACTCCGGGCCGATCGTCGTCGACGTCGGCGGCTGGGCCGCGCCGGTCGGGATCGACCTCGTCGCGGACCGGCTCTCGTCGCTCATGCTCGTCGTGTCGAGCTTCGTCATGCTGTGCGTCCTGCTGTACTCGCTCGCGCAGGGCGTGGCGGACGGCGACGAGGAGGCGCCGGTCGCCATCTACCACCCGACGTTCATGGTCCTCGCGGCGGGCGTGTTCAACGCGTTCCTCTCGGGCGACCTGTTCAACCTCTACGTCGGGTTCGAGATCTTCCTCGCCGCGAGCTACGTGCTCCTGACGCTCGGCGGCACGGGCGAGCGCATCCGCGCGGGGTCGATCTACGTCGTCGTGGCGCTGCTGTCGTCCATCGTGTTCCTCGTCGCGATCGCGCTGACCTACGCGGCGACGGGCACGGTGAACCTCGCCCAGCTCTCGGAGCGCTACGCCGAGATCGATCCGGGCGTGGCCCTGACCATCCAGCTCCTGCTGCTGCTCGCGTTCGGCATCAAGGCGGCGATCTTCCCGCTGTCCGCGTGGCTGCCGGACTCGTACCCGACCGCGCCCGCGCCGGTGACGGCGGTGTTCGCCGGCCTGCTCACCAAGGTGGGCGTCTACGCGATCATCCGCACGCAGACGCTGCTGTTCCCGGAGGACAGCGTGGTCGACGACGTGCTCATGTGGCTCGCGCTGCTCACGATGGTCGTCGGGATCCTCGGTGCCGTCGCGCAGAACGACATCAAGCGACTGCTCTCGTTCACCCTCGTCAGCCACATCGGCTACATGATCTTCGGCATCGCGCTCGCGTCCGAGCCGGGCATGGCGGCCGCGATCTTCTACGTGGTGCACCACATCACCGTCCAGACGACGCTGTTCCTGGTGGTGGGCCTCGTGGAACGTCGCGGCGGGTCGACCTCGCTCGACCGGCTCGGCGGCCTCGCCAAGCTCGCGCCGGGGCTCGCGATCCTGTTCTTCATCCCCGCGATGAACCTCGCCGGGATCCCGCCGCTGTCCGGCTTCCTCGGCAAGGTGGGCCTGCTGGAGGAGGGCGTCGCGCAGGGCACGCCGCTCACGTGGGCGCTCGTCGTCGGGTCCGTCGTCACGTCGCTGCTCACGCTGTACGCGATCGTCAAGGCGTGGAACAAGGCGTTCTGGCAGACGGCGCCCGTGGAGATCCCCGCGGACGCGCGCCTCCCGCGCGGCATGGTCGGTCCGGCGACGGCGCTCGTCGCGTTCGGCCTCGCGCTCACCGTGGTGGCCGGGCCGCTCTACTCGTACACCGAGCGCGCCGCCGCGACGCTGCTCGACGGTCACACGTACGTCGACGCCGTGTTCCCGGGCGACTCCGACCGCGGGCAGGGCGAGTCGAACGAGGTCGCGACCGACGAGACGGGCACGGAGCCCGCCACGACGGCCGGGGGTGGGGACGGATGAGCCTGCACCGTCGCCGTCGCGCGCTCGCCTCCGGCTGGTTCGCGCGCGTCACCACGCAGTGGCGCACGATCCTGTGGCTGACGATCGTCTGGGTCATGCTCTGGGGCGACCTGTCGTGGGGCAACGTCCTCGCGGGCGTCATCCTGGGCTTCGCCGTCATCACGTTCTTCCCGCTGCCGTCGATCGCGGCGCGCGGGAAGCTCCGACCGTGGCCGTTCGCCGTGCTCGTCGGGCGCTTCGTCGCCGACCTCGTCGTCGCGTCGTTCCAGGTGAGCCTGCTCGCACTCACGCCCCGCCACACGCCGCGCGGCGCCGTCGTGGGCGTGCGGCTGCGCAACCCGTCCGACATCTACCTGACGATCACGGCCGAGCTCTCCTCGCTCGTGCCCGGCTCCATCGTCGTCGAGGCCCACCGGCTCACCGGGATGCTCTACCTGCACGTGCTCGACGTCGAGACCGCGGGCGGGGTGGAGAAGGTGCGCCAGGACACGCTCGCCCTGGAGGCCCGCGTGCTGCACGCGCTCGCGTCCAACGACGAGCTGCGCGCGGCCGGCCTGTACCGCGAACCGTCGAAGCGAGAGGTGGCCGAGGCATGAGCGACACCGTCTACCTCGTCGTCGTGATCGCGTCCGCCGCGCTGCTCGCGGTCGGCGCGAGCCTCGCGATCGTGCGCGCCGAGCGCGGCCCGTCGATGCTCGACCGCACCATCGCGCTCGACGTCTTCACGACGACTCTCGTCGGCGCGATCGCGCTCGAGGCCGCGTTCTCGCGGCGCACCGACACCATCCCGATCCTCGTCGTGCTGTCCCTCGTCGGGTTCGTGGGCTCGGTGACGATCGCGCGCTTCGCGTCCGTCGAGCCCGAGGACGAGGGCCGCATCCGCACGGCCGACGAGGTCGCCGCGGAGGACGCCGCGCGCCGCGAGGCCGAGGAGGCCGACCGCGACTCCGCCGTGGACCCCGAGCACCACGGCGGCGCGCCCGAGGGGGAGGTGCGCTGATGGACCCGGCGACCAGCTTCTGGGACACCCTGGCCGACGTCGTCTCGGCCGTCTTCCTGCTGAGCGGCGCGTTCCTCGCGTTCGCCGCGGGGGTCGGCGTCGTGCGCTTCCCCGACCTGCTCGCGCGCATGCACGCCGCGACGAAGCCGCAGGTCCTCGGGCTGATCCTCGTGCTCGCGGGCCTGAGCCTGCGGCTGCGCTCGTGGGGCGCCGTCGCGACGCTGTTCCTCGTCGTGGTCTTCCAGCTCCTCACCTCGCCCGTCGCGGCGCACATGGTCGGCCGCGCCGGCTACCGGACCGGCAAGGTGCGCACGGACCTGCTCGTCGTGGACGAGCTCACGCGCGACCAGGACGCGGCCGAGCGCGAGGACTCGGGCGAGCACGAGGACGCCGGTGCCGCCGCCGGCCCGGCGTCGCGCGTGAGCGCGCGTCGGGAGACCGGCGACGCGGAGCCGGCCGCCACCGGCGACACCGCCGCCGGCGACGTCGGGCCCGCTGCCGGGCCCGACACCTCGGAGCGCTGACGCGCTCGTCGGGTCCAGAGACCGACGGCGGCTGCCGTCGACCGCCGCTCCGCGCGCGGGCTGCGGGCACGGCTGGTAGACCGGCTGCATGGCCGACGCCCCCACGCCCGCCCCGCCGCCGCCGGAGTCGCGCAACCCGCGGGTCGCCCGGCCGGAGGACGCGGGCGAGAGCACCGTCACCGTCGTCGTCGCGTTCCTCGCCAACGCGCTCGTCGCGGGCGCCAAGACCGTCGCCGCGACGATCACCGGGTCGGCGTCGATGCTCGCCGAGGCCGTGCACTCGTGGGCGGACACCGGCAACGAGGTCTTCCTGCTCGTCGCCGACAAGCGCTCGCGGCGCCCCGCCGACGCCGAGCACCCGCTCGGGTTCGGCCGCGAGGCGTACGTGTGGTCGATGTTCGCGGCGATCGGTCTGTTCGCCGTGGGCGCGGGGGTGTCGATCACGCACGGCATCCAGGAGCTCGTGCACCCCCAGCCCGCGGACGACTTCGTCGTCGCCTACGCGGTGCTGGCGTTCGCGTTCGTCCTGGAGGGCGTGTCGTTCCTGCGGGCCCGGCGCCAGGCGCGCGACGAGGCGCGGGCCGCCGACCGCGACACGCTGCACCACGTGCTCGTGACGTCCGACCCCACGCTGCGGGCCGTGTACGCGGAGGACGCCGCCGCGCTGGTCGGCCTCGTCGTCGCGTTCGGCGGGGTGCTCGCGCACCAGCTCACCGGCTCTCCGGTCCCGGACGCGATCGGGTCGATCGTCGTCGGCCTCGTGCTCGCGGTGGTGTCGGTCGTGCTCATCGACCGCAACCGCCGCTTCCTCGTCGGCGAGGCCGCGATGCCCGCCACGCGGGCCGCCGTCCTGCAGGGCATCCGGGACCTGCCGGAGGTCGAGCGCGTGACCTACCTGCGGCTCGAGTACGTCGGCCCGCGCGCGCTGTACCTCGTGGCGAGCGTCGACCTGCGCGGGGACGAGTCGGAGACGTCGGTCGCGCTGCGGCTCGACGAGCTCGAGCGCCGCGTGACGTCCGTGCCGCTCATCGCCGGCGCGGTGTTCACCGTCTCGGCGCCCGAGGAGCCGTCGATCGCCTGACCCCCAGGCCCCGGGTCCGGCGGGAAGGGGACCGCGGGCAGAACGGACGAAGCGGTACACATCCACGGCCGGGGTGGGTAGGGTCGGGCGATGGCCCCGCAGCGCACGCCCCGGCACCGGGCTGGCGCGCCCGCGGACGCGCCGCGGTCCCGACCGGCAGCCCCGGCGACCGCAGCAGCACGACGGCGGGGCGACCCGTTCGCGCGGCACCTGCGGGCAGCACCGCGGGTGGCCGTGACGTCGGGGGTCGCCGCGGCGCTGCTGCTCGGACCGCCCCTGGGCGTCACGCTCGCGACGATGACCGGTGAGGTCCGCCCGGAGCACGTCGGCCCGCTCGGCCCGGTGGTCGCCGCGCTGCCCTGGCAGGGGACCGACCCGCAGACCTGGTTCGACGGCCGCGACCCGCGCGACGACAGCGCCTCCCGCACGCTCGCGGACGGTCGCGCGACGGCGGACCGGGACGCCTCGGGGGACGCGGCGACGCCGGGCGGAGCCGCCTCGCCGAGCGGGTCGAGCCCGGGCGACGACGCCGGCGCGCCCGAGGCCGGGGGCGACGAGGCGCCGTCGCCCGCGCCGTCGTCCGAGGCGCCGGGTGCGGCACCCGGCGCCACGCAGGGCGACCCGGTGCCGTCGGACGCCGGGACGGAACCTGCACCGAGCGTGACGCCCGCCCCGACGTCCGGCCCCGCGGCGGCGTCGGCACCCGCGTCAGCAGCCCCGGCCAGCCCGGGCACGATCACCGCCGAGGGCGCCGCCGTCGTCGACCGGACGAACGCCGAGCGGGCCGCGGCGGGGTGCGGGCCCCTCGTGGTCGACGAGCGGCTCACGGCCGCCGCGCAGCTGCACAGCGAGGACATGCTCGCCCAGGGCTACTTCGACCACACGAGCCTCGACGGCCGCTCGCCCTGGGACCGCGCGAAGACCCAGGGCTACCCGAACCCCGGTGCGGAGAACATCGCGAAGGGGCAGGCGACCGCCGAGGACGTGGTGCGCGCGTGGATGGACTCCCCCGGGCACCGGGCGAACATCCTCAACTGCGACCTGCGCGAGATCGGCGTCGGGCACGCGGACCGGGTGTGGACCCAGCTCTTCGGCTGGGGCTGAGCGCGTGCTCCGGCACGAGCCGGACGCTCAGAGGAGTGACGGCGCCCCGGTCGCGCGGGCCTCGCGGTCGAGCAGGCTGCGCTTGACCTCGAGGCCGTAGCGGAACCCGCCCAGGCTGCCGTCCGTGCGCAGCACGCGGTGGCACGGGACGAACAGCGCGGCGGCGTTCATCGCGCACGCGCCCGCGGCGGCGCGCACGGCGGCGGGCCGCCCCGACAGCTCGGCGTACCGCGTGTAGGTGACGGGGTCGCCCGGCTCGACGGTGCGCAGCACGTCCCACGCGTGCGCGCGGTAGGGGCCCGAGACCTGGCGCACGGGGACGGCGTCGATCGCGTGCACGTCGCCTGCGTAGTACGCCCGGACCGCGGCGACCGCCGGGACGACGGCGGGCGCGTCGTCGGGCACGGTCGAGACGTCCGCGGGGCGCAGGTCGGGGTGGACGAGCGCGACGAGCGCCGCGGGCTCGGCCGTCCAGCCGGAGGCGAGGACCGTGCCGTCGGGGTCGACGACGACCGTGAACGGGCCGTCGGGCGTCTCGACGGTCGTGGTGACGGCGGTGCCGGTGGTGCTCCCGGTGGCGGCCGTCGTCGCGGGGGCGGTCGGTGCGGTGGTCACGGGGTCTCCTTCGTGGGGGTGGTCGAGGGTCGAGGAGCCGCGGCGCGCCACAGGTGCATCGCGGCGTAGGAGCGCCACGGCGCCCAGCGCTCGGCGTGCGCGGCGAGCGCACGACGTTCCTCGGGCAGGCCGAGCGCCGCGGCGCCCGCGCGGAGGGCGAGGTCGCCGTCGAGCAGGACGTCCGGGTCGTGCAGGACGCGCATCGCGACGTACCCGGACGTCCACGGGCCGACGCCGGGCAGCGCCTCGAGGGCCGCTCGCTGCGCCGCGGGGTCGTCGGCGCTGGACAGCGCGAGGGTGCCGTCCGCGAGGGCCTGGGCGACGCCGAGGATCCCGGCCGTGCGCCGCGCCGGCCCTCGCAGGTGCTCGGCGCCGCCGTCGGCGAGCTGCGCCGCCGTCGGGAAGAGGCGGGTCGGCCCGAACCGGGAGACGAACGGCGTGCCGAGCGCGACGGCGAGCCGCGACAGGTGCGTGCGCGCGGCGGCGACGGAGATCTGCTGCCCGACGAGGGCGCGCACGAGGATCTCGGTCGCGTCCACCGCGCCCGGGACGCGGACGCCCGGGACGGCGTGCACCGACGCGGCGAGCGCGAGGTCCGCCGCGAGGGCCGCGTCCACGGCCGCGGGGTCGGCGTCGAGGTCGAAGAGCCGGCGGACCCGCGCTATCGCGGCGGGCAGGTCGGCCACGGACGTGAGCTCGAGCTCGACGTGGAACCGCGGTGCGCCGCGGGTGCTCCCCGGCGGCGGGCCGTACGTCGCGCGGAACGCGCCCGGCCCGTGCGGCAGGGCGAGCGTGCGCGCGTAGGACAGCGCGGGCCCGCCGAGGTCCGCGACCTCGACGCCGTCGACGGCGCGCGCCGCGAGGAACGCGAACACGCCGCGTGCGTCGAACGGCTCGCGCAGGGGGAGCGTGAGGTCGAGCACCGCGGTGGTGCCGCCGTCGTCCCGGACGGCACGAGCGTCGTCGGGGACGCGCACGCCCGCGTCGCCGCGCGGAAGGGTCGGGCGGCCGGGCCGGGCCCGACGGCGCAGCTCGCTCGGCGTCGTGTCGAAGACCTCGGTGATGGTGTCGTTGAACTGCCGGACGCTGCCGAAGCCCGCGGCGAACGCGACGTCCGCGAGGCGGAGGTCCGTGCCCGTGAGCAGGGCACGCGCGGTCTGGGCGCGCAGCGCGCGGGCGAGCGCGACCGGCCCGGCGCCCAGCTCCGCGACCAGCACGCGGTGCACGTGCCGGGCCGAGTACCCGAGGCGCGCGGCGAGGCCGTCGACGCCCTCGCGGTCCACGACGCCGTCGGCGACGAGGCGCATCGCGCGGGCGGAGAGGTCGTGCCCGAGGTCCCAGCTCGGCGTGCCGGGCACGGCCTCGGGGAGGCAGCGCTTGCACGCGCGGTAGCCGGCCTCGTGCGCCGCGGCGGACGTGAGGTAGAACGTGACGTTCTCCGGCTTGGGCGTCCGCGCCGGGCACGACGGCCGGCAGTAGATGCCCGTGCTGCTCACGGCGGTGATGAACTGCCCGTCGAACCGGCGGTCGCGCGACGCGATGGCGCGGTAGCGCTCCGCGAACACGGGGTCCGCTGCCGCGCGGGGAGTCGCGAGGGTCGTCGTCATGCCTCGATCCTCACCCCACGGACCCTCCCGTGGCTAGCGGTATTCGGACACGACGGTGACACGCCTCCGGCGCGAACCCGGGGTCCCTCCTCAGGAGGGTCGGGTCCTGGGGAACGACCCCGGGCTCGGCAGCCGGACGCGTCGGCGGACCGTCAGGCGTGGGCGTCGAGCCAGTCGAGCGCCTCGCGCAGATAGGTCGAGCGGGCGGGCTCGGGGGAGAGCGCGAGGTCGTGCGCGCCGCCCTCGACCGTGACGATCGTGACGTCGTCGCCCAGCCGCTCCGCGCGCGACGTGATCTGGCCGACGTCGAGCACGCTGTCGGTCGTGAGCAGGGCGTCGTGCCAGCCCGAGGCCGGGCCGCTGCGCGCGGACGCCAGCACGAGGACGGGGCAGTCGACGTGCAGCCCGCGCGCCACGCGCGCGTGCCCGCGCCGCACCGCGCGCAGGAACCCCGCCCGGACGGGGAAGCCCTCGATCGGCTTCCAGGCCAGGTCGAAGTCCCACTCGCCGCCCGTGCTCGCGTGCAGGGCCTCGGCCCAGTGCGGGTCCAGCCCGCCCACGACGAGCCGCGGCGCGACCCGGCCGACCCCGTCGACCAGCCACGTCACCGGACCCCGGAACACCCAGGGCTTGTTGAGGTCGAACCACGGGCTGTTCAGCACGAGCGCCGCGAGCCGGCCCGGCCGCGCGTCGGCCCACAGGCTCGCGACGAGCCCGCCCGTCGAGTGGCCCAGCACGACGAGCCGCTCGTGGCCCTCCGCGCGGATCGCGCGCGCGGCGGCGTCCAGGTCCTGCGCGTACACGGCGAGGTCGGTGACGAAGTTGGGGTCGTCGTCGGGCCGTGACGGCGCGCCCGAGCCGCGGCCGATCGAGCGCCCGTAGCCCCGCAGGTCGAGCGCGTAGAACCGGTACCCGCGCGCCTCGACCGCCTCGGCGACGTGCGTCTGGAAGAAGTAGTCGATGAACCCGTGCACGTACAGCACCGCGGGCCGCTCGCCCGTGCCCGACGGCGGCTCCCCGCCCGCGGCGGACCCCTCGCCCGGCTCGGTGGACGGGCCGGGCGGACGGGCGCCGTCGGCCCTGCGGACGAGCGTCGCCACCGCGCCGTCCGGCAGGTCGAGGTCCCGCGCGACCCAGTCCTCGCCCAGCACGTCCGTGCGCCATGCCGGCGCCTGCGTCTCGCTCATCGGCGTCTCCAGTCCTCTGCGTGCGACGTGTCAGCAGATTCTCGCGCCACACCGCGACCTCACGCTGACAGCTCACAGGCGCGGCGAGTCGTCAGCGTGAGGTCGTCGTAGGGGGCGACGTGCTGCCGACACGTCCGGGGGGCGGGCCGGGGGTAGCGTGGCGCGCGTGACGAGCGAGATCATCGCCCGCGTCGACGACGGCGTCGGGCACCTCACCCTGGACCGTCCGCGCGCGCTCAACGCGCTCGGCTACGCCATGCTCGGCGAGATCGCCGACGTGCTGGAGGAGTGGCGCGTCGACCCGACCGTGCGTGTCGTGCTGCTCGACGGCGCCGGTGACCGCGGCCTGTGCGCGGGCGGCGACGTCCGCGCGCTGCACGCGTCGATCGTGGCCGGGGAGCAGGCCGAGGCCCGCCGCTACTTCCGGCGCGAGTACGCGGTCGACGCGGCGCTCGCGGAGCTGCCCGTGCCCGTCGTGACGATCATGGACGGCATCACCATGGGCGGCGGCGTCGGTCTCGGCGCGCACGCCCCGGTCCGCGTCGTCACCGAGCGGTCGCGGGTCGCGATGCCGGAGACGCGGATCGGCTTCACGCCCGACGTCGGCGGCTCCTGGCTCCTCGCCCGTGCACCCGGGCGGCTGGGGGAGATGCTCGCGCTCGGCGCCGTGACGATGGACGCCGCCGACGCGCTCTTCGTCGGGCTCGCCGACCACTACGTGCCGAGCGAGCGGCTGCCCGTGCTGGCGGCAGACCTCGCCGCGCTCGCGACCGCGGGGGTCGACCCGTTCGACGTCGAGGACGTGCGGGAGGTCGTGCGCCGCCACGCGCTGCCGGCGCCGGTCTCGCGCCTCGTCACCCGGCAGGCGGCGGTCGAGGCCGCGTACGCGGCGGACACGGTGCCCGAGATCGTGGCGCGGCTGCGGGCCGCCGCCCGGGACGGGGACGAGCAGGCCGGCGCCGAGGCCGACGAGCTCGAGCGGCTCTCGCCGACCGCCGTCACCGTGGCGCTCGCGGCCGTGCGCAGCGCGCGCGACCTCCCGGACCTGCGCGCGGCGCTGGAGCAGGAGTACGGCCTCGTCTCCTGGTTCGTCGACACGCAGCACGACCTCGTCGAGGGCGTCCGCGCGCAGCTCGTCGACAAGGACCGCGACCCCCAGTGGCGCCCGGCGACGCTCGCCGAGGTCGACCCCGCGCTCGGCGCCGAGGCGCTCGCGTACGTCCCCGCCGAGCCCCTGTGGGACGACGCGCTCAGCCCGCGCCTCGCGCGCCGGGCGGTCGAGGCCGTCGTCCGCCGGTTCAGCGAGGACGAGCCGACCGCGGAGGAGCTCGCGGAGGCGGCCGAGGACCTCGTGGTCGAGCTCGTCCGGCGGCGCGACGACGGCGGCACGGTCGTGCACCTCGCGGACTCGTGCGGCGGGCACTTCCTGGACGGGTACTGGCCCGCGGTGAGGTTCGACGCCGTGGGCGACGTCGTCGAGGTCACCGTCGAGTCCTGAGACGCCGGCACGCGCGACGCCCGCCGGAGGACGCCGAAGCGGCCACGCCCGGAAGGCGTGGCCGCTTCGGTCGGGGCCGAGCTCCCGAGGTCAGGAGACGAGCGTCTGCTGCCACTCGATCAGGTCGGCGATCTTCGCGACGAGCGTCTCGTCCTGGAGGCCGTGCGCCTTCCCCTTGGCCTGCTTGAGGATGTGGATCGCGTCGGCGTGCTCGCCCGCGTCCGCGGCGGCCTCGGCCCGGTCGAGGTAGTCGCTCACCCCGGCGGAGAGCTTCTCCGCGCGGTTCGAGCCCGTCGAGAGCGACGTCACGATGCCGTCGACCTCCTTGAAGGTGACGCAGTCACCGCCGCCGCTCACCTTCCCGGCCGTCCACTCGATGCCGCCCGCGAGGTGCGCGAGGAACAGCGGGTCGGAGTACGACGAGTCGACATGGCCGGCGCCCTCGTACCAGGACCGTCCGCCCTCGAAGTTCTGGCACCAGGCCAGGGGGTGGTCGTCGCCCATGGCGTCGCGGCCGGGGTTGTAGGTCGACTCGTCCAGCGTGATGAGGACGTGCACGTCCTCCCGCGGGTTGCTCGTGAAGTTGTACCACTCGTCGAACCTCGTCCACTCCGCGGGGAGCATCTCGGTCGACGGGTGGCCCGGGCTCTCGATCCGCATCGTGGCCGTCTGCTGGGCCGGGTGGCTCTTGAACCGCGCCGACCCGCCGCTGAGCTCGCTGTACCACGGCACCGCGTGCATGGTGTCGGTCGCGGCGTGCAGGCCGACGTACCCGCCACCGTCGCGGATGTAGCCCTGGAGAGCCGCGAGCTCCGAGTCGTTCAGCAGGCGGGGCCGGGCGGGGTCCTGGTTGTTGGTGCCGTCGACGGGAGACGCGAAGAGGATCGTCGCGTACTGCCCGAGGTCCTCGGCGCTCGTGAACGGCGTCGTGTCGAGCGTCAGCTCGGGCTGCCGCGAGTCCCACACGTCGACCGTGAACCCGCGCTCTTCGCCGATGGCGATGACCGCCTCCGTGGTCTCGTCGATGTGCGAGTGGCGGAAGCCGAGAGTCTCGCCGACGACGAGGACCTTGTACTCGTCGTCGGCCGCGCTCGCCGGAACCGCGGCGACCCCGACCGCGAGCGCGCTACCTGCCGCTGCCAGGCCCGTGGCCAGGCGCCAGACGTGATGCTTCATGGTGACTCCTCATTGAGTGGACCGTTGTGCCCCCCGGTCGTCGAGCACCCAGGCACCCGGCGGCTTCGGGTGACCGTATATCGGCCGGCGACTAAAAGGCAATGCCGATAAACAAATACGGGTCATCGCGCGGCTCTCACCTGGCGGTCGGCCGGTGGAGCGTCCGGCGCACCGCGTCACGGACCCGGCGGTCGCCCGGCCGGGTGCCGCCGCGGCTCGCGGCCGCGGTCGGGCCCCGCAAAGGTCGGGGACGCACGACGGCCCGCCCCGGTCTCGGGGCGGGCCGTCGTGGGTGGTGCTGCGGGTCAGCGGCCGCGCGGCACAGGCTGCGCGGCACCGACCGAGCGGGTGCTCGCGACCGTCACTCGGGCGGCGGGCGCAGGCGCGTCGCGTCGTCGATCTCGTCGTCCGGGCCGGCGGGGGCCGCGGGGCCGTCCGGCCCCGGTGCGCCCGGCTGCGGCGGGAGCGGCTGGGTCGGGGCGGGCTGCTGGTACGGCGGCAGCGGCTGGGTCGCGCCCGGCGGGACGGGCGGCTGCGCGGGGAGCGGCGTCGTCGGCGACGACTGCGGGTGCGGCGCGCCGGGAGGGGCGTACGGGGCCGCGCCCGGGTAGCCGCCCTGCGGCTGCGGCGGGGCCGGCGGCTGGGCGCCGTACGGGCCCGGGGCCGGGGGCTGCGCCCCGTAGCCCTGCGGGGCCCCGGGCTGGCCGGGGTAGGCGCCCGGCTGCTGGCCCGGCTGACCCGGGTAGCCACCCGGCTGCTGGCCCGGGTACTGACCCTGCTGTCCGGGGTAGCCGCCCTGCTGACCCGGCTGCTGCTGGCCCGGGTAGGCGCCCGGCTGCCCCGGGTACTGGCCCTGGGGCTGGCCGGGGTACTGGCCGGGCTGACCAGGCTGACCGGGCGCGGGGTAGGCGCCGGGCTGGCCCGGGTAGCCGCCCTGCTGGAAGCCGGCCGCCTGGCCGTCCTGCGTGCCCGGCTTGGAGCGGAGCACGAGCCAGAGCACGAGGCCGATGATGCCGAGCAGCACGACGCCGCCGATCACGAACCACAGCCACGCGAGAGAGCCCGAGTCCGACGAATCGCTCGCGCTCTCGCCGCCGTCGGGTGCGGTGGCGCCGTCGGAGTCGGTGGTCTCGTCCGAGCCCTCGTCGCCCGTGCCGGCCGAGCCGCCCGCGACGGCCGAGCCGCGCGCCGTCATCTCGTTGACCTCGCCGACGACCGGCGTCCACGTCACGGTGTTGCCGTCGACGGTGCCGTTGGACTCGGCGACCTCGCCCGGGAAGGTGATGGCGACCCTGATGTCCAGGCTGTCCATCATCTGCCGCGTCATCTCGTCGCCGGCCGCGTCGCCGGTCTCGGGGTTGAACTCCTCGCCCGTCATGTCCATCGAGCCGCTCACCACGTACTCGTCGCCCTCGCGCGTGACGGAGATGGAGTCGGTGGCGCCGGTGTCGAGCTGGGAGATGGGCTGGTCGGCGTACGTGATCTTGGTGCCGGTGTAGCCGTCCTGTGCGTACGGCTCCTGCGTCGCGCCGTCGGGCAGGTCGGACTCCATCTCGGAGCCCATCTGGTCCCACATCTCCTGCGGGTCCATGTCCAGGGACTGGGCCATCTCGTCGGAGAACGCCATGACGACGCTGCCGTCGAACGTGTCGTCCTCGTTGAGGGTGATGGCCATGTCCATCCTCATGCACCCCGCGAGGAACAGTGCGAGGGTGGCGAAGAGGGCGCCGAGGCCGAGTCGTCTGCGCAAGGGTGAGGAGTTCACCGGCCCAGCATGTCGCGGATCGTCGCCCGAGGCGAGGGTCGAAGCCGATTTGAGACGGAATGCGTCCGGGAGTTCATCCGCTCCGGACGACGGACCGTCGAGAGGTCGGGGACGGGGCTGACGAACTAAGTTGAGCGGAATACACTCAACTTCGGAGTCGTTCCACTGGTCAGACCATCTTTCGAGCACCACACCGGAGCACCCATGGAAACGAAGTTCACCACGATGTCGCAGCAGGCGATCGGCGAGGCGATCCAGACCGCGTCGGCCGCCGGCAACCCGCAGCTCGAGCCCACGCACCTCCTCGCCGCGCTGCTCACGCAGGAGGGCGGGGTCGCCGTCGGGCTCCTCGACGCCGTCGGCGCGGACAAGCAGGCCGTCGGCCAGAAGGTGCGCGCGGCCCTCGTCGCGCTCCCCACGGCGAGCGGGTCCGCCGTCGCGCAGCCGACGCCGTCGCGCGCCACGTCGACCGCGCTCGACAACGCCGCGAAGGAGGCGCAGGCCCTCGGCGACGAATACGTCTCCACCGAGCACCTGCTGCTCGGCATCGCCGCGGGATCCTCGCAGGCCGCGACGATCCTGCAGCAGGCTGGCGCGACCGCCGAGGCCCTGCGCTCCGCGCTGCCCGCCGTCCGCGGGAGCGCGCGCGTGACGAGCCCCAACCCCGAGGGGACCTACAAGGCGCTCGAGCAGTACGGGACCGACCTCACGGCCGCGGCCGCCGAGGGCAAGCTCGACCCCGTCATCGGCCGCGACTCCGAGATCCGACGGGTCGTGCAGGTGCTCAGCCGCCGCACCAAGAACAACCCGGTGCTCATCGGCGAGCCGGGCGTCGGCAAGACGGCCGTCGTCGAGGGTCTCGCCCAGCGCATCGTCGCGGGCGACGTCCCGACCTCGCTCCAGGGCAAGCGCCTCGTGTCGCTCGACCTCGCGAGCATGGTCGCGGGCGCGAAGTACCGCGGCGAGTTCGAGGAGCGACTCAAGGCCGTCCTGGAGGAGATCAAGTCCTCCGACGGCGAGGTCGTCACGTTCATCGACGAGCTGCACACGGTCGTCGGGGCGGGCGCGGGCGGCGAGGGCGCCATGGACGCGGGCAACATGCTCAAGCCGATGCTCGCGCGCGGCGAGCTGCGCCTCGTCGGCGCGACCACGCTCGACGAGTACCGCGAGTACATCGAGAAGGACCCGGCGCTCGAGCGCCGGTTCCAGCAGGTGTTCGTCGGCGAGCCCTCGGTGGAGGACACGGTCGCGATCCTGCGCGGGCTCAAGGAGCGGTACGAGGCGCACCACAAGGTGACGATCGCCGACTCGGCGCTCGTCGCGGCGGCGTCGCTCTCCGACCGGTACATCACCGGCCGCCAGCTCCCGGACAAGGCGATCGACCTCGTCGACGAGGCGGCGTCGCGCCTGCGCATGGAGCTCGACTCGTCGCCGATCGAGATCGACGAGCTGCAGCGCGCCGTCACGCGCCTCGAGATGGAGGAGGTCGTGCTGTCCGAGTCGACCGACCCCGCGTCGCTCGAACGCCTCGAGAAGCTGCGCGCCGACCTCGCGGACCGTCGTGAGGAGCTCGCGGCCCTCACCGCGCGGTGGGAGGCCGAGAAGGCGGGTCACAACCGCGTCGGCGACCTGCGCGCGAAGCTCGACGAGCTGCGCGTCCAGGTCGAGCGCGCGATCCGCGAGGGCGACCTCGAGACCGCGGGCCGCCTGCAGTACGGCGAGATCCCGCAGGTGCAGCGCGAGCTCGACGAGGCCGAGGCGGCCGAGCAGGCCGACGACGCGTTCGCCGCGTCCGGCCCCGAGGCCGCGCCGATGATCGCGGACAAGGTCGGCGCCGACGAGATCGCGGAGGTCGTGTCCGCGTGGACGGGCATCCCCGCCGGCCGCATGCTCCAGGGCGAGAGCGAGAAGCTCCTGCACATGGAGGAGGTCATCGGGGAGCGCCTCATCGGCCAGCAGGCCGCCGTCCGCTCCGTGTCCGACGCCGTCCGCCGCTCGCGCGCGGGCGTCGCCGACCCGGACCGCCCCACGGGCTCGTTCCTCTTCCTCGGCCCCACGGGCGTCGGCAAGACGGAGCTCGCGAAGTCGCTCGCCGACTTCCTCTTCGACGACGAGCGCGCCATGGTGCGCATCGACATGTCCGAGTACTCCGAGAAGCACTCGGTCGCCCGGCTCGTCGGCGCGCCCCCCGGGTACGTCGGCTACGAGGAGGGCGGCCAGCTCACCGAGGCCGTGCGGCGTCGGCCGTACTCGGTCGTGCTGCTCGACGAGGTCGAGAAGGCGCACCCCGAGGTCTTCGACATCCTCCTGCAGGTGCTCGACGACGGCCGTCTCACCGACGGCCAGGGCCGCACGGTCGACTTCCGCAACGTCATCCTCGTGCTGACGTCGAACCTCGGCTCGCAGTTCCTCGTCGACCCGATGCTCGACGACGCGGAGAAGCGCGAGGCCGTCATGAGCACGGTGCGAGCGTCCTTCAAGCCAGAGTTCCTCAACCGGCTCGACGACGTCATCGTGTTCGAGCCGCTGACGATCGAGGAGCTCGGCCGGATCGTCGACATCCAGGTCGCCGCGCTCGGCCGGCGCCTCGCGGACCGGCGCATCACGCTCGACGTGACGACGGCCGCCCGCGAGTGGCTCGCGCTCGAGGGCTTCGACCCGGCGTACGGGGCGCGCCCGCTGCGCCGCCTCGTGCAGCGCGAGATCGGCGACCGCCTCGCGCGGATGCTGCTCTCGGGCGACGTCGCCGACGGCGACGTGGTGCGCGTCGACCGCGACCCCGAGGCCGAAGGGCTGACCCTCGGGACGGAGATCCTCACGGCCTGACGTCCTGTCCGACGGGCCCCGGGTCCTCTGCCGCCGTCGTGACCGAGCGGCGCAGAGAACCCGGGGTCCCCCTGTCCGCGCGGATGGGGCTGCCCCCGTACCGCGCGTCCTCACGGCCGCCGGGACATACTCGGTCCGTGCCGACCGACGAGACGACCGAGACCCAGAACACCGCTCCGCAGCGCCCCGACGTCGGGCCCCACCGCTCGGCCGTGATCGTCAACCCGAACCGGGTGGAGGGTCTGGACGCGCTGCGCGACCTCATCGTCGCGCGGCTCACCGAGGCGGGGTGGCCGGAGCCCGCGTGGCTCGAGACGACGGCCGAGGACCCGGGCACGGGGCAGGCGCGCCAGGCCGTCGAGGACGGCGCGGAGGTGGTGTTCGTCAGCGGCGGGGACGGGACGGTGCGGGCCGTCGTCGAGGGGCTGGCGGGGACCGACGCCGCGCTCGCGATCCTCCCGGGCGGCACGGGGAACCTCCTCGCGGTGAACCTCGGCGTCCCCACCGACGCCGAGGAGGGCCTGCGCCTCGTCCTCCGGGGCGGCCGACGGACCATCGACGTCGGCGTCGCGGACGGGCAGACGTTCGCGATCATGGCGGGGATGGGGCTCGACGCGGCGATGATGCGCGACGCCCCGACGGCGCTCAAGGCCAGGGCGGGGTCGGTCGCGTACGTCTTCTCGGCGCTCAAGCACCTCGCCGACGACGAGATGCACGTCGAGGTGACGGTCGACGGGCGGACGCGGCGCCGTCGTGCGCGCACGGTCGTCGTCGGCAACGTGGGCCGTCTCCAGGCCGGCACCAACCTGCTCCCGGACGCGGAGCCGGACAGCGGGCAGCTCGAGGTCGCGATCATCGCGCCGCGCAACCTCCAGCACTGGGTCCAGCTCCTGTGGGGCGTCGTGCGGGGCAGGAGCCGGGTGCCGAGCCGGGAGGTCGTGCGGGGCCGGGAGGTCTCCGTGGTCTCCGACCGGCCGCAGCCGCGCCAGCTCGACGGCGACGTGATCGAGCCGGCGGAGCGGCTCGACGTCAGCGTGCGACCGCAGGCGCTGCACGTGTGCGTGTACCGGCCCGAGGAGTCGGAGGACCTCGCGCAGGGCGCGCCCGGTCGTCGGTGATCCCGGTGCCCGCGGTCGCGGACCGCGGACGTCCCTGTCGCCGGACCGCGGGGTTCGGCAGGATGGGTGCATGAGCGCTCCCCAGCCCGGCCCCGAGACCTGGTCCGCCTCCGCCCCGTCCGCCTACGGCTCGCCCGCACCGGCCACCGGTGCGCGACGCTCGCCCCTCGCCGTCGTGGCCTTCGCCTTCGGGGTCGCGACCGTCCTGGTCGGTGCGGTCGTCACGCTCGCGTTCCCGTTCGTGCTCTCGTCGGCGGGCTACTCGCCGTCGTCGGTCGGCGTGCTCCAGCTCGTCAACGGCATCCTCACGGGCGTGCTCGCGCTGGTCGCGACGGTCACCGGCGCGGTCGCGCTCGTGCGGCGGCTGCCGGGCGCGGCGCTCGCGTCCGCCGGCACGGCGCTCGGCGCGGCGGCGCTCCTGGGGGTCCTCCTCAGCCTCGTGCAGGGTGCGCTCTACCAGGTCCTCTGACCGCCTCCGCCCGGCCCGGGCCCCCAGGCCGGGCCGCGCGTCCCGCGAGCGCCGGGTGCGAGCAGACGTGCGGTGCTGCACGGTGGGCCCATGAGCCCCCGACGACCGGCTCCGGAGCGCTCGGGCGCGCAGGAGTGGCTCCCGCGCGGGCGTGCCGTGAGCGACGTCGACGCGCTCGCCCGGGCGGCGCGGGACTGCCACGGGTGCGAGCTGTGGGCGGACGCCACGCAGGTCGTGTTCTCGCGCGGACCCGAGCGCGCCCGGCTGGTGCTCGTCGGCGAGCAGCCGGGCGACCGTGAGGACCGCGAGGGCGAGCCGTTCGTCGGGCCCGCGGGGCGCCTCCTCGACGAGGCCGCCGCGCCGGGGCCGGGAGCCGCACCGCACCGGGCACCGCGGGTCGCCGTGAACGTGCAGCGCTGGGACGCGCTGACGTTCCTCCACTGGCGCGTCGACCCGGCCGTCGTGCAGGGCTGGCTCCCGCCCGGCCTCGCCGTCCAGGAGGTCGGCGGG
Source organism: Cellulosimicrobium sp. NPDC030954 (assembly GCF_055571305.1). Classification (NCBI taxonomy): domain Bacteria; kingdom Bacillati; phylum Actinomycetota; class Actinomycetes; order Micrococcales; family Promicromonosporaceae; genus Cellulosimicrobium; species Cellulosimicrobium sp. NPDC030954. The sequence goes on from NZ_JBVIFN010000001.1 coordinate 211,727, forward strand.
ACGACGTGGCTCGGCGTGGTCCCGTTCGTCATGGCGGGCGTCCGGGTCCCGCCGCTGCCCGCCCTCGGCGCGTGGTCGACGTTCCCCGAGCTCAACGTCCGCGTGTACGTGCGCGACCGCGCGGGCACCGAGGGCGTGTGGTTCCTCGGCCTGTGGGCCACGTCGCGCGCGTTCGTCGCCGCGTCGCGCGCGGCCGGCGTCCCCTACCACCCGGCGCACGCTGCGGTGCAGGCGGAGGTGCACGCCGACGGCGACCGTGCGGGGCCGCCGTCCGCGGTGCGCTACCGGTTCCGCTCGACCGGCCGGGGACCCCTGCACGTCCCGCACGAGCACCCGGGGCTGCTGCGCGACCTCACGCTCCGCGCCGAGGTGCGCGCGCACGAGGAGGTCGACGCGTCGTCGGGCCTCGTGCGGTGGCTCACGGCGCGCTGGACCGCCTACGGCGCACGGGCCGGGCGGCTGTGGCGGTTCCCGGTCGTGCACGAGCCGTGGACGCTGCGGCGCGGCACGCTCGACGCGCTCGACACGGACGTGCTCGACCGCCTCGGGCTGCCGCCCGCGGACCCGGCGCTCGTGCACGTGGCCGCGCCGGTGCACGCACGGTTCGGGGTGCCGCGGCCCGTGCGCTGACGTCAGCCGGCCGGGTCGACGATCCCGTGCCGGAACGCCCACACGACGAGCTGGACGCGGTCGCGCGCCCCCGTCTTGGTCATGGCCCGGCTCAGGTGCGACTTCACCGTGCTGGGCTCGAGGAACAGGGCCGTCGCGATCTCCGCGTTGGACGACCCGCGGCACAGCAGGTCGACGATGTCGAGCTCGCGCGGGGTGAGGAGCGCGGCCGCGTCGTCGTCCCGCGAGACGGGCGCGCGGCGGCGCGCGAACTCGCCGATGACCCGCCGCGTGAGGGTCTGGTCGACCAGGCCGTCGCCCGCGGCGACCCGCCGGACGGCGTCCACGAGCACGTCCGGCTCGGCGTCCTTGAGCAGGAACCCGCTCGCCCCGGCCTCCAGGGCGCCGAACACGTAGTCGTCGAGGTCGAACGTGCTCACCACGAGCACGGGGACCGGGTCGACGACGTCCGGACCGGCGAGCGCGCGCGTCGCGGTGATGCCGTCGCCGCCGGGCATGCGCACGTCCATGCACACGACGTCCGGGCGCTCGCGGCGCGCGACGCGGACGGCGTCGGCGCCGTTCGACGCCTCACCGACGACCTCGACGCCCTCGCTCTCGAGGATGACGGTGAACCCGGCGCGGACGACGGCCTGGTCGTCCACGAGCACGACGCGTGTCACGAGACCTCCTGGTCGGGGGTGAGCTGATCGGCGCGGCGTGGGTCGCGCGCGGGTGAGCGAGGCACGGTCAGGCGGACGAGCCACGCGCTGTCGGGCGCCCGCCGCGCGTCGAGCGTGCCGCCGAGCACGGTCGCCCGCTCGCGCATGCCGACCAGCCCGTGACCGGGCCGCGGGTCCGCGGGCGGCGCGGTGCCGGCCGCCGGGTTGCGCACGGTGAGCACGAGGTCCGCGGCGGACCACGCGAATCGCACGGCCACGGGCCGGCCCGGCGCGTGCCGGCGCGCGTTGGCGAGCGCCTCCTGGAGCACGCGGTAGACCGCGATCTGCGTGCTCGGCGTCGGCTCCCACGGGCTGCCGTCCGTCTCGACCGAGACGACGGTGCCGGCGGAGCGTGCCGTGTCGAGGAGGGCGGGGACCTCGGCGAGCGTCGGCTGCGGCGCCTCGCGCTCCGTGCCGTCCTCGTCGTCGCGCCCGCGCAGGATGCCGACCACGAGGCGGAGGTCGTCGAGCGTCTCGCGGCCCTGCGCGCGGATCCACCGCACCGACTCCTTGGCGCGCTCCGGGTCGGCGTCGACGAGGCGCTCGGCGGCGGACGCCTGGACGACGATGCCGGACAGGTGGTGCGCCGCGACGTCGTGCAGCTCGCGCGCCATGCGCGCCCGCTCCTCGAGGACCGCCTGGGCGGCGAGCGCCTCGCGCTCGCGCTCGGCCCGCAGCACCCGGTCGCGCAGCTCGGCGACGAGCTCGCGCCGCGTCGCGACGTACGAGCCGACGAGCGCCGCCCCCACGAACGTGAGCAGCGCGGAGAGCAGCGCGCCGCCCACCTGGAGCGCGTGCTGCGCGGGCCCCGCCCCGGCGGGGACGGCGAAGCCCCCGAGGGCGAAGACGAGCACGACCTGCGCGAACGCCGCGAGCGCCGGGGCGACGAGGCGCGCCCGTCGCGGCGCGTACGCACCGGCGGAGTACGCGGCGACGAGTGTGGCCGGCGCCTGGAACCCGACGTACGGCGGCAGGAGCACGGTGATCGCGACCTGGGCCACCACCGCGAGCGCGAGGCAGGCCAGCGGTGCCCGACGGCGGACCGCCAGGGTCGCGGCCTGGACCACGACGAGCGCGAGCACCGTCGCGCGCACGCCGGGGGTGATGATGACGGCGCCGGGCCCCGCGCCGAAGGTCGCACCGACGTCGGTCGCGAGCACGCGCTCGATCCCCAGGAACAGCACGACGGTCGCGGCGGCGACGACCCCGGCGAGCACGGCGTCGCGGCCGGTGTCGGTGCGCACGCCGACCCGGTCGAGCGCGCGGCGCAGGGCCTCGGTCACGGTCTCCTCCAACGGGACGACGGGGACGGACGGGTCGGTGGGCCTGCCCACCCTACGGGGGTGCGCCGACCCGGCCACGAGGCAGAGCCGTGGCCCGCCGAGGGAGAGGCGTGGTCCACCGGGAGGAGTGACCACGCCTCTACCTCGCGATACCAGCCCTCTACCTCGGCGGTCGTCAGACCAGGTCGCGGCGCTGCAGCGTGAGGGCGCCGCTCCCGAGGAGTGCCGCGACCCAGGCGACGAGGCCGGCGAGCGCGGCGAGCGTGCCCAGCGGCGCGGCGCCGCCCAGGAGCTCCGCCCCGGACTGCCCCGTCGACGCGAGCGCGCCCAGGCCGAGCGGGAGCCACTCCGCCGCGGCGGACTCGCCGCCCGACAGCAGGGTCACCGCACCGCGGACGATCGGCTCGGCGAGCGCGAGCGCCGCGACGGTCACGACGGCGGCCACCTGGCCGCGCACGAGCGTCCCGATCCCGAGCCCGAACCAGCTGAGGAGCACGAGGACCGCGAGGCCGCGGGCCCACACGCCGAGGACCTCGCCGGGCCCGAGCGCGAGGGTCGCCCCCGGGGTCGTCATGATCGCGACGGTGAGACCCAGGGCGCCGACCACGGCGAGCACCACGCCGACGCCGAGGGCGACGGTCGCGGTCGCGCCGGCCTTGGCCGCGAGGATGCGCAGCCGCGACGGCTGGACGAGCGCCGTCGGCACGATGCCGCCCGTGCGGAAGTCCGTCGTCACGGCGAGCACGCCCAGCAGCAGCATGCACATGGTCGCGACGCCGACCGACCCCGAGCCGTTCAGCCCGTTGCCGAGCAGGTCGAGCATGCCGCGCTGGAACGCGGGCTGGGCGGCGTCGGTGAGCGCGCCGAGGTCGGGGGCCAGGTCCTCGAGCATCTCGGGCGACGCCTGGAACCCGACGGTCGCGCCCCCGCCGAGCGCCTCGGTGCCCCGCAGGATCGTGGGCAGCAGGAGGGTGAAGGCCTGGACGACGAGCATCCCGGCGACGGCGACGGCCGCGACGACCCACGTCGCGCGGGTCGTGCGGAGCTTGAGCATCTCGGCGCGGTACATCAGCGCACCCCTTCGGTCGTGGCGGTCAGGTCGAGGTAGAAGTCCTCGAGGGACTCCCCGCGCAGCAGGTCGTCGAGGGGGCCGTCGGCGACGACGCGACCCTGCCCGACGACGACCAGGTCGTCCGCGACCTGCCGCACCTCGGACAGGACGTGGCTCGCGAGGAGCACGGTCCCGCCGTCGTCGGCGAAGCCGCGCACCAGGTCGCGCAGCCAGCGCATCCCCGCGGGGTCGAGCCCGTTGGCGGGCTCGTCGAGCACGAGCACCTCCGGGTCGCCGAGCAGCGCGGCGGCGATGCCGATGCGCTGCCGCATCCCGAGCGAGTAGGTGCGGACGCGGCGGTCGGCCGCGGGCGTCATGCCGACGAGCGCGAGCACCTCGTCGACGCGCCGGGCCGGGACCCGCCCGGCGGCGGCGAGCACGCGCAGGTGGTCGCCGCCCGTGCGCCCGGGGTGGAGTCCGCCGGCGTCGAGCAGCGCGCCGACGGTGCGGGCAGGGTGCGGCAGGTCGGCGAACGCCCGACCGTCGAACGTCGCGCTCCCCGCGGTGGCCGCGGCGAGCCCCAGGAGGACGTGCAGGGTCGTCGACTTCCCGGCACCGTTCGGCCCGAGCAGCCCGACGACGCGGCCGGGCGCGGCCGTGAACGTCACGTCGTGCACGGCGTCGAACGCCCCGTAGGACTTGCGCAGCCCGGAGACGTGGATGGTGGTCATGCCGGTCCCTTCTCGTCACGTCCCGCACGGCTCCCGTGCGGTGTCCCACCAGGCTGTCGCGCGGGGGGTCCCCGGGTCTTGCGGCGCAGGGAGGAACCTGCGTTGCGACCTCCGTCGCAAGCGCCGCCGGAACGCCGGGACCCGCGCCGGCACGCCCGGCGTCGCCGCAGGTGAGGGCGCCGGGCGTGACATCCGGCCGGGGCATGGGGCAGGGTGGACGTTCACCCGACCGCTCAGGCGGGCTGCGCCACGCGTCGTCCGCCGGTCCCCGACCGTCCTGGAAGGAGGCGACGTGCGCCGACGTCACGACTCGTCCGGCACCCCGGAGGGGCGCAGCGTCGCCCCGCCGCCCGCCGCGCACCGCACGGCGACGCCGTGGGTCACGGTCGCGGCAGGTGCGGGTGCGGTGACGCTCGTCGTCGCGGTCGCCGGGATGGTGGGCGCCGCGACCGGGGGCGGCGAGGCCGTCGTCGTCGGCGCGTCCGCCGACGCGGGGACCGCGGTCGAGGACGGCGTCCCGGCCGTCACGCCCCGCCCCGACGCGTCGCGTCCGGAGGTGACGCGCATCCCGCCGCCCGACCACGCGCACGACCCGGCGGAGGGCACCGACGCCGGAGCGGCGCCCGCGCCGCGACCGTCGTCCGGCGGGACGGGCACGCCGCCCGCGTCGGCCGGTCCCGGGGCGGAGCCGACGACCAGCCCCTCGCCGACCCCGGGCACGAACGCGCCGGAGCCCGCACCGACCACGCCCGAGCCGACGGCCGACCCCGCGTCCGTCTCCTGGGTCCAGGAACGGCTCCGCGTGCACGGCGCGGACATCGAGGTCACCGGCACCATGGACGACGCGACCGGTACGGCGCTGCGGGCGTTCCAGCAGGCCCACGGGCTGCCCGGGGACGGCACGGTGACGGCGGCGACCGCCGAGGCGCTCGCCGCCGCACCGTCCGACGAGGACGAGGAGCCCACCGACCCGGGCGGCGCGGCCCCGACGGAGCCCGCGCCGCCGTCTCCCACCGACACGCCGTCGGCGACCGTGCCCGGCGCGACCCCGAGCACCGACGGGCACGCGGACCCGGCCCTCGCGCCCGCGTCCTGAGCGGCGGACGGCCGCGGGTGAACTCGCGGCCCGCGGGCCCCGGGCCGCGCCACGGTCGGTAGGGTTTTCCCTCGTCGGACGACGGACGGAGCAGGACCATGACGAGCGCGGCGATCGGCGCGGGTCAGGACCGCGGGGCACCCGGCCGCGCCGCGACCCCCGATCCGGGTCGCGGGTACGCGAAGGGCCGTGCCAAGCGGGAGGAGATCCTCCAGGCCGCCGTCGTGCTGTTCGGCGAGGTCGGCTTCCACGCCGCGTCCCTGCGCGAGCTGGCGTCGCGCGTGGGCATGTCCCACCCCGGCCTGCTCCACCACTTCCCGACGAAGGTCGCGCTCCTCGAAGCGGTGCTCGACTACCGCGACACCGTCGACGTGGCGGACCTGGACGAGGACCTCGCGCGCGGGACGGACTACTTCGAGGCGCTCGTGCGCCTCGTCGAGCGCAACGCCCTCCGCCGGCACATCGTCGAGCTGTTCACGGCGCTCGCGGCCGAGGCGACGTCCCCGGACCACCCGGCGCACGAGTACTTCGTCCGGCGGTACGAGTGGGCGGTCGCGCGGTCGGGCGAGCAGCTCGCGCGCCGGGCGCGCGCCGGCGGCCTGCGCGACGGGGTCGACCCGTCGGCCGCGGCGCGGCACATCGTCGCGCTCATGGACGGGCTCCAGGTCCAGTGGCTGCTGTCGCTCGACCGCCCCCGGCCCGAGCGCGTGGACATGGCCGCCGACCTGCGCGCCTACCTCCGGCTCATCCTCGCCGACGAGGTCTGCGCGCCCTGAGCGCGAGGACCTCCGGCCCGCTCAGCCGAGCAGGTCGCCCGGGAGGGGGTCGGCGGCCGCGGCCAGGCACAGGCCCGTCCGGTCGCCGTCGCGCCACGACGCCTCGGTCGGCGACCACACGACGAGCTCGACGCCCTCGGGCGCGTCCGACCCCAGCACGTCGGGCGTGCACACCCGTGCCACGCGCCGGTCCACCGCCTGCTGACCGGGCCACAGCTCGTCCGCGCCCAGGTCGGTCCGCGCGACGACCTGGGCCCGGTGCTCGTCCGCGCAGGGCACGGCCCGCACCTGGGCCACCTCGCCGTCGGGCGGCAGCGCGTCGAGGCAGGTCCCGAGCACGAGCTGGACCGCGTTGACGGTCTGCGGGGCGGTGACGTCGCCCGCGAGCGGCGCGCGCGCCTGCTCGCCCTGCCACCAGGCGAGCGCGCCCACGGTCCACGCGACCGTGACGGCGGCGCCCACGACCGTGCCGGCGACCGCGAGCCCGCGCCCGCGCGTGCCGCGGGACCGCACGCGGGAGAGGCCCGCGGCTCCCAGCCCGATCCCGACGGGACCGAGCACGACGCCCGCCGGCACGCTCGCGACGGCGAGCGGCTCGACGCGCGGAGCGGCCGGCTGCCACCCCGGCGCGTAGTACGTCTCCGGCGCGAACCCCGGTCCGGGCGGCCCGGGCGGTCCGGCCGGGTCCGCCGAGGCGGCCGGGCGCGGCGCCGCGGCGCCCGGCGGGGTCGGCGCACCCGCGGGCGGCGGCGGCACGGGCGCGCCGGGCCGGGGCGGGACGGTCGGCCCGCCGGGCGGGGCGAAGAGGTCGTCGTCGGCCACGGCTACGAGTCGCTCAGGGTCGCCGCGAGCACGATGAGCATCGCGAACGCGGTGCAGACGGCGCCCACCACGATGCCCGTGACGGCGAACCCGCGCCCGCGCGTCCCGTCCCGCATCACCTGGTTGAGGGCGACGATCCCGAGCACGAGGCCGACGATCCCGGGAAAGCCCGCGCAGACCACGAGGCTCGCGATCGAGACGATCATCGACGCCAGCGCCAGGCCGTTCGTCCGCGGCGGCGGCGTGTACGTGGACCCGTACGGGGGCGGGTAGGCGGCGTAGCCGGGGCTCCCGGCGTAGCCGGACGGGGCCGACGGCGGGTACCCGGCGTCCGGGGGCGAGCCGTAGGCGGGTGCGGCGCCGGGGCCGTAGGGCGACCCCTGCCCGCCCGGGGCGGCGGGCGCACCGTAGGGGGCTCCCGTCCCGGGCGTGCCCGGGTACGCGCCACCCGCCCCGGACGGTGCGACGAAGCCACCCTGCTCGGGCGCCGGGGCGTCGGTCGGCGGGTTGTACGGGGTGAGCGGCGGCTGGTGCGGGCGCGGGGCGGCGTACGGGTCGACGGGATCGTCGGGAGACCCGTACGGCGGGACGGGTGGCGTGGTCATGGACACACCGTAGCGACGCGCCGCCGCGCCGTCCGCCGTATGAACAGGCTCTTGTAAGCAGGCGCAATTTTTGCTAGATCTTGCAGCAACGGTACAGCCAGGGTGCGTCCTCCACGACGGCGGCACGCGGACCGGCGGCCGACGTCCCGGCACCGACGCCGGGACACGACACGGAGGAACACCGATGCGAACAACGAAGCTCGCAAGGTCGCGGGCACGCCTGGCGGGGGCGCTCGCCCTGGCCGTCGCGCTGCCGGGGGCGGCCGGACTGAGCGCCGTCGCGGCACCGAGCACGGCGACGAGCGCAGCACCGAGCGCGGCACCGACCACGACGACCGTCTACTACCCGGACCGCCCCGGCTGGGCGGCGACGAACGTCCACTACGGCGTCGACGGCGCTGCGTGGACGTCGGTCCCCGGCGTGCCGATGGCCGACGCGTGCCCGGGGTGGCTGACGGCCGAGATCGACCTCGGCGCGGCGTCGGGGGTGCAGCTCACCTTCAACGACGGTGCCGGGACCTGGGACAACAACCGCGGCGCCAACTACCGGGCGGGCGCGGGGACCGTCGTCGTGCAGGACGGCGTGCTCACCGCGGGGGCGTCGCCGTGCGGCACCGACCCCACCGACCCGACAGACCCGACGGACCCTGCGGACACGACCGCGACGATCTACTACGCGACGTCGTGGGCCGCGCCGAAGATCCACTACCAGGTGGGCTCGGGCGCGTGGACGAGCGTCCCGGGCACGCCGATGACCGCCGCGTGCGCGGGGTGGTTCGCGCACACCATCGACCTCGGCGAGGCGAGCGGCGGCCAGGTCGTCTTCAACGACGGCGCCGGGCGGTGGGACAACAACGGCGGAGGCAACTACCGCTACACCGCGGGACCGCAGACGGTCTCGGGCGGCGTCGTCGCGCCCGTCGCGCAGAGCCCGTGCGGCCCCGACGTCCCCGAGGAGCCGGACACGCAGGCGCCCAGCGTCCCGTCCGGGCTCGTCGCGACGGCCGACGGCGTGCGCGTGACGGTCACGTGGGACGCCGCGACGGACGACACGGCCGTCACCGGCTACACCCTCACCCGCACCGGAGGAGCGGGCCCGGTGACGCGGGACGTCACGACCCCGTCCGCGACGGACGTGGGACTGCTCGAGCGGACCGCGTACACGTACTCCGTGACGGCCGTCGACGCCGCGGGGAACCGCTCCGCGGCGAGCGCACCCGTCACCGTCACGACGGGCACGAAGCCCGTGGTCGACCCGGGGACGACGGGCGAGCCGCTCGGCGGTGACCCGCGCGAGGACTCGATCTACTTCGTCATGACCGCGCGCTTCAACGACGGCGTGAGCGAGAACAACCGCGGCGGGTCCCAGCACGTGAAGTCGGGCAACGCGGCGAACGACGACCCCATGTTCCGCGGCGACTTCCAGGGGCTGATCGACAAGCTGGACTACGTCAAGGGCCTCGGCTTCTCGGCGATCTGGATCACGCCCGTCGTGCTCAACCGGTCCGACTACGACTTCCACGGCTACCACGGCTGGGACTTCTTCCGCGTGGACCCGCGCCTCGAGACGCCGGGCGCCTCCTACCAGGACCTCATCGACGCCGCGCACGCGAAGGGCATCAAGATCTACCAGGACGTCGTGTACAACCACTCGTCGCGCTGGGGCGCCAAGGGCCTGTTCGTGCCGACGGTGTGGGGCGCGCGCGACGGCCAGTGGGACTGGATGTACTCGGCGAAGGAGGAGGGTCGCGAGTACGACCCGATGGAGGAGAACGACGGGAACGACCCCACCCTCACCGCCGCGCAGAACGCGCTCGCGAAGGGCCGCACGTACAACGGCGACCTGTGGTCGACGACGGCCCCGGCGGGGAGCACGTGCTCCGGGTTCGGCACGCCCACGCAGTACAAGAGCCCAGAGGGGTTCCAGATCTACAACTGCCAGTGGCCCTCGCCCACGTCGGGCATGTTCCCGAAGAGCACGTACCACCAGTGCTGGATCGGCAACTGGGAGGGCAAGGACGCGCAGGACTGCTGGCTGCACGACGACCTGGCCGACTTCAACACCGAGAACGCCGAGGTGCAGCAGTACCTGATCGACGCCTACAACCGGTACATCGACATGGGCGTCGACGGCTTCCGCGTCGACACCGCCGTGCACATCCCGCGCGTCATGTGGAACCGGCACTTCCTGCCCGCGATCCAGGAGCACGCCGTCGCGACGCACGGCGAGAAGGGCAAGGACTTCTACGTCTTCGGCGAGGTCGCGGCGTTCGTCAACGACAAGTGGAACCGTGGCTCCGTGAACCACTCCGCGCAGTTCTACACGTGGAAGGAGCGCAAGGAGTACTCCCTGGACGACGTCGTGGCCGCCGCCGAGCAGTTCCAGTACGAGAACCTCCTGGGCACGGGCAACCAACCGACGTCGGACAACGCGTTCCTCGGCGGCGCCGACGGCAACACGTACCACGCGCCCGACCACTCGAAGTTCTCGGGCATGAACGTCATCGACATGCGCATGCACATGAACTTCGGGGACGCAGGAAACGCCTACCACAACGGAAAGGACTCGGACGACTCGTACAACGACGCGACGTACAACGTCGTGTACGTCGACTCGCACGACTACGGGCCCAACAAGTCGACCGTGCGCTACGCCGGCGGAACCGACGCGTGGGCGGAGAACATGAGCCTCATGTGGACGTTCCGGGGCATCCCGACGCTCTACTACGGCTCGGAGATCGAGTTCCAGGCGGGCAAGCCGATCGACTGCGGGCCGACGTGCCCCCTCGCGACCACCGGGCGCGCGTACTACGGCGACCATCTCGCGGGCGACGTCGTGGCGAGCGACTTCGGGGTCGTGGAGTCCGCGTCGGGTGCGGTCGCGCAGACGCTCCAGAAGCCGCTGGTCCAGCACGTGCAGCGGCTCAACCAGATCCGTCGCGCCGTGCCGGCGCTGCAGAAGGGCCAGTACTCGACGGTCGGGGTGCAGGGGAGCATGGCGTACAAGCGCCGGTTCACCGAGGGCGCCGTCGACAGCTTCGTGCTCGTCACGGTGACGGACGCCGCGACCTTCGCCCGCGTCCCGAACGGCACGTACGTCGACGCCGTGACGGGCGACCGGAAGGTCGTGACGAACGGGACCCTGGCCGTCCCTGCGCCGGGCAAGGGCAACCTGCGCGCCTACGTGCTCGACCTCCCGGGCAACCCCGCGCCGGGCAAGGTCGGTGAGGCGGGCCCGTACCTGAGGTAGCGGCTCCGCCGCCGGGGGGCCTGCGCACGGCGCGGCTCCGGGGGACGACCCCGGGGACGCGCCGTGCGCGTACCACGATGCGGATGGTTGCAGACAGTTTCCGCAATTTTCTGTACGTTTGCGGCGTCAGGGGGAGGCGGCGCAGATGCCGCCGGTGCCTTCCGTGCCGCCTGCGGCACGGAAGGTTCCCGTGGCCGACCGGCGGACCGCTCGGTGCCGCCGGCCACGAAGGAGCAGCAATGAAGCGTTCGCTCATCGGTCTCGCGGCGGGTCTCGCCGTCGTTCTCGGCGGGGTCGCGGTCGCCGCACCCGCGTCGGCGGCATCGACGTCGGGATACCAGATCTGCTACGGAGGCAAGGACGTCGGCGCCACGACGACGGGCAAGGGCACCGTCCAGGCCAAGGCGCCGGGCGGTGCCGTCACGACCTACTACGGCGCGACCAGCACGAGGTCCCAGGTCTGGGCCTACGGGGCCGGCTCGACGGGGACGTGGAGCGGGAGCGCCTCGACGCTCATCTCCGCCTCCGGCTTCTGCCACTGACCGCGATCGCGGCGGGCGGGCCGTGCCCCGCCCGCCGCACCGGGGAGGACGTATGACGAACGACACCGTGGAACGTCGGCGGAGGTGCCGAGACACCGCGACGGGTGCCGCGCTCGCACTCCTGCCGGCACTCCTTCTCGGGGCTTGCGGCACGGGTGCGCCGATCTCCGGCGCGCCGACCGCGTACACGGAGCCGGGCTGGATGGCCGAGGTGCGGGCGGCCGACGAAGAGTTCCGGGTCGCGGCGGAGGCGTGCCTGCGTGAGCAGGGGCAGGTCCCGGACGTCCAGGCCGGCGGCTACGGCGTCGTCGTCCCCCAGGACGGGCAGGGCGAGTCGCTCCCCGGGGCGGAGGCTGCCGCAGCCGCCGCTGTCGAGGCGTGCCGTGCGGTCGTCCCCGAGCCGGAGTACCAGCGCGACCCGGACCTCCAGGTCGAGTACGAGCGGCTCCTCGACCAGCGTGAGTGCCTCGTCCACGAGGGGTACGACGTCCCGCCGCCCTCGCAGAGCGCCGAGGCGTGGGCCGACGCCTACGCGCAGGACGCCGAGGCGTGGTCGCCGTGGGAGATCTTCGATCCCGGCCCGGACGGGACGACCTCGACAGGTCCCGACGAGCTCTCTCGCGTGGTCCAGGCGTGCCCGACCAGCGCCGCCTTCAAGATGATCGTCAGCAGAGCCCCGCAGGCGTCGTCGTGAGGGGTGGCGCCGGGTGGCGCGGTGCGCGTCCACGGGCCGTCGCGCGTGTCGGCTGGGCGGTCGCGGTGCTCGTCGCAGCCGCCGCGGCGTTCGTCCTCGGCCGAGCGACGTTCGTCCCCCCGCAGGTCGCGACGGCCGCCGACGAGCCGCTGACGACGACCGTGACGGAGGGGACCGTCGGCCGGTCGCTGCCGCTCACGGTCGTGGCGCGGTGGGACACCGCGGGCGCGGGCGTCAGCGCCGCGGACGGGACGCTCACCTCGGTCGCCGTGTCCGACGGCGCGGTCGTGGCTGCCGGAGACGTCCTGTTCACGGTCGACCTGCGCCCGGTGACGGTCCTGCCCGGGGCCGTGCCGTCGTTCCGGGACCTCACCGCGGGCGCGGTCGGCGACGACGTCGCACAGCTCCAACGGTTCCTCACGGCGACCGACCGGCTCGTCGACCCGGGGCGTGGGCTGGGGACCTTCGGCGCGGCCACCACGACGGCCGTCCGCGCCTGGCAGCGGGACCTGGGCATCACCCCCGACGGCACGGTGCGAGCGGGTGACGTCGTGTTCGTGCCGGAGCTGCCGGCCCGGGTGCGGGCGGCGACGGACGTCGAGGTCGGGGACCGCCTCTCCCCGGGGACGCCCGTGGTCGAGGTCCTCGCGGCGGCACCGGGCTTCTCTGCGACCCTGGCCGACGGGGCCGACGTCCCGCCGCCGGGGGCGGCCGCGGCCGTCGGGTACGAGGGTGCGGAGGTGGACGTGGTCGTCGCCGACGTCACGACCGACACGAACGGGTACACGGTGCTGCACCTCGCTCGCCCGGACGGAGCGGCGGTGTGCGGCGAGACGTGCGGGAACGTGCCCACCGACCCCGGGAGCGCGGTGTACACGGGTCGTCAGGTGCTCGTCCCCGAGACGTCCGGCCCGACCGTGCCGCTCGCCGCGGTGCGGACGGGTCCCGAGGGCGCGACCTACGTCCGCGCGCGGGACGGCGTGCGGGTCCCTGTCCGGGTCGTCGCGCAGGGCGGGGGGCGTGCGGTGCTCGAGGGTGTGGAGGTCGGCACCGTGGTCCAGGTCGCCGAGGACGTCCCGTGACGCTCGGCGCGCGGGGCCTCACGTTCTCCTACCGGCGTGGCTCGGCGCCCGTCGTCTCCGACCTCTCGCTCGACCTCGAGCCCGGGACCCTGACCGCCGTGACCGGGCCGTCCGGCTCGGGCAAGTCCACGCTCCTGTACCTCCTCGCCCTGATGCTGCGAGGCACGTCCGGCACCGTGCTGTGGGACGGCGAGCCCGTCTCGGCGCTGCCCGACGCACGACGTGCGCAGATCCGTGCACGCGACGTCGGCTTCGTCTTCCAGGACGCGGTCCTCGACCCGACACGCACCGTGCTGGACAACGTGTGCGACGCCGGCCTGTTCGGGGGTCTCGACCGGCGGGCCCGCGTCCGCCGCGCGCACGATCTTCTCGAACGGTTCGGCGTCGAGCACCGTGCGGACCACCGCCCGGGCGAGGTGTCCGGGGGGCAGGCGCAGCGGGTCGCGCTGTGCCGTGCGCTCCTGACTCGTCCCCGCGTCCTCCTGGGCGACGAGCCGACCGGAAACCTCGACCCCGTGTCGGCGCGCGTGGTGTGGGAGGCGCTGCAGGCGCACGCCGCGGACGGGGCGACGGTGGTCGTCGCGACGCACGACCCCCGTCTCGCGGCCGAGTCCTCCCGACGGCTGGAGATCTCGTGAACGGCTCTCCGCGGGTCCTGGACCTGCTCCGGGACGCGGTCGAGGCGGCCAGGTCCCAGCGCGCCGCGACGACCGTCACTGCTCTGCTCGTCGCCGTCGTGTGCTTCGTCGTCCTCGTCACGACAGGGCAGGCGGCCGTCGCCGAGCAGCAGGTCGTCGCGCGGATCGACGGGACCGGCACGCGCCTGGTGACCCTGGTCGACGCGACCGGCACCGCCGGTATCCGTGCCGAGGCGGTCGCCGAGACCGAGGAGCTGTCCGACGTGGCGTGGGCGTTCGGCCTCGGCCCCGCGAACGACGTCGTGAACGCGTCCCTGCCGCGCGAGGACGCCCGGGTACCGGCCCGCGCGGTCGTGGGGGACCTGCCGCCCGACCTCGTGCTGGTCGCGGGTCGCGCACCCCTGCCGGGCGAGGCGGTCGTCGGCCGCGACGCCGCGCGTGCGCTCGGGACGGACGACGGCGTCGGGACGGTCGTCCCGGCGGACGCGACCGCTTCCGGGGTGCGCGTCGACGACGCGAGAGCGGTCCCGGTGGTCGGCACCTTCGACGCGTCGGGCCCGCTCGCGGCGCTGGACGGGACGGTGCTCGTCGCGACGGAGCCGGCCGGGCTCGTGCTGTCGTTCGTGCACGTCCTGGCCGACGACGCGTCGGTCGTCCCGCGGCTCGGCGCGGCGCTCGAGGCCGCACCCCCTGCCGCGGCGCCGGACGAGGTGACGGTCGAGACCGCGGCGGGTGCGGTCGAGCTGCGCGCCGTCGTGGCGGGCGACCTCGGTGCGAGCGCGCGCCGCACGATGGCGCTCGTCATGGCGGTCGGGTGCGTCGTCGTCGCGGTCACCGTGCTCGGCGCGGTGTCCGCCCGTCGCCGTGACTTCGGGCGGCGCCGTGCGCTCGGAGCGACGCGGTCGGCACTGGTCGCGGGGGTGCTGGTCCAGACGGCGTGCGGGGCGGTCTGCGGCGTGGCCCTCGGGACGGTGGCGGGCCTCGTCGTGGTGCTACGCGTCGTCGGCGCGGTCCCGCACGTGCCGTTCGTCGTCGGCGTCGCGGGCCTCACGCTGCTCGTGGCGCTGCTGGGCGCCGTCCCCTCCGCGGCGCTCGCGGCCTTCCGTGATCCCGTGCGCATCCTGCGCGTCCCCTGACCGACTCCCTGCGACCTCCCCACCGAGGAGCACCGTGAACGACCGTCCCCGGCCGCGCCCCCGTCCCCGTCACCGCCGCACCCGTCCGGTGGTCGGCGTCGTCGTCGTGCTGGCCGTCACCGCGCTGGCGGTCGGCGCGGGGGCCACGGCGTGCTCGGCACCCGACGTGGAGCGCTCGCGCGACGTCGGCGTGCAGCTCTTCCAGTGGACCTGGGACGCGATCTCGACCGAGTGCGGCGAGCGGATCGGTCCGGCGGGCTACGCGTTCGTCGTGACCTCCCCACCGCAGGAGCACGTGCTGGGCGCGCAGTGGTGGACCTCGTACCAGCCGGTGAGCCATCGGGTCGAGTCGCGCCTGGGGACGCGTGACGAGTTCGCGGCGATGGTGGACGCGTGCCACGCCGCCGGAGTGGAGGTCGTCGCGGACGCGGTGCTCAACCACATGTCCGGGCAGGACGAGCCGGGCACGGGCTGGGCCGGTAGCCCGTACGAGCACTACGAGTATCCGGGCCTGTTCTCCGACGCGGACGGCGACTTCCACCACTGCGACACCCCGGGCGGCGACATCTCGACGTACCTCCTCGCCGAGCAGGTCCAGGGTTGTGAGCTCGTCAACCTCGCGGACCTCGCCACGGGGAGCGAGCGCGTCCGTGAGGCGCAGCGGGCCTACCTCGACGACCTGCTCTCGCTGGGCGTCGACGGGTTCCGCATCGACGCCGCCAAGCACGTGCCGCCCGAGGACGTGGCCGCGATCGTCGCGGGTCTGCCCGAGGGCACGCGCGTGCTCCAAGAGGTCATCCGCGACGGCGACCAGCCGGTGAAGCCCGAGCAGTACACCGCGGCCGGGCAGGTGTACGAGTTCGCCTACGGCAAGGACCTCGTCGGGATCCTCGACGGAGGGGCGTTCGAGTTCGCGACGTCCCTCGGCGAGGGACGCCTCCCCGACGACGACGCGGTCGTGTTCGTCGAGAACCACGACACGGAGCGCAACGGGTCGACGCTCACCTACCGCGACGGCGCGCGCGACCAGCTCGCGAGCGTGCTCATGCTCGCGACGGACTACGGCACGCCCGTCGTGTACTCCGGGTACGCGTTCACGGACCGCGACGCAGGCCCTGTGCAGGACGCCGAGGGCGCGGTGCTCGACGCCGCGTGCGTGGGCGACGAGGGGCCGGAGCGGTCGTGGGAGGACGGCGAGTGGGTCTGCCAGCACCGCTGGCCCGCGGTCGAGGGCCTCGTCGACTGGCGCGCGGTCGCAGGCGACGCCCCGCTCGTCGACGTGCAGGTGCCGGGTGACGACGTCCTCGCCTTCTCGCGCGGCGACCGCGCGTTCGTGGCCGTGAACCGGGCGGCGGAGCCCGTGACCGTCGAGGTGCGCACGGGCCTGCCCGCGGGGCGCTACTGCGACGTGGGCACGGGCGCGCCGGGCCTGGTGGGCGGCTCGTGCACGGGCGACGTCGTGAAGGTCAGGCGTGACGGCACGGCGAGGGTCGAGATCGGGGCCGTCCGCGCCGTCGCGCTCCACGTGGGTGCTCGTGCCTGAGCCCGCGCGAAGGTGTCAGTCGGCGAGGTCGACGACCACCGGCACGTGGTCCGAGGCGCCCTTGCCCTTGCGCTCGTCGCGGTCGATCGCCACGCCGGTCACCCGGGCGCGAGCGGCGGGGGAGAGGTAGGCGAAGTCGATCCGCATGCCCTCGTTCCGCGGGAACCGCAGTCGTTGGTAGTCCCAGTACGTGTACGTGTGCTCGCCAGGGAGCGCCTCGCGCGTGACCTCGGTGTACCCGGCGGCGCCGAACGCCGCGAACGCGTCGCGCTCGGCCGGCGTGACGTGCGTCTTGCCCGCGAAGTACGCGACGTCCCACACGTCGGTGTCCAGCGGGGCCACGTTCCAGTCACCGACCAGGGCGACCTGGGCCGCCGGGTCGTCCGCGAGCCAGCCCGCCGCCCGTGCGCGGAGCTCGTCGAGCCAGCGCAGCTTGTACGCGTAGTGCGGGTCGCCGACCTCGCGGCCGTGCGGGACGTACAGGCTCCACACACGCACGCCGCCGCACGTCGCGCCCAGGGCGCGCGCCTCGACCTTCTCGCCGAAGGCGGGCTGGCCCGGGAAGGAGGTCTCGACGTCGTCCAGGCCGACGCGCGAGACGACCGCGACGCCGTTCCACTGGTTCACGCCCACGTGCGCGACCTCGTACCCCGCCGCCTCGAACGGCGCGACGGGGAACTGCGCGTCGGCGCACTTGGTCTCCTGGAGCGCGAGGACGTCGGTCCCCGTCCGCTCGAGGAACGCGATCGCCCGGTCGACCCGGGCGCGGACGGAGTTGATGTTCCAGGTCGCGAGGCGCACGGGCCCCACCGTACCGACGTCGGCGGCCGTGTGGCGGCCGGGTCCGGGCGCCGCCGCCCGTAGGCTGTGGCCATGGCGACAGCACTCATCACCGGCGCGAGCGCCGGCCTGGGCCTGGAGTTCGCGTGGCAACTCGCCACGGCGCGGCACGACCTCGTGCTCGTCGCGCGCGACGAGGCGCGCCTCGAGGAGGTCGCGGGCCAGATCCGGGCCGCCGCGGGCGTGCGGGTCCAGGTCCTGCCGGCGGACCTGTCCGTGCCCGACGACGTCGCGCGCGTGGCCGAGCGCCTCGCCTCGACCGGGGGCCCGGACGAGCGGCCGGTCGGGCTGCTCGTGAACAACGCGGGCTTCGCGACCCAGCAGCACTTCGTGGACGGCGACCTGGACGTCGAGCTGCGCGCGCTCGACGTCATGGTCCGGGCCGTC
Organism: Cellulosimicrobium sp. NPDC030954; assembly: GCF_055571305.1. NCBI lineage: Bacteria > Bacillati > Actinomycetota > Actinomycetes > Micrococcales > Promicromonosporaceae > Cellulosimicrobium > Cellulosimicrobium sp. NPDC030954. The sequence continues at coordinate 229,534 of NZ_JBVIFN010000001.1, forward strand.
CTGGTCCTGTCGCACGCGGCCGCGGGCCAGATGACGGAGCGGGGTCGCGGCGCGATCCTCAACGTCGCGTCGGTCGCGGCGCTCACCGCGGGCGGCACCTACGCTGCCGCGAAGGCGTGGGTGCGCTCGTTCACGGAGGGGCTCGCCGTCGAGCTGCACGGCACGGGTGTCTCTGCGACCGTCCTGTGCCCCGGCTTCACGCACACGGAGTTCCACGACCGCGCGGGCATCGACAAGTCCGTCCTGCCGGACCTCGCGTGGCTCGACGCCGACCGCGTGGTCGCCGCGGCGCTCGCGGACGTCCGGCGCGGCGTCGTCATCTCGACCCCGTCGGTCCGCTACCGCGTCGCGTCGGCCGCGCTGCGGGCGATGCCGCGCTCGGCCGTCCGGGCGATCGGCAAGTACCGCTGAACCGGGAGCCGACTACGCTGGCGGCGTGACCAGTGATCTCTCCGCGACGCCCCGCGAGCAGCTGCTCGACCTCATCCGCGAGCTCGCCGTCGTGCACGGCCGGGTGACGCTCTCCTCGGGCAAGGAGGCGGACTACTACGTCGACCTGCGGCGGGTGACGCTGCACCACCGGGCTGCGCCGCTCATCGGGCACCAGCTCCTCGACCTCCTCGAGGAGCGCGGTCTCGGGACGGCCGAGGTCGACGCGGTGGGCGGGCTGACGCTCGGGGCGGACCCGATCGCGACCGCGCTCCTGCACGCCGCGGCCTCGCGCGGGCAGGACCTCGACGCGTTCGTCGTGCGCAAGGCCGCGAAGGCCCACGGCATGCAGCGGCAGATCGAGGGTCCGGACGTCGCCGGCCGCAAGGTCGTCGTGGTCGAGGACACCACGACGACGGGCGGGTCGCCGATCACCGCGATCGAGGCCGTGCGCGCCGCCGGGGGCGAGGTCGTCGGGGTGGCGACGATCGTCGACCGCGCGACGGGCGCGGGCGAGAAGATCGAGGCGCTCGGCGTGCCCTACCACTTCCTGTTCAGCCTGGAGGACCTCGGCCTCGCCTGAGCCCGGACGGTCCCCGGCGCAGCGCCGCCGCCTGCCCGACGACGCCCCGTGGCCGTGCCGCGGGGCGTCGTCGTGCGGGTCAGGCGTGCGGTGCGACGTGCGACGAGGCGCGCGTCACATCGAGATAGGTCAGGCTTACCTTGCTTTGGTGAGGCGAGCCTTATATGGTCCGTCACGACGGAGCCTCAGCACGCTCCGCGTCGTCGGTCCCGCTCCCCGCCGGGACCTCGCCCGGACCAGCACGGGAGACCTTGTGCGCACTTCCTCGTCGAGACGCGTCCGCCGCGGCCTCGCCTCCTTCCTCGCCGCGGCCCTCGCCGCCGGCCTGACCGTCGCGGGCGCGGGGGCCCCCGCGCAGGCGGCCCCGACCGACGTGACAGGCGGCTCGGCCACCTGGAACTTCGTCGACTCCTGGACGTCCTACGTCACCGGCCCGATCGCGCAGGGCACGGTCACGCCGGCCCTCCAGGGGGGCCAGTCCTCCTACGGCCCGGCGTCCGGCACGTACGACGACGCGTCCGGCACCGGCACGGTGCGGCTCGGTGGCGCGACCCGCTACCAGGGCCACCACGGCGCGCTCGACGTGACCGTCTCCGACCTGCGCCTCGACCTCACCGGCCCCACGACCGGCGTCCTCTACGCCGACTTCGCGGGCACGGTGAACGCCGGTGCGGGCGACGGTGCCAAGGTCGCGGACGTCGCCGTGTCGGCGACGCGCGACGGCGACCAGGTGACGTTCGTGGCGAACGGGACCGTCGCGGCGTCGCTCGGCGACGTCTCCTCCTACTTCTCGTCGTACGCGGGCAAGCCGATCGCGACGCTGACCGCGCGCGTCGAGTCGCCCGAGCCGGCGTCCCCGGCGCAGGCGACGACGACCACGCTCGCCGTGACGCCGGCGGGCACCTCCGTCGCGGGCACGACCGTGACGCTCGCCGCGACCGTCGCGCCCGCCGCAGCGGGCACGGTCGCGTTCCGTGACGGCAGCGCCGTGCTGGGCACCGCGCCTGTGGCCGACGGCGTCGCGCGCCTGGAGACGGCGAGCCTCGCCGCCGGTGCGCACGAGCTCAGCGCGACCTTCGACCCGGCCGACCCGGCGGCCTTCGTCGCCTCGACGTCGGCCGGTGTCGTGCACTCCGTGACCGCCGCCGAGCCCGAGCCCGAGCCGGAGCCCGAGCCCGCGGTGGACCCGAAGGTCACCGTCTCGCCGTCCGCCCCGGTGGACCCGGCGGTGGAGAACACGTTCACGATCTCCGGCACCGGCTTCGTCGGCGCGGGCGCGGCGAACGGTGCGTACGTGCTCCTCGGAGACGCCTCGATCTGGGACGGCAGCGGCCCGCTCGTCGCGAGCGGTTGGCTCGCCCAGGGCTGGGTGATGCCGCAGCAGGTGCGCGCCGGTGCGTTCACCACGACCCTCACCGTCCCGGCGGGGAAGCTCGACCCGGCCAAGGAGTACGTCGTCGCGACATCGGCCGCGCACGGCCTCTCGGCGACCGACCGCAGCCTCGACACGTTCACCTCAGTCTCGGTGCAGCAGCCGGAGCCTCAGGTGCCTCTCAGCGCGCCCTTCCCGCAGATCGCCGAGCCGGGGACGACGCGCGGCACCGTCTCGTGGAAGGTCTCCGACCGCGTCTTCTCCTACTACAACGACAAGCAGGTCACGGGCGGCGTCACCGCGGACGGCACCTTCGGGTTCCCCGTCACCGTGGTCGAGCGGTCCGACTCCGACACCGACCTGACGCTCTCCGGCGCTCTCCGTCTGACCTGGAAGAACACGTACGCGGGCAACACGCCGTTCTACTGGCTCCAGCTCGAGGACCTCACCGCGCGCGTCGACGAGTCGGGGCACGGCGTGCTGTCGGCCGCGGTGTCCTGGGACAACCTCACGGACGCGGCCGACTCGTCCGCCGCGACGCAGCTCGACGTCGCGACGTTCACCGTCGACCCGGAGGCGCTCGGCAGCGGCCGGGTCCTCGTGACGTCGTCGGCCCAGCAGTACACGGACGCCCTCCTCGCCTACCTCGAGCCGACGGGCCAGCGCGCGCACTTCGTCGCGAGCGGCCCGAACGACGCGAACGCCGAGGCCAAGAAGACGGCTCCGGTCACCCTCGCGTTCGGCGAGGACGAGGTCCCCGCGTGGGAGCCCGCGATCGACGTCTACGCCGCGGACGGCACCACGCCGCTCGGTGACTCCACCGTCGCGGTCGGCGACACGATCGTCGTCAAGGGCTTGGGCTTCGACCCGGCGGCGAACGTCGGGGGCTACGGCATGCCGATCCCCGCGACGCTCCCGCAGGGCACGTACGTCGTGTTCGGGTCCTTCGCGGAGGAGTGGCGTCCGTCGGAGGGCGCCAAGGGGTCGACGCGCAAGGTCGGTTCGCAGTCGTGGGCACTCGCGGCGTCCGTCCTGGACCAGGTCCCGCCGCAGTACCAAGGGGCGATCCGCGCGGCCTGGACCGAGATCGCCGAGGACGGCACGTTCGAGGCACGCCTCGTCGTGAAGAACCCCGCGGCGCTGGAGGGCGGGCGCTACGGCGTCTACACCTACCCCGCCGGCGGCGCCGTCAACGCGGACCAGGAGCTCTTCGCTCCCGTCGCGTTCGACACCCCCGCGTCGCTCACGGTGACGCCAGCCACGACGACGGTCGAGGCCGGCGACACCGTCCGGCTCACCGTGGGCGGCCTCGTCGAGGGCGACGACGTCAAGGGCGTGACGTTCGGCGGCAAGGCCGCGACCTACTCGCGCGACGGGGCCGCGATCCTGCTCACCGTCCCGGCCGACGCCGCCGCGGGGCCCGTCCCCGTCGTCGTGACGTCGGAGCTCGGGGTGACGGGCAGCGCGACGCTCACCGTCACGGCCCCGGCTCCGGAGCCCGTGCCGACGGTGACGGTGTCGCCGTCGGCGCCGGTGGACCCGGCGGTGGAGACCACGTTCACGGTCTCGGGCACCGGGTTCGTCGGCGACGGCGCGCGGTTCGGCGCGTACGTGCTGGTCGGCGACGCGTCGATCTGGGACGGCTCGGGCCCGCTCGTCGCGGACGGGTGGCTCCAGCTCGGCTGGGTCATGCCGCAGCAGGTGGTCGACGGCGCGTTCACGACGACGCTGACCGTCCCCGCGGGCTCGTTCGACCCGGCGAAGGAGTACGTCGTCGCGACGTCGGCGGCGCACGGCCTCTCCGCGACCGACCGCAGCCTCGACACGTTCACCCCGGTCGCGGTCCTGCAGCCCGGACCGGTCGACCCGGAGCCCACGACGCCGACCACCGTCGGGAGCCTGAGCTGGGGAGTGCGCGGCTCGTTCGTGGACTACATCCAGGGCCCGATCGCGAAGGGCGGCGCCACGGCGAGCGCGGGCGCGGCGGTCTCCGGGAAGACGTTCACGTTCTGGCAGTCCACGCCCTGGGCGGCTCCGGTGGCGGGTACGTCCACGGGCTACCGCGGGACGGTCCAGTTCTCGGGGCACGACGGGCTGCTCTCTCTCACGGTGTCCGACCCCCGCGTGCGGATCGACGGCACCCGCGCAGGCACGCTCCTGCTCGACGTGACGTCCTCGAACCTCGACGGGACGACGTTCGCCGCGAAGGGCGTCGAGTTCGCGACGCTCGCGCTCCCGACCCCGACGACGGCGAAGGACGGCGCGGTGACGTACGCGGACGCCGGGGCGACGCTCACGGCAGCCGGCTCCGCGGCCTTCTCCGGCTTCTACGGCGCTGGTGAGGCACTCGCCCCGGTGACGTTCACCGTTGGTGCCCCGACGTCGAGCACCGGTGGCGACGGCGGGACGATCGGCACCCCGGGTGACGGTTCGACGGGCGGCACGGTCGACCCGGCGAAGGCGACGCTCTCGGTGTCGCAGGCCGCGCCGGGCGAGGCGGTCACGATCAACGGCATCGGCTTCGGCGCGAACGAGTCCGGGATCCGCACGGAGATCCGCTCGACGCCGCGCACCCTCGCGACGGGCGTCACGGCGAACGCCGGCGGCGCCGCGACCTCCACGGTGACGATCCCGAGGGACGTCGCCCCGGGCGAGCACACGCTGCTGCTGGTCGGCGCGAACCACACGGCGTCCGCGCCCATCACGATCGTCGGCACCGGGACCACCGGCACGGGCTCGGGCAGCGCGACGGAGCAGTGCTTCGCGCAGGGCGTCCACGGCGCGACCCTCTCGTGGGGCGTGAGCGACCGCTTCCGCGCGTACGTCACCGGCCCGATCGCGAAGGGCTCGGTCTCGACGAGCGGCGTGCAGGACTCCGGCTCGGCGTTCACGTGGAGCGGCGGCAAGGGCTCGTTCAACACGGACCTGGGCAAGGGGCGCGCGAGCTTCGGCGGCTCGGTGTCGTTCTCCGGGCACGAGGGCATCCTCGACCTGCGGATCAGCAACCCGCGCGTCGTCGTGAACGGTTCGTCGGGCACGCTCGTCGTCGACGTCCGGAGCAGCGACATGGAGGGCAACACGTCCTCGTCGAACGGCGTCGCGTTCGCGAGCCTGGACCTGTCGGGCAAGAAGTCGACGTCGGGCTCCACGATCACGTGGAGCGGCGCTCCCGCGACCCTCACGGCGGCCGGGGCGAAGGCCTTCGCCGGGTTCTACGAGGCCGGCACGGCGCTGTCGCCCGTGACGTTCAGCTTCCCGATCGGCGGCGACGTGGAGTGCGACGCGTACTCGGGTGCCCTCGCCTCGACCGGGACGGACGCGGGCAGCCTCGCGCTCCTCGCCGGGACCCTGCTGCTCACGGGCGGGGCGATCCTGACCGCGCGGCGCCGTCGCGCGGGTCGCGCGTCGGCGGTCGCGACCGCCTGAGCCACCGGCACCCCGCACGACGGCGCCCGGTCACCTCGCGAGGTGACCGGGCGCCGTCGTGCGTGCGGGGGAGCGGTGAGCGTCAGACCAGGTCGACGAGGTCCGCGACGGAGTCGACGACCTTGCTCGGGCGGAACGGGAACCGGTCGACGTCGGACATCTTCGTGGAGCCCGTCATGACGAGGTACGTGTACAGCCCGGCCTCGATGCCCGCGACGACGTCCGTGTCCATCCGGTCGCCGATCATCGCCGTCTTCTCCGAGTGCGCGTCGATGCGGTTGAGCGCCGAGCGGAACATCATCGGGTTGGGCTTGCCGACGAAGTACGGCTTGCGGCCCGTCGCGGCCGTGATCATGGCCGCGACCGCGCCCGTCGCGGGTAGCGGGCCCTCCTGGGACGGGCCGGTCGTGTCCGGGTTGGTGCAGATGAAGCGCGAGCCGCCGAGGATGAGGCGGATCGCCTTGGTGATCGCCTCGAACGAGTACGTGCGCGTCTCGCCGAGCACCACGTAGTCCGGGTCGGACTCGGTGAGCGTGTAGCCCGCCTCGTAGAGCGCCGTCGTCAGGCCCGCCTCGCCGACGGCGTACGCGCTGCCGTTCGGGATCTGGTCGCTGAGGAACTGGGCGGTCGCGAGCGCCGACGTCCAGATCGACTCCTCGGGGACGTCGATGCCCGACGTCGCGAGCCGCGCGCGCAGGTCGCGGGCCGTGAAGATCGAGTTGTTCGTGAGGATGAGGAACGGGCGGCCCTTGTCGCGCAGCGCCCGCACGAACTCCGGCGCGCCGGGGATCGCGTGCCCCTCGTGGACGAGCACGCCGTCCATGTCCGTCAGCCAGCTCGTGATCTCTCGTGTCATCTCAGGCGTCCTTCCCGTCCTTCTCGCCCTGCCCGACGGCGGTCGTGCCGTCGGTGACGGCCGGCTCGCCGTCGGTGCCCGCCGCGTCGGCCGCGACCTGTGCCTCGAGCGCCGCGGCACGCTTCTCGGCGCGGCGCCCGCGCCAGACCTCCACGATCATCGGGACCACGGAGAGGAACACGATGAGCAGGACGAGCGCCTCGATGTTGTCCTTGACGAACGTGATGTTCCCCAGCAGGTAGCCGAGCCACGTGAGGCCCACGGCCCACAGCAGCGCGCCGAGCGCGTTGAACCCCACGAAGTGCCGGTAGTGCATCTTGCCGACGCCCGCGGCGACCGGCGCGTACGTGCGCACGATGGGCACGAAGCGGGCGATGACGATCGTCCGGCCGCCGTACTTCTCGAAGTAGGCGTTGGTCTGGTCGATGTACTTGCGCTTGAAGAACCGCGAGTCCGGCCGGTCGAACACCTTGGGCCCGACGGTCCGCCCGATGAGGTACGCCGTCTGGTCGCCGAGGAACGCCGCCGCGAAGAGCAGGGCGAGCAGCACGGGCAGGCTGATCTGCAGCGTGTCCTGCGCGACGAGGGCGCCCGCGGTGAAGAGCAGCGAGTCGCCCGGCAGGATCGGGAACAGCAGGCCCGTCTCGATGAAGATCACGACCACGATGCCGACGAGCGCGGCGTCGCCGAACCGCTCGATGAGCGTCATCGGGTCCATCCAGTCCGGGCCCAGGGCGGCGACGGGTCCGGCGGCGCCGAGGCCCGCGGCGTGCGCGGCCCCGGGCAGGGCGGAGGCGAGCTCGGCGAGGGTGTTCACGGGTCACCAGCGTAGTGGGGGCGGTGCGCCCGGCCCGGACGTCGGGCGTGCACCGCCTGTGAAGGTCCCGCGCGGCCGGGGGTCCCGCGCAGGTTCCGGGCAGAATGTCCGTCATGGCGAGCATCGCGGTGGTGGGCGGGACCGGCGCGGCAGGCCGCGCCGTCGTGCAGGAGGCCGTCGCGCGCGGCCACGAGGTGCGCGTGGTCTCGCGGCACGCGCCCGACGACGGCGCGCGCCTCCCGGGCACGACGCACCACCGCGTCGACCTCCTCGGCTCCGACGACGTCGTCGTCGCGGCCGCGCTCGACGCGGCGTTCGCGGGGGCCGACGCCGTGGTCGACGCGAGCAACGGGATGTCGCCGGGGGCGGTGAAGGTCTTCACGGTCGGGGCGGGTCGCCTCGTGGAGGCGGCGCGCCGCGCCGGGGTCGGCCGCGTCGTCGTGCTCTCCATCGTGAACGTCGACCAGGGGGACTACGGGTACTACCGCGCGAAGGCCGAGCAGGAGCGGGTCCTGTCGTCCGGTGGCGTCCCGACGACGGTCGTGCGCGCGACCCAGTTCCACGAGTTCCTCGAGATCTTCCTCGGGCGCGACGGGCGGCTCGGCCGGTGGGCTCGCCTCGGCCTCCTGCCCGTGCCGCGCGGGGTCCGGTTCCAGCCGATCGCGCTCGCCGACGTCGCGCGGGCGCTCGTCGACGCCGCCGAGGGCGCGCCGCCCGCGGGCGGCGTGCCGGGACCGGGACCGGACGCGACGACGGTGACGATCGGCGGCCCCGAGGTCCTCGACGCCCGCGGCATGGCCCGCGCGTGGCGCGCCGCGCACTGCTCGCGCCGCCCCGTCGTCGGGGTGCCGCTGCCCGGGCCGCTGGGCGAGTTCTTCCGCGCGGGCCGCAACCTCGTGCCCGACCGCCGCTACGGGACGCTCACCTACCGCGACTGGCTCGGGTCCCGCGCGTGACGCCGTCCGACGCCTCGCGCGAGGTGCCGCCCGGGGCGCGTCCCGCCGTCGGGCACGAGGGCGACCGCGCCGAGGACCGCGCCGAGGACCGCGCCGAGGAGCGCGAGGTGGGGGTCGGGCCCTGGCCCGGCGGGCCGGACGCGTGGCCGCGCGTCCCGGACCCTGCGGGCCCGCCCGGGGCGACCCGCGTCGACCCGCGGTACGACCCCGAGCTGCTCGCGCACGGCGACCGGCGCAACGTCGTCGACGCCTACCGCTACTGGACCGTCGAGGCGGTCGTCGCCGACCTCGACGCCCGCCGCGACCCGGCGCGCTCCCTGCACGTCGCGATCGAGAACTGGGCGCACGACCTCAACATCGGCTCCGTCGTGCGGACCGCGAACGCGTTCAACGCGGCGGGCGTGCACGTCGTCGGGCGGCGCCGGTGGAACCGTCGCGGCGCGATGGTCACCGACCGCTACCTCCACGTGCACCACCACGCGACCGTCGCCGACCTCGCGACCTGGGCCGCGGGGGAGGGGCTGCCGCTCCTGGGCGTCGACAACATCCCGGGCTCCGTCCCGATCGAGGGGTACGCGCTGCCCGCGTCGTGCGTGCTGCTGCTCGGGCAGGAGTCGACCGGGCTGACGCCCGAGGCGGTCGCCGCGTGCCGCGCCGTCCTGCACATCACCCAGCACGGCTCGACCCGCTCCATCAACGCCGCGGCGGCTGCCGCCGTGGCCATGTACGCCTGGGCGACGAGCACGCGGTGAGCCCGCACGAGCGGGGGTGACAGCCGCGAGCCAGCGCTGCTACGGTTCGCCCGCTATCGGGCAACATAGCCCGACAAAACATGATCTGGAGCAAGCCTGATGAGTGCCGAGACCTCCGCCCAGCCGACGACGACCGGGCGGGAGCCGGACGTCGGCGAGTGCCGCTTCTGCGGATCCACACCCGCCGTCAAGACCGCGCAGCAGTCCCTGGGGTCCATCGCGATCTTCTACCGCGTGACCACGTGGAAGGGCTGGATGTGCCGGTCGTGCGGCGAGGCGATCCACCGGGAGGCGACCGCGCGGACGCTGACCTGGTCGTGGTGGGGTATCGGGCTCCTGGCGTGGTGGGTCATGCCCCTGGTCAACCGCGCACGGGTCCGCAAGGTCCGTGAGCTGGACGTGCCCCGGCCCACCCCCGGCGTCGTCGCTGAGCTCGACGCACCGATGGAGCCGGGGCCGTGGTGGTACCAGCGGCCCGCCACCGTGGTGGTCACCGCTCTCGCCCTGTGCGCGATCACGGCGTTCTGCGCGCTGGTCCTGGTCGGGATCCTGAGCGAGGCCTGACCCCGTGCCCGCGGTCGGGGAGACCACGCCGATCCGGGCTGCGGTGGCCGGTCTCCCGTACGCCTACCCGGACGCCGGGCGTCGCGCGGTCCTCCGAATCGCCCAGGCCGCCATGGTGATCGGTGCCGTGGCTGTCGTCGCGCTGTTCGGGACGGCGGGCGTGCGGTGGATGCTCGTCGACATCGATCCCGGGTCGGTGGCGGCCTGGGGGACGGCGGTGCTGTCGTGGCTCGTGCTCCTGGGACTTCTGGTCGACGAGGCGCGGACCGTACGGGCCGATCGTGCGGGGGTCGTCGTGCACGTCCGCACCACCCGGACCGAGATCCCGTGGGCGTCGATCGCGCGGGTCGTCCACACGACGACTCTGCTGGTCGTCGAGACGGTCGACGGCGCACGGCACGAGTTCGCGTTCGTGAGCGACGCCCGGCGTGGCGACGTGGCGATGAGCACCACGCCGACCGCACAGCTCGCCGCTGACCTGGAGGTGCTGCGTCGACTCGCCCCGACCGGTGACGGAGCCCGCGCCGAGGTGGTCGTGCGGAGCCGCCAGCCGTCGGTCGCTGCCGTCGTGCTCCTGGTGGTGGCCGGGCTGCTGCTGGCGGTCACGGCGCTGCTGTGCACGCTGCCGCCGGTGCAGTGAGCCCGGACCCGCGGGCCGTGTCGAGCGGCGGCGTGGTCACCGGGCGACCACAGGTCGAACGGCCCTGACCCTGCGCTGTCATCCATGCCAGACTTTGACCTGACAGTCCACCCCGCACGACTCCACAGGAGCTCCGCATGCCCATCGCAACCCCCGAGGTCTACGCCGAGATGATCGACCGGGCGAAGGCAGGCTCGTTCGCCTACCCGGCCGTCAACATCACCTCGTCGCAGACCATCACCGCCGCGCTCCAGGGCTTTGCCGAGGCCGAGTCCGACGGCATCATCCAGGTCTCCGTGGGCGGCGCCGAGTACGGCTCGGGTTCGACGGTCAAGGACCGCATCGCCGGTTCGCTCGCGCTCGCGGCGTACGCGCGCGAGGTCGCGAAGAACTACCCGGTGCAGATCGCGATCCACACCGACCACTGCGTCAAGAAGAACCTCGACTCGTGGGTCCGCCCGCTCCTGGCCCTCGAGGCCGAGCAGGTGAAGAACGGCGGTCTGCCGACCTTCCAGTCGCACATGTACGACGGCTCGGACGTCCCGCTGGACGAGAACCTCACGATCGCGGCGGAGCTCCTCGAGCTCTCGCAGGCGGCGCGCACGATCCTCGAGATCGAGGTCGGCGTCGTCGGCGGCGAGGAGGACGGCCACGAGGCCGAGATCAACGAGAAGCTCTACACGACGGTCGAGGACGGCCTCGCGACGGTCGCGGCGCTCGGCACGGGCGAGAAGGGCCGCTACCTGACGGCCCTCACGTTCGGCAACGTGCACGGCGTGTACAAGCCGGGCGCGGTCAAGCTCCGCCCGGAGATCCTCAAGGAGATCCAGGACGCCGTCGGCGCGAAGGTCGGCAAGGCGAACCCGTTCGACCTCGTCTTCCACGGCGGCTCGGGCTCCACGGCCGAGGAGATCTCGGCCGCGGTCGACTTCGGCGTCATCAAGATGAACATCGACACCGACACGCAGTACGCGTTCACGCGTCCGGTCGTCGGCCACATGTTCTCGAACTACGACGGCGTCCTGAAGGTTGACGGCGAGGTCGGCAACAAGAAGGCCTACGACCCGCGCGCCTGGGGCAAGCTGGCCGAGGCCGGCATGGCCGCCCGCATCATCGAGGCGTCGCAGCAGCTGCGCTCGGCGGGCAACAAGATCCGCTGACGCCCCGCGAGCCGGCGTCGCGCCGGCTCGGGACGCGCGAAGGCCCCCGGTCCGTTCGGACCGGGGGCCCTCGTCGTGGGTCGTGCCGGTGGTCGCGACCGGTGCCGACGGGTCGTGACCCGTCGGACAGGACGACCGTGCGGCGGGGTGACCGTGCAGCAGGGTGACCGTGCAGCAGGGTGACGGTGCGGGGGTGGGGCCGGCCTCAGTCCGTGGTGCCCGCGCCGTCGCCCGGGGTCTCGTCGAGGTCGAAGCCGGGGTCCACGTCGACGATGTCGAGCAGCTCGCCGATGCGGGTCACCTCGAGGAGGAACCGGACCGTCGGCGGGGCGCGCAGGACGCGGACCCGGTGCGGGCCGCGCGACGCGAGGCGTGCGAGGAACGCCACACCGGACGAGTCCATGAAGGTGACGTGGTGCGCGTCGATCTCGACGGGGAGCCCGGAGTCCTCCGCCGCGGCGGTCGCCTCCTGGAGGTCGGCGCCGAGGTCGGCGTCGATCTCGCCCGAGAGGACGATGCGTGCCCGCGTCGTCCCCACGATGACGTGCACGCTCGCCGGGTCGCCCGCCCCGGCGGGGTCGCCGGCGACGCCGACCGGACGGTCGGCGGCCGAGGGTGTACCTTCGCGCACCGGCGCTCCTCTCTGCGTGGTCCCGACCCGTTCCGGTCTCGGGAAGCACCAATCTACGGTTGAATGTCCAGTCGGGACAGTAACGCGACCGTGGCGTCGGTTTCCAGACGATCGACGCACGGACCGTCGGAGGTGACGATGGGCAGCTCGCCGGGGCTCGGCACCGACGTGCCCGCGCACGTCCAGGAGCTGTGCACGCGGGCGATGGAGGGCGCCGGTGTCGCGATGTTCGTCACCGGTCCCCGCTCGGACGAGATGCCGATCGTGTGGGTGAACGCCGCGTTCGAGCGCCAGACCGGGTTCGCCGCCGCCGAGGTCCTGGGCCGCAGCCCGCACGTCCTCGAGTCCCTCCTCTCGGAGCCGGTGGACGCGCAGGAGCTGCGCACGGCGATCGCGGAGGAGCGCGAGATCACGCACACCGTCCGCGCGCTGCGCCGCGACGGTTCCCCCGTGTGGACCCAGCTCTCGCTCGCCCCGCTCGCCGGCCCGGACGGTACCGTCACCCACTGGGTCGGGGTGCAGGTCGACGTCTCCGAGCACCTGGAGCGGTACGCGGCCCAGGTCGCGTCCCTCGCGCTGGAGCGGCGCGAGCGTGCCGTGCTCGACGTCGTCTCCCGCAGCTCGGACCTCCTCGCCGACCTCGACCAGCCGTACGCGCTGCGCGACATCACCCAGCTCCTCGCGGGGTACGTCGTCGACTGGGCCGGCTTCTACCTCAACGACGACGGGCTCCGGTACGCCGAGGGCGTCGACACGGCCGCGCCCCCGAGCGGGCGCGGGCAGCGGCACGGCCGCTACACGCCAGGGGCGTTCCCCGTCGCGCCCGGCCTGCACACGACCGACGCGCTCGGCGACTCCGCGGCCGTCACCGGCTCCGTCCCGCGCGTGCGCCTCGTGGACGTGCCCGACCGCGTCCAGGACGTCCTGGACGGGCGCATCGAGGGCCCCGTGACGCTCGACCTGTCCGCCACGTACCCGCAGTGGTCGGCGTCCGGCTGGCTCCAGCGTGACCTGCACCACCGGCACTCGGGCCTGCCGCACCGGCCGGGCTCCGTGACGGTGACCGCGGTCCCGGGCCGCCGGCGCATCCTCGGCCTGCTCGTCACGGGCGACGCGCCCGACGCGGCGCAGCACGGGCTCGGCACCGAGGCGGAGGCGCGCGAGGGCGTGCGCACGCTCCTCCAGGTCATCGCGCGCCGCGCCGGCACCGCGATCGACAACGTGCGGCTCTACGCGCGCGAGCACCGCCTCGCCGAGACGCTGCAGCGCGCGATGCTGCCCGAGCAGGCCGACGTGACCGGGCTCGACGTCTGGACCTACTACGCGCCCAACTCGGAGCACGCACAGGTCGGCGGCGACTGGTACGACGTCCTGCAGATCGCGCCGGACGTCGTCGGGCTCGTCATCGGCGACGTCGTGGGCCACGACGTCGAGGCGGCGGCGGCGATGGGCCAGCTCCGCTCGGTCGTGCGCTCGTACGCGTACGAGCTCACGACGCCGGGACCGGTGCTCGAGCGCGTCGACCAGCTCGTGCAGGGCATGCGCATCCCGCGCTCCGCGAGCCTCGTCTACGCGGCGCTCACCCAGCCCGACGCCGAGCAGCCCGACGACGCGTGGCGCATCGAGTACTCGCGAGCCGGGCACCTGCCCCCGCTCCTGCTGCGGGACGGCACGGTGACGCAGCTCGACGACGCCGGGGGCGCGCTCGTCGGGTTCGGCGGCCGCAGCCGGTCGACGGGCGTCGCGGCGCTCGCCCCGGGCGACACGCTCGTCTTCTACACCGACGGCCTCATCGAGCGCCGCGACCGCGCCCTGCGGGTGGGGCTCGAGGCGCTCGTCGCCGCGTCCGAGGCCGTGACGGCCGTCGACGCCGCGGGCGTGGGTGAGGAGCTCCTGTCCCGCCTCGCGGACGCCCCCGAGGACGACGTCGCGCTCGTCGTCGTGCGCATCCCCGACCCGGTGCACGACGCGTCGGCCGTCGTGCTCAGCCCGCGCAGCCGCCGCTGGCTCCTGCCGAGCGAGCCCGCGTCGATCGGGCGCGCGCGGCACGCCGTCGTGCGCACGTGCCAGGCGTGGGGCGTGCGGGACAGCGCGAACGCGGAGCTGGTGGTCTCCGAGCTCGTGGCGAACGGCGTGCTGCACGGCTGGGGGCACCTGGCGCTGCGCCTCTTCGACACGGGCGACGGCATCCGCGTCGAGGTCGAGGACTCCAACCCGGCGCCGCCCGTCCCGACGGACGGGCACCCGAACCGTATGGGCGGGTTCGGCATGCAGATCGTCGAGCGGCTCGCGGACTGGGGCTGGCGCCCGACGGCGTCCGGCAAGCTCGTCTGGGCCACGCTGCGGCCGTCGGGTCGATAGGCGGTCGCCCCCGCGGGCCCGGCCGTCAGGCCGGGGGCTCGACCTTCGCGAAGCCGGACGGCGGCGTCGCGGGCTCGCAGCGGTGGTCGGAGTCGATGCGGAACAGCTCGAGCGCCCCGCACACCTCCAGCACGAACAGGTCGCGGTCGTCGCAGCCGCGCAGCACCGTGGCGCCCCCGCGCTTGCGCCCCGAGTCCGCGAGCGAGATGAGGAACGCGGCGCCGGTGGAGTCCATGAACGTCACGCGGCACATGTCGATCACGAGGAGCTGACGGCGCAGCCCGACGACGCGCGCCGCGATCTCCGGGAACTGGTCACGCTCGGCGAGATCGAGGTCCCCGGCGATGACGAGGGTCGTCGTCGCGGGTGACGTGGCGATCTCGATCATGTCGTCGACTCTAATCGTCGCCCGGGTGGGTCGCGCGTCCACCGCCCCTGGACGACGGTCGCGCGACCCGGAGCCGTCAGCGCAGCCCGCGGACCTCGTCGGCCGACGTGCCGGAGTCGCGCAGGAACTGCTCGCAGCGCTCGGCCTCCTCGACCTCGCCGATGTACGCCGCGCACTCCGCGAGCGCGAGCAGCGCGCGCAGGAAGCCCTGGTTCGGGACGTGGTCGGCCGGGATCGGGCCCTGCCCGCGCCAGCCCGCCCGGCGCAGCGAGTCGAGGCCCCGGTGGTAGCCGGTGCGCGCGAACGCGTAGGCCGTCACGGCGCCGCGGGAGCCGTTCTCGTGGAGGAAGTCCTCCGCGAGGTACGCCCACGCGAGCGAGCTGGCGGGGGTGCGGGCCGCGATCTCGTACGGGTCGCCGTCGGCGGCGATGGCGTCGCGGACGTGCGCGTAGTCGTCGGGAAGACGGACCGGCGCAGGGCCGTCGAGGAGGTTCGCGTGCGTGTCGCTCATGGAGCCATTCTGCCCGCCCGGGATGCGCCCGGCACCGGAACGTGCCGAACGCGGGGTCGCTCCCCACGCCGGCCGCACGATGAGGAGCGATCACGGGCTCGGCGGACGCGCCGTGGACGACGGACGCCCGAAAGGTCAATGGCCGGTAAACTCGGCGCCGGTCCCCGGGTGACTGCCGCCCGGGTGACGCCTCGGGCCCGCGGGCCCAGCGCCGTCGGGCACGACCTGCCCGCTCCGCTCCGGACGCCGGTGCGCCCACGACCATGACCGGCCCGAGGAACAGGCAGTGCGAAAGTGGGGATTCCATGCCAGGCGTGGTGCTCGTCGGTGCCCAGTGGGGCGATGAGGGCAAGGGCAAGGCGACCGACCTGCTCGGCTCCCGGGTCGACTACGTGGTCAAGTTCAACGGCGGCAACAACGCCGGCCACACGGTCGTCATCGGGGACGAGAAGTACGCGCTCCACCTGCTGCCGTCGGGCATCCTGTCCCCGGGCGTCACGCCGGTCATCGCGAACGGCGTCGTCGTGGACATCGAGGTCCTGTTCCAGGAGCTCGACGACCTGATCTCGCGCGGCGTGGACGTCTCCCGCCTGCTCGTCTCGGGCTCGGCGCACGTCATCGCGGGCTACCACCGCACGATCGACAAGGTGAGCGAGCGGTTCCTCGGCAAGCGCCGCATCGGCACGACCGGCCGCGGGATCGGCCCGGCCTACGCGGACAAGATCAACCGCGTCGGCATCCGCATCTGGGACCTCTTCGACGAGAAGATCCTCGCGGAGAAGATCGAGGGCTCGCTCGACCAGAAGAACCACCTGCTGGTGAAGGTCTACAACCGCCGTGCCATCACGGTCGACGAGACCGTGGCCGAGCTGCTGCAGTACGCCGAGCGGCTCAAGCCGATGGTCGCGGACACGGCGCTCGAGCTGAACAAGGCGCTCGACGCGGGCAAGAACGTCCTCTTCGAGGGCGGGCAGGCCACGATGCTCGACGTCGACCACGGCACCTACCCGTTCGTCACGTCGTCCAACGCGACGGCGGGCGGCGCGCTCACCGGCTCGGGCGTCGGGCCGACGCGCATCAGCTCCGTCATCGGCGTCATCAAGGCGTACACGACGCGCGTGGGCGAGGGCCCGTTCCCCACCGAGCTGTTCGACGCGAACGGCGAGTACCTGCTCAAGCAGGGCGGCGAGTACGGCGTGACGACCGGCCGCGCGCGCCGCTGCGGCTGGTACGACTCGGTCATCGCGCGCTACGCGACCCGCGTCAACGGCATCACGGACATGGTGCTCACCAAGCTCGACATCCTCACCGGCTTCGAGAAGGTGCCGGTGTGCGTCGCGTACGACGTGGACGGCGTCCGCTACGACGAGATGCCGCTCGACCAGACCGCGTTCCACCACGCGAAGCCGATCTACGAGGAGCTCGACGGCTGGCAGGAGGACATCTCCGGCGCCCGCACGTTCGAGGACCTGCCGACGAACGCGCAGCGCTACGTGCTCGCGCTCGAGGAGATGTCGGGCACGCGCATCTCCGCGATCGGCGTCGGCCCGAGCCGCGATGCGATCATCCCGCGGCACGACCTCATCCACTGAGCCGCCGTCCCTGAACTGACGACGCGCGCCGACCACGGCCCGGACGCCCCGCGGGGCGTCCGGGCCGTCTCGGTAGACTCGGCGCCCGTGAAGATCCTCGTCGTCGGGACCGGTGCCCGCGAGCACGCCATCGTCCACGCCCTCGCGCACGAGGCCGACCGCCCGGGCTCCGAGCCCCACGAGCTGCACGCCGCTCCCGGGAACCCCGGCATCGGGGGCCTCGCGACGCTGCACGCCGTCGACCAGAACGACGGCGCCGCGGTGGCCGCGCTCGCCACGCACCTGGGCGTCGACCTGGTCGTCGTCGGCCCGGAGGCGCCGCTCGTCGCGGGCGTCGGGGACGCGGTGCGCGCGGCGGGGATCCCGGTGTTCGGGCCGAGCGCCGAGGCCGCACGCCTCGAGGGCTCCAAGGCGTTCGCCAAGGACGTCATGGCGGCGGCGTCCGTCCCGACGGCCCTCGCGCACGTGTGCACCGACGTCGACCAGGTCGCGGCCGCGGTCGACGCGTTCGGCGCCCCGTACGTCATCAAGGACGACGGCCTCGCCGCGGGCAAGGGCGTCGTCGTCACGGAGGACCGGCAGGCCGCGCTCGAGCACGCCGCCGCGTGCTTCGCGACCCCGCGCCGGGCCGCGGACGGCATGCCCGAGGACCCGCGCGTCGTCGTCGAGGAGTACCTGGACGGCCCGGAGGTCTCGCTCTTCTGCGTGAGCGACGGCGCGACCGTCGTCCCGCTCGCCCCCGCCCAGGACTTCAAGCGCGCGTTCGACGCCGACGCCGGCCCCAACACGGGCGGCATGGGCGCCTACAGCCCGCTGCCGTGGGCGCCGGAGGGGCTGGTCGACGAGGTCGTCACGCGCGTCGCGCAGCCGACGATCGACGAGATGGCGCGGCGCGGCACGCCGTTCGTCGGCGTCCTGTACGTGGGGCTCGCGCTGACGAGCCGCGGGACGCGCGTCGTCGAGTTCAACGCGCGGTTCGGCGACCCGGAGACGCAGTCGGTGCTCACGCGCCTCGCCACGCCGCTGTCCGCCGTGATGCTCGCGGCGGCGCAGGGCCGCCTCGCCGAGGTCGGCGCGCTGCGCTGGCACGACGACGCGTCGGTCACCGTGGTCGTCGCGGCGCACGGCTACCCGGGCGCGGTGCGCGGCGGCGACGTCATCACGGGCATCGACGCGGCGGAGGACGTCGAGGGCGTGCACGTGCTGCATGCAGGCACGTCGCGGGGGGACGACGGCGGCCTGGTCGCCTCGGGCGGCCGGGTGCTGTCGGTCGTGGCGCGCGGTGCCGACCTCGCCGAGGCGCGCCGTCGGGCGTATGCGGCGGTCGACCGCATCGTGCTCCCGGGCTCGCACCACCGCACCGACATCGCGGCGCGGGCCGCCGCGGGCGAGGTCACGCTCGCGGGCTGACGCCCCGCCGTCGGGCAGCCCGCCCGACCCCGACGCGCCCGGGCGCCCGTCGAGCACGACCTCTCCCGCCGTCGAACACGACATGACGGTCGCTTTCACGCTGATAACGACCGCCATGTCGTGTTCGGCGCCCTGGGGGTCCTGTCAGGCTCGGTGCCACTTCTGGGCCGCGGTGCCGTTGCACGTCCAGATCTGGAGCTTCGTCCCGTCGGTGCTGTTGCTGCTCGGCACGTCGACGCACTTGTTCGCGAGGACGGACACGAGGTCGCCCGCGCCGCTCAGCACGAACTGCTGGGCGGGGTGGCCGCTGCAGTTCGCGAGCTGGACGGCGGTCCCGTCGGCCGTGGCGGCCCAGGCCACGTCCATGCACTTGCCGCCCGCGCGGACCGTGCCGTCGGACTCGAACGTCCACCGCTGGGCGTTCGTGCCGTTGCACGTCCAGAGCTGCAGCCGCTTGCCGTCGCTGAAGTCGGAGCCCGGCACGTCGATGCACTTGCCCGCGAGCCCGACGAGCGCGCTGCCCGACCCGCCGCCGGTCGTGACGAGCGACAGCCCGTACGCCGAGAGGATCGGGTTGACGGGCTGGTAGATGAACTTGCCGCCGTTGGAGCAGTCGTTGATGCGGCCCGAGGTCACGCCCTGCGCCTGGTTCCCCGAGATCACGGAGCCGCCCGAGTCGCCGCCCTCGGCGCACGCGCTGCCGCGCACGAGGCCGGGGATGTCGCCGTTGCCGTAGTTCACGGTGATGTTCTTCTGCTCGATGACGCCGCAGCGCCAGCCCGTCGTCGCGCCGGAGCGGCAGATGGACGCGCCCACCGGCGCCTCGGCGGACCCGGCGACGTCGACCGTGCCGCCCGCGTAGTTGTTGACCCGCGGGACGGGGGAGAACCCGGCGTCGACGCGCACCCAGGCGTAGTCGTGGCCGGGGAACGATGCCGCCTGGACGGTGCCCATGCGCGCCCAGCCCGCCGTGAGCACCTCCTTGCCCGCGGCGCCGCAGTGCCCGGCCGTGACGAAGCCGCCCTGGACGGCGAAGCCGATCGAGCACGCCGACCCCGACGACGCGCCCGGGTCGCGGGTGATGTACCGGTCGCCGCCGCGCACGTCGGCCGTGAGCTCGTACGGCGCGTCGACGACCTCGGTGCGGACGGCGGCCGGGTCGACCCCCGAGGCCGCGACGAACGCCTCCGCAGCGGCCGGGTCGAGCGACTCGACGACGACCTCGTTCGTCGTCACGTCGACGTACCAGGCCTGGACGGCGTCGGGCGTCGACACCTGGTCCAGCCCGGTGGCGACGGCGTCGAGCTCGGCGAGGCCGCGCTCCACGACGACGGCCTCGGCGCCCGCCGCCTCGACCTCGGGGACCGCGGCCGGGTCGGTGACGGCGACGACGGGCGTCGCGGCGTCGGCGTCGACCCACGTGCCGGCGTACGCCGCGCCCAGGCCGCCGCTCAGTGCCTGCTCGACGGCGCCGGTCGCGGCGTCGAGCGCGAGGCGGTCCGCGACGCCGGCCGCGTCGAGGCCCAGGTCGCGCTCGAGCGCGTGGAGCTGGCCGGGGGACAGGTCGTCAGGACTCGGGACGGGCCCGGCGAGCAGCGCGGGGACCGCGCTCCCGGCGGACGTCGGGGTGCCGGCGGGTGCGCTCGCGCTCGCGGCCGTCGCGAGCCCGACGCTCGCGACGACCACCCCGATCCCGCTTGCTAGCGCTGTCAGGCGATGGTGCATCGTGCCGTGGTGCATCGTTGCCTCCTCGGTGCGGATGTCGACCCCGCCGTCGTCGGCCGGGCCGGGACAGCGGTGCAGGCGCCCCCGAGGGGGTCGCTCCGATGCAGGCCCCCGACGGTGAGGGAGCGCTCCCACGACCGTCCTGACGGCACAGTAGCGGCTTCGGCGGCGTTCGTCGCGCCGGGCTCGGCGGTGGTCGCGGTCCCGTGCCGTCGGGCGAGGCGTCTCGGCGCCGTCCGAGGGGCCGCCGGGACGGGACGCCTGTTCGAGCCGCCAGGTCGGACCGCCGGTCCGGCGAGGCAGGCTGACAGGCTGACCGACCGGTCGTCGGACACGGTGCCGCGCCCGCTACGGCCGGTGCGAGACTAGGGGCCGTGACCGACACCCCTCAGGACCCTGCCTCGGCCCTCTCGCTCGGCGAGGTGGACGCGCTCGACACCGCGGCGCTCGACCTGCCCGGCTGGACGCACGTGTACTCCGGCAAGGTGCGCGACCTCTACGCGCCGGACCTGCCCGCCGTCGGCGGCGTGCACCCGCTCGGCGACGTCGTGCTCGTCGTCGCGAGCGACCGGGTCAGCGCCTACGACCACGTGCTGTCGCCCGGCATCCCCGACAAGGGCGTCGTGCTCACCCAGCTCAGCCTGTGGTGGTTCGAGCAGCTCGCCGACCTCGTGCCGAACCACGTCGTGTCGACCGAGGTGTCGTCGGAGCCGGGCGACGGACTCGTGCCCGACGTCGTCGCCGGGCGCGCGATGATCTGCCGCCGCCTCGACATGTTCCCCGTCGAGTGCGTGGCGCGCGGCTACCTCACCGGCTCCGGGCTCGTCGAGTACCGCGCCGGGGGAGAGGTCTGCGGCGTGCCGCTACCTGCCGGGCTGGTCGACGGCTCGCGGCTCCCCGAGCCGATCTTCACGCCCGCGACCAAGGCGGCCGTCGGCGAGCACGACGAGAACGTCTCGTTCGACGCGGTCGCCGCGCAGATCGGCCTCGACGACGCCACGCGCCTCCGCGACCTGACCCTCGCCGTCTACGCGCGTGCCGAGCAGGTCGCGCGCGAGCGCGGCGTGATCCTCGCGGACACCAAGCTCGAGTTCGGCGTGGACCCGACCACGGGCCAGACCGTCCTCGGGGACGAGGTGCTCACGCCCGACTCGTCGCGGTTCTGGCCCGCGGACCAGTGGGAGCCGGGGCGCGCGCAGCCGAGCTACGACAAGCAGTTCGTCCGCGACTGGCTCGTCTCGCCCGCGTCCGGGTGGGACCGCGCGTCCGACACCCCGCCGCCGTCGATCCCCGCCGAGGTCGTCACGCGCACCCGCGCCCGGTACCTCGAGGCGTACGAGCGCCTCACGGGCTCGACGCTCGGCTGAGGCTGTCAGTCGGTCGACCGGTCTCGCCGTCAGGCGGTCCGGGCGGCGCCCGGGCGCACGTAGGTGTGCCCGCTCGGCGCGGTCCACCGGACCGAGCCGTCGGCGAGCAGGGCGGGCCGCCAGCCGTCGCGGGCACGGACGACGCGGTGGTGCCGGCAGAGCGCGACGAGGTTGTCGGCCTCCTGTGCGGCGGCCGCGGCGTCGTCGTCCGCGCCCGGCCGCGGGGCCACGACGTGGTCGAGGTCGCAGCGGAACGCCGGGACACGGCACCCGGGGAACACGCAGGTCTCGTCGCGCGTGAGGACGCGCGCGACGGTCTGCGGCGTCGGACGAGCCCTGCCGCGCTCGGCGGTCGGAGCAGGTGCGAGCGGTGCTGCCACGCGGACCTCCCTGCGTCGTGGGACCAGTTCGTGCGAGGGCGGGGAAGGGGCAGGACCCCGCCCTCGCACCGTGCCCGAGCGTGCGTCTCGAACACGTGTTCGACTCTAGCCGCACCCTCCGACACGCGTCGAGGGCTGGCTCTATAGGTCGTCATCCGATACATATCGTTCATGGCGCCGAGTCCTCCCGCGTTCCGCATGACCGAGCAGGCGTACCTCGTGCTGCTCTCCCTCAGCGCGGAGCCGCGGCACGGGTACGCGGTGATCCAGGCCGTGCGCGAGCTGTCCGACGGCCGCACCCGGCTCGGGGCCGGCACGCTCTACGGCAACCTCGACCGGCTCGTCGGGGCCGGGCTCGTCGAGCCGACCGGCGAGGAGGTCGTCGACGGCCGCCTCCGGCGCTACTACCGCGCTACCGACGACGGGCGCCGAGCGGCCCGGGCGGAGACTCTCCGCCTCGCCGAGCTCGCCGAGCGTGCGCGGCGGTCCCTGGAGCGCCACGGCCCGGCGGGCGCCGCCGACGGTCTCGCGGGGAGCGGCGCGTGAGCGCGGGCGGCGCCGACCGGTACGAACGGTCCGCCCGGTTCTGGCTCCGCGCCTACCCGCCGCGCTGGCGCCGCCTCCACGGCGACGAGGCGCTCGCGGTCCTGCTCGACCTCGCGCCCGCGCCCGACGACGGCGGGGCGCCGCACGGCATCGGCGCGCGCGAGGCGTGGGGGCTGGTGCGCGCGGGCTGGGCGCTGCGCCGGCGGGAGCACCCGCCGCTCGGGCGCTGGTTGCTGTACCGGCTGTTCGACGCCCGGCTCCCGTCGCGCTACTGGTGATGGGTGGCCGACGACATCCACGGCCTGCTCTACCCCTGGCGCGTGACCATGACGGGGCTCGGGACCGCTCTCGCGATCTTCTACGGCTGGCCGGTGCTGGCGCAGGTCCTGTTCTCGGACGACGTCAGCAGGCCCGAACTGTGGCTGATCCTCCTGTGGTGCGGGACGTTCCTCGGCGGGGGGCTGCTCTTCCGCCGTTCGCACGTCGCGCGCGCGTGGCGAAAGCACGTGCTCGACGGCAACATCCCCGTGGACACCCCGACGGACCCGCCGCGCGCGGCCGGAGCCTGAGCCGCGCCGTCGTGCCAGGGTGCGGACGCCCGCCGGAAGCGTCGTGCGCGCCCGGTAGACTGGCCGCGGAATCCCGCCGTCGGCTCCCGCTCGCCCCGTCCCACCGGCCGTCCTCGACGACCGTGACGTGGGCGGGATCCCGGAGCCCCGGCTCTCCCGAACTCTCTCGCCAAGGAGCCCCCGTGGGACGCGTCGTCGTCGAGGTCATGCCCAAGCCCGAGATCCTGGACCCGCAGGGCAAGGCCGTCGTCGGGGCGCTGCCGCGCCTCGGTTTCACCCAGTTCACGTCCGTGCGCCAGGGCAAGCGGTTCGAGCTCGAGGTCGACGGCCCGGTCACGCCGGAGGTCCTCGCCGCCGCCCAGGAGGCCGCGGTCAAGGTCCTGTCGAACCCGGTCATCGAGGACGTCGTGCGTGTGGCGGACATCGAGGCGGACGCCGCCGCGACGATCACGTCCGAGGGGCTCGCCTGATGTCCGGCGCGACGCTCGCGACGGCGCGGATCGGCGTCGTCACGTTCCCCGGCACGCTGGACGACCGCGACGCGGCGCGCGCGGTGCGCCTCGCGGGCGGCGAGGCCGTGTCGCTGTGGCACGCGGACGCCGACCTGCACGGCGTCGACGCGGTCGTCCTGCCCGGTGGCTTCTCCTACGGCGACTACCTGCGCGCGGGCGCGATCAGCCGCTTCGCGCCCGTCATGGAGTCGATCGTCGACGCGGCGGCGGGCGGCATGCCCGTCCTGGGCATCTGCAACGGCTTCCAGGTCCTCACCGAGGCCCACCTGCTGCCCGGCTCGATGGTCAAGAACGACCACCTGCACTTCATCTGCCGCGAGCAGGTGCTCGTGGTCGAGAACGCGGACACGGCCTGGACGCGCGACTACACGGTCGGCCAGCGCATCACCGTCCCGCTGAAGAACCAGGACGGCCAGTTCGTCGCGGACGACCGCACGCTCGACGAGCTCGAGGCGGAGGGTCGCGTCGTCTTCCGCTACGACGGCTGGAACCCGAACGGGTCGCGCCGTGGGATCGCGGGCATCACGAACGCGGCGGGCAACGTCGTCGGCCTGATGCCGCACCCCGAGCACGCCGTCGAGGCGGGCTTCGGCCCGGCGAACGAGGCGGGACCCCGCGCGGGCACCGACGGGCTCGGCTTCTTCACGTCGGTCCTGGGCGCGCTCGTCCGCGCATGACCAGGTCGGCGTGACGGGCGCGTCCCCGCGCGTCCGGCCCGACGGCGTCGGACGCCCGGGCGCGCACGTCACCGTCGAGGCCGTCCCCGGGGACGACGCCGCGGCCGAGCTCCTGCGCGCCCGTCAGCAGGCGGAGCTCGCCGTGCGCTACGGCGAGCCCGACGCGGGCACGTTCGAGCCCGAGGCGTCGGTCGCGAACCTCGTGGTCCGGTCGGCCGGCGAGCCGGTCGCGTTCGTCGCGCTGCGGGACGTGTCGGGCACTCCCGACGGCCGCGGCGGCGCGCACCCCGCGCGCACCGGCGAGGTGAAGCGCCTCTGGGTCGAGCCCGACCACCGCGGCCACGGTCACGCGCGCACCGCGATGCGGGCCGTGCACCGGCACGCTGTCGACGCCGGTCTCGAGCGCGTCGTCCTGGAGACCGGGACGCTCCAGCCCGAGTCGATCGACCTCTACCTCTCGCTCGGGTACGTCCCGATCGAGTCGTACGGCCACTACGCGGGGCACCTGCTCTCGCGCTGCTTCGCGCTCGACCTCAGGACGGCGCGGGGTACGGGCGTCGGCACCGGCGCCGTGGACGAGACGTCGGCGGCGATCGGCGGGCCCGGGACGCTCGACGCGCGGTCGACCGCGACCCCGCGCGAGTCCGTGACCACGTCTGCTCGTGGGGTCCTGGAGGTCCGCGCCGTGCCGTGGGACGACCCGGACGCGGCGACTCTGCGGCGCGAGATGCACGAGACGTCCTCGGCGATCCTCTACCCCGAGCTGTTCGCGGCGTTCGACGCCGCCGGCGGGTTCGACGTGGTCGACGCACGCCTGGGCGCCGACGTCGTGGCGACCCTCGTCGCGTACCGGGACGGTGAGGCCGTCGGGTGCGCGTCGCTGCGTCGCCCCGCGCCCGGGGCGCCCGCGGACGCGCTCGAGGTGAAGAAGGTCTTCGTGCGCGCACGGGCGCGCAGGACCGGGACGGCCCGCAGGCTGCTCGACGGGCTCGAGGCGGTCGCGCGCGAGCGCGGGGCGGCCCGGCTCCTGCTCGAGACGGGCATCCGCCAGCCGGGCGCGATCGCGCTCTACCGCTCGCTCGGCTACCGCGCCGTCCACACGTTCCCGCCCTACGTCGGGGACAACCACGTCGCGCTCTGCTTCGCGAAGCCGCTGGTCTGAGGGTCGCGCCAGGGGATTCTCGGGGTCGTGCCGGATATGCCCGCGGTGTCCGGCTCCGCTAGGGTGTCCCCGTGATCCCCCTCGCGACCGGTGCCTACTCCGTGGCCTCCGTCGTCATCGAGCTCCTCGGCTGGGTCGCCGCAGTCGCGTCGCGGGTGCCGGGCCGGGTCGGGGTCCTCGCGGGCGAGCTGCGCGAGACCGCCGTCGAGTGGGGGCTCCCGGTCGGTGAGGTGTCCGACCTCTATGCCGCCTTCCCCGTGCGGCTCGCGCTCGCCGTCGGCGCGGTCGCGCTGGTGTGCGCGGTGGTCGCCCTGATGCACGGCCTCCGCGAGCGTCAGCGCGCCGGCGGGTCGACCGACGCGTCGCGCGTCAGCGGGCGTTGAGCAGCGGCACGACCTCCCGCCCGAGGAACCGGACGAACCCCTCGACGTCCGGCTCGTCGGCGGTCGGCTGGACCGCGACGGCCGTCGCACCCGCGTCCGCCAGGGCCTGGACGGCCGCGGCGATCGTCGCGGCGTCGCCGCCAGCGCCGATGCCCTGACCGGCCTCCTTGCCCCACAGCGGCACCTCGCGGTCCACGCGCTCCTGCGCGTCCGGGCCGGTCGCCGCGATGAGCGTCGCGTGGACATCGAGGTCGCTCCCCGCTCCGAGCCGGTCACCGCCCCGGGCCGCGCGGGCCGCCGCGGCCGCCGCCCGCACGTCGTCCGGGGTGAGCGCGTTCGCGAGGATCAGGCCGTCGCCCAGCTCGCCCGCCAGCGCGAGCGACCGGGGACCCACGCCCCCGAGCCACAGCGGGACGGGCTGCGTGGGAGGCCAGTCGAGCCGCACGGCGTCGAGCGTGACGTACCGCCCCGCCGTCGTGACCTCCTCGCCCGCGAGCAGGCTCCGTAGCGCTGTGGTGTGCTCGCGCAGCAGCGTCAGGGGGGACGCGACGCGGACCCCCGCCTGCCCCATCCACTCCTGGACCCCGTGACCGACGCCCGCGACGAGCCGGCCCGGGAACATCCGGGCGAGCGTCGCGACCTCCATCGCGGTGATCGCCGTGCTGCGCAGCGGGGCCGGCATGAGCCCGATGCCGACGCGCAGGTGCTCGGTCCAGGCCAGCGCGGCGGCCGCCGACACCAGGCCCGACTGCTTGAAGCAGTCCTCCCACACCCAGAGGTCGTCGAGGCCGGCCTCCTCCGCAGTGGTGGCGAGCCGCCGCAGGCTCTCCGGAGCGTGGGTGGGCACGAACGCGATACCGAGCCGTGGTGTCGTCATGCCCGTCATCGTGCCGGGCGCCACCGACACTCGCCGCACGACCAGCCGTCCGCTCAGCCGGGGTCGCGGGGCGCGCGGGACCTCCCTCGGGCGGACCGTCGTGCGAGCTCGTCGGCCCGCGCCAGGAACGCGAGCTGCGCCGCGACGGACTGGTGCGCCGCGCCGAGGACGGACGGGTCGACGTCGGCGTAGACGCGCGCGACCACCCGCTCCACGGCGTCGTCCGCGCCCGCGGCCAACCCGAGCGCGGCGAGCGCCGCCCGCACCTGGGCCAGGCGCTCGAGCCGGTGCGCGCGGTACGCACGCACCCGCTCCGCGAGGTCGTCGACCACCGGCCCGTGGCCGGGGAGCCCCGTCGTCCGGCCAGGCCCCGCGGAGGCGACGGTCTCGATCGCGTCGAGGCTCGCGAGGTAGGCACCGAGCGAGCCGTCGGGCGCCGCGATCACCGTCGTGCCGGTCCCGAGCACGGTGTCCCCGGTGAGGACCGTCGTGCCCGACGGCGATCCCGCGCCGCCCGCAGCGGCGTCACCCGACCGGGTGCCACCGAGGGCCGCGTCGCCGAGGGGCTGGTCGGCGGGGGTCTCGTCGCCCGGGCGTGCGCCGCCCCTGGCGAGCTCGCCGGCCGTGGCGAGGTCGCCGGCCATGGCGACCGGGCCGTCGTCGGGCAGGACGAGGCAGACCGAGTCGGCGGTGTGGCCCGGGGTGGCGTGCACGACGATGCGCAGCCCGGCGGCCTGGACCACCTCACCGTCGCGCAGGGGCGCGCCACCCTGGCAGTGCGCCGGGTCCGCGGCGCGCACCGGCGCCCCGGTCCGCTC
This sequence comes from Cellulosimicrobium sp. NPDC030954, assembly GCF_055571305.1. Classification (NCBI taxonomy): domain Bacteria; kingdom Bacillati; phylum Actinomycetota; class Actinomycetes; order Micrococcales; family Promicromonosporaceae; genus Cellulosimicrobium; species Cellulosimicrobium sp. NPDC030954. Next base: position 256,998 of record NZ_JBVIFN010000001.1, read on the forward strand.
CCGCAGCCCGGGAGCCCCGGCCGTGTGGTCGGCATGGCGGTGCGTGACGAGCACGAGCTCGACCGGCCCGGCCGCCGCCAGCGCGTCGAGGTGCGCGGCGTCGTCGGGCCCCGGGTCCACGACGACGCACGTCGCCGACCCGGGCGCCCGGAGCGCGTACGAGCGTGTGCCGTCGAGCGTCATCGGACCCGGGTTGTCGGCGCGCAGCACGGCGGCGAGCCGGGTGACGGGCGTGGGCGCGGTCATCTCGGGTCTCAGGCGCGGTGGCGCAGGACCGTCGGGCACCCCTCGTCGTCCCACTGCGAGAAGCGCGCGTCGATCAGGGGACCGATGAGGTCGTACGTCTCCCACGTGTCCGGCACGCGGTACACGTCCTCGGGCTCGCCGTCGCCGGGGCTCACCGCGTCGACGTAGTCCTCCAGGTAGAGGCCGCCGCCGTCCTCGTCCTCCTCGTCGCCGGCGTAGTACGCGCTCGCGAACGCCGCGGCGACGTCGTCGAGGTCCTCGTCGACGAGCCTGCCGTCGCACGCGTCGAGCACGAACTCACCGGGCGTCGTCCTCCGGTCGCGCAGCGCGGCGAGCTCGTCCGCGGCCTCCTCGGCGAGCCCCTCGGAGACGCGCCCGCCGAGCACCGCCCACGCGAGGAACATGCCGATGTGCGTCGCGCCCGCCGCGGGGCCGGCCTCCGGCGGGTACCCCTCGCCGTCGGAGTGCCAGGACGCGTCGTCGTACGTCGTCGTCATGCGCGCGAGGCTACCGCCTCCCGCCGACCACGACATGAGGGTCGATATCCCGCGGATCATGACCCTCATGTCGTGTTCGACCGCGTGCCAGGTCGTGTTCGGCAGCGAGGCGGGTGGATGGCCCGACGGGCGGTCGGCGGGTCAGGCCGTCGGGGCGCCCGCGAGGGCGGCCGCGAGGAGCTCGAGCGTGCGGGTGCGGCCCGGGGTGGAGTCCAGCGCCTCGTCGGCGCGCGACGCCGCGACCGGCACGATCATCACCTCGTCGACCCCATGGCGCTCGGCGAGCCGACGGACCTCGGCCGCGGCGTCGTCGGGCGTCCCGACGGCCCAGCGGCGCAGGCTGTCCTCGACCATCTGCCCGGCCGCACCGTCGAGGGGCGCCGCCAGGGCCTCCTCCACGGTCTCCAGCGCGGTGAGCGGCTGACCGGTGCGCAGCCGCGACATCATCCGCGCCTGCGGGAGCGCGCGGGCCCGGGCCTCGTCGTCGGTCTCGGCGACGACCGCGTTGAGCGTGAGGAACGTGCGCGGCTCGGGGAACGCCTCGCTCGGACGGTAGCCCTCGCGGTAGAGCGCGAGGATCTCGTCGACGCCCTGACCGGAGAAGTGGTTCGCGAACACGTACGGGAGCCCGAGCTCGGCCGCGAGGCGCGCGGAGTAGTCGCTCGACCCGAGCAGCCAGACGGTCGGTGCGCCGTCGGCGGCCGGGGTCGCGTGCACGTCGTACACCTGGCCGCTCGTGAGGCGCAGCGTCGCGCCCTGCGGGCTCATGAGCGCGAGGATGTCCGTCACGTGCTGGGGGAACCGGTCGACGTCGGCCGTCGGGCCGGTGATGCGCAGGAGCTGCGTGACGACGGGGTCGGAGCCCGGCGCGCGGCCGATGCCCAGGTCGACCCGGCCGGGGGCGATCGCCTCGAGCGCCGCGAACTGCTCCGCGACGACGAGCGGCGCGTGGTTGGGGAGCATGACCCCGCCCGAGCCGACCCGGATGCGCTCGGTGACCGACGCCGCCGCGGCGATCATCACGGGCGGGGTCGACGCCGCGACCGCGGGCATGTTGTGGTGCTCGGCGAACCAGTACCGCTCGTACCCGAGCCGGTCCGCGAGGCGGACCAGGTCGAGCGACGCCCGCACCGCCTGGGTGCTGGACTGGCCCGAGCGGACGGGCACGAGGTCGAGGACGGACAGGCGCGGGGTCTGGGTGCTCACCCTGGTGCCAACCGGCGACCCCCGAGCCTCATTCCCCTGGGGAGTCGGGGCACGCCTGTCAGGATGGTCGCCATGGACGTCCCCTCGATGATCATGGGCGCCGCGATCGCGTCCGTCGCCTGGATCGTGCTCGTGCCCTGGAGCCGGCTGAAGGAGCTGCGGGAGAAGGATCAGGCGGGGCGCGCGGAGGACTGACCGCCGGGCAGCGGGGTGCGCAGCCCGCTCGCCCGGTGGACCGGGCTCGTCACCGCGGTGCGCACGGCGTCCTCGGAACCGACGACGCGCACGAACGACTGTGCCCGCGTGACCGCGGTATAGAGGAGCTCGCGTGTGAGCAGGGGCGACGTCGCGGGCGGCAGCACGAGGGTGACGCGGTCGAACTGGCTGCCCTGCGCGCGGTGGACCGTCATCGCGTGCACGGTCTCGACCGGCGGGAGGCGGTGGGTGCGCACCCGCAGCGGGGAGCGCGGGTCGCCGAACACGGCGACGACGCCGGCGCCCCCGGGTTCTGCGACGAGCACGCCCGTGTCGCCGTTGTAGAGGCCGACCTCGGCGTCGTTCGTCGTGACGAGCAGCGGCCGGCCGGCGACCCACGGAGAGTCGGTCGCGTGGTGGCCCGTGGCCTCCTCGACCCACGCCTCGACCTGCGCCGCCCACCGGCCCCGACCGGCGGGGCCGCGCCGGTGGGCGACCATGACGCGGTGCCGGGCGAGGGCGTCGAGCGCTGCGGGCGCGTCACCCGAGCGGGCCGCCTCGACCAGCAGCGTGCCCGCGGCCACGGCGTCCGCGCGGACGGTGGCCAGCACGGCGTCGTCGGGCGTGTCGTCGGGGGTCTCGAGGAACTGGACGCTCCCGTGCCCGGCCCGCAGGAGCGCGAGCGTCGCCTCCGCGTCCCCGGCCCGGATCGCCGCCGCGAGCGGCAGGATCTCGGAGTCGCGGTCCTGGCGGTGGACGGTGCGCAGCCGCACGACGCCGTTGCCCAGGACCGCGCGGTCGTCCACCTCGCCGACGGCGGGCGGCGGGGAGCCGGCGAGCGCGACGTCGGCCGTCGCCACCACGACGGTCGCGGTCGCGGGCGGCGCGACCGGCTCGCGGTGCACGAGGTCGCCGAGCACGGCCCCGGCCTCGACGGACGCGAGCTGGTCGGGGTCGCCGACGAGCACGAGCCGTGCGTCCGGCCGCAGCGCCTCGAGCAGCCGCGCCATGAGCGGCAGGGCGACCATCGAGGTCTCGTCCACGACCACCACGTCGTGCGGCAGGTGGTGGTGCGCGTCGTGCCGGAACCGGGTGCTGCTGCCGGGCCGGTAGCCGAGCAGGCGGTGCAGCGTCGTGGCGACGGGGGCGCCGACCCGCTCGCGGTCGACCGGGTCCGGGAAACCGGCGACGACCTCGCGCACCGCCTCCTGAAGGCGCGCGGCCGCCTTGCCCGTGGGCGCGGCGAGCGCCACGCGCAGCGCGGTGCCGGGGACCGTGCCCGCCGCGAGAGCGGTGCCCGCGGCGGGCGTCGTCCCTCCGGCGCCCGGAGGTACGGGGGAGGACGCGGCGCCGGACGTGGTGCCGGCGGACGACGAGGTCGGGAGCGCGGCGTCGTGCAGGACGGCGAGCAGGCGCGCGACCGTCGTCGTCTTGCCCGTGCCCGGGCCGCCCGTGAGGACGGTGAGCCGGCGCGTCGCGGCGTGCGCGGCGGCGAGGCGCTGCCGGGTGTCGTCCGCCGCGGGGAAGAGGCGCGCGAGCGCGGCGTCGAGGCGTTCGCCGTCCACGGGCAGGTCGTCCGCGGCGAGCCGACCGTCCACGTCGTGGCGCACCGCGAGCTCGTCGCGCCAGTAGCGGTCGAGGTACAGGGCGCCGCCCACCCAGCGCGCGGGGCGGTCGGCCGGCCCGTCGACGCCCACCGCGACGAGCGGGCTGCGCGCGACCGCGGCCGCCCACGCGGTGCGGTCCGGCCAGGGCAGGTCCGTGGCGTCGGTGCGCGCCGCCTCCTCGTCCTCGGGCAGCTCGAGCGACCCGAGGTCGTCGAGGCGCACGCAGACCGACCCGCTGCGCACCGCGCGCACGGCGAGCGCGACCGCGAGCAGCACCTGGTCGTCCTGCTCGCCCGTGAGGCGGCCGAGCCGCAGCGCGACGCGCAGGTCGGCCGCGGAGACCACGCGCGCGGCGTTGAACGTGGCGAGCCACGCGGGCACCCCGACGGCGAGGCGCGGGTCGCCCTCGTCCACGGGGGGAGTCACGGGCGCGGCCGGCGCCGTCGCGCCGAGAGGGGTCGTGGTCATGCGCGACCTCCGTCGAGCAGGGCGGACAGGGCGACGACGAGCCCCGGCGGGGGCGTCCAGGCGACGACGCCGTACGGCGCGCCGTCGGGACCGGTCGGGGTGTCGGGGCCGGCCATGCCGCGCACGAACAGGTACGCGCCGCCCGCGAGGTCGCGGTCGGGGTCGTAGTCGCGCACGCGCCAGCGCAGGTACCGGTGCAGCGCGACGAGGTACAGCACGAGCTGCAGGGGGTAGTGCGAGGCGAGCATCGCGTCGCGCGTCGCGTCCGGGTGGTAGTCGCCGACGGCGAGCGGCACCCCGGGCGGGCCGACGCGGTTGGTCTTGTAGTCGACGACGAGGTACCGCCGGCGGCCCGCAGGGTCGGGACGACCGTCCGGCCCCGTGGCGGGCACCCGCAGCACCGCGTCGATCGAGCCCGTGAGGTACCCCCGCAGCGGGACGCCGCCGCCCGCCGCTCCGCTCGCCCCGGAGCCGTCCGCCGCCTCGTCGGCCAGCGCGGCGAGCAGGTCGGGGTAGCGGGCGAACGCGTCGTCGGCGGGCAGGTGGGCGCGCAAGACGTCGGCGAGGTCGCGCAGCGTCGAGGGCGTGACGCCCTCGGTCTCGTCCCCGCCCGCGAGCGGGAGCTCGAACTCGAGCTCGGGCAGCCGGTCGCGCGGGTCGACGTCGGCGAGCGTGAGCCCGCCCGCGATCGGTCCGAGCGGGGTGCGCAGCGACAGGCCCAGCGCCGCCGCGAGCGACACGGGCTCCACCCCGGGCACACGGACCGTCGCAGCCTGCGCGCACCGGGCGCGGACCTCGGCGTCGAGGTCGTCCGCCGTGGTGTCGACGTACTCGAGGATCTCGTGCACCAGCGTGCCGAACGCCGTGCCCCCCGGCTGCCCCTCGTAGGGCGAGGGGACGTCGGCGCCGGGGCGGCCGGCCGGCACGACGGCGGGCGCGGTGCCGGTCCCGTCGTCGTCCGGCGTCTCCTCCGGCTCGTCCTGGACACCGGGGTCCTCGGGCTCGCTCTCGATCCCGCCGACCGGACCGTGGTGCGCGGCCGCGGTGAGGGCCGAGTACGACGCGCGCCGCCACTCGCGGTCGGGCAGGTGCGTCGCGGCGGCGAGGGCGAGGTCGGACCCGGCGCGGGCGCCGGGCGACCAGCGCTCGCCCTTCGGCCGGGCATCGATCTGCTCGACGACGACCGTCCCGCCCGAGCGCGCGGCGAGCGCCTCGAACGCGGACCGGACGGCGTCGTCGCGCATCGCGTCGGGCCGGGCGTGGCGGCCGGGCTCGCCGCCGAGCATCCGGTCCGCGAGCAGCAGCCGCGTGAGCGGGCCGGACCCGGTGCTGCGCTTGGTCGGCGTCCAGTGCACGACCACCTGGTGCCGGGCGCGCGTGAGCGCGACGTACAGCAGCCGCAGGTCCTCGCCCAGCTCTTCGTCGCGCCAGCGTGCCTTGGCGTCGACGAACCCGGGGGAGCCGACCCCGCCCAGGTGCAGGACGCGCTGCCCGTGGTCGTCGTGGAAGGCGAACAGCTCCTGGTCGTCCGACTCGAACCGCTCCCAGCCGAACGGGACGTACACGACCCCGAACTCCAGGCCCTTCGCCGCGTGCACCGTGACGACCTGGACGGCGGCGGCGTCCGTCTCGAGGCGCCGGGTGCGCTCGTCGGTGAAGACGGTGCCGACCTCGGCGATCCGGGCACGCAGCCACGCCGTGAGCGCGGCCGTGCCGAGCCCGTCGGTGACGGCGGCCTCGTGGAGCGCCTGCGTGACGTGGCGCAGGTCGGTGAGGTAGCGCTCGCCGTCGACCCGCGCCATGACCCGCGCGGTCGCACCTCCCCGGGCCGCGACCTCCGCGACCGCGGCCACGCCGCGGTCCGCGAGCAGGCGTGCCCAGGTCCGGACGGTGTCCCCGAGCTCGTCGTGGTCGGCGTCGCCGGCGGTCGCGAGCCGCTGCGCGTCCCAGCCGACGAAGGGGGTGAGGGCGAGCGCCGTCGCGCGGCGGTGCAGACCCGGCTGCTCCAGCGCGGCGAGCAGGGTGAGCCAGTCGTGGGCCGCCGCCGAGCCGAACACGCTCGACGGCCCCGACACGACCGCGGGCACGCCGAGCGCGACGAGCGCGGAGCGCACCGCCTCGGCCTGTGCGTTCGTCCGGGTGAGCACCGCGACGTCGCGCGGCTCGAGCGGCCGCCACCGTCCCGCGCCGCCGGTGCTCACGCCGTCGTCGCCCGCCGCGCCGAGCCCGTCGTCGCGCACGCGGTCGCCGCCGCCGCCGGCGGTCCCCAGCCGCCTCGCGACGTCGGCCGCGACGTCCCGGGCCAGCAGGCTGCGCGCGTCCGGTGCCGACGGCGCGGACGACCCGCCGAGGCGGTAGGCGCGCCGCGTGACCTGCCGCAGCCGCACCGGCGCGCCGCCGGAGAAGCGCGGCTCGGGGTGCGCCGCGTCGACCGGGCGCACGACGATGCGCGGGTCGCCGAGCGCCGTCTCGCCCAGCAGCGCGTGCAGGCCCGCGAGGAGCGGACCGTCGTTGCGCCAGCTCGTGCTGAGCGTCGCCGTGTCCGCGGCGTCCTCGACCGCGCGCAGGTACGTCACGACGTCCGCGCCGCGGAACGCGTAGATCGCCTGCTTGGGATCGCCGATCAGCACGAGCGTGCGGCACTCCTCGGGGTGCCCGTGGAACGCCGTCCGCAGGATCTCCCACTGCTCGGGGTCGGTGTCCTGGAACTCGTCCACCATGACGACGCGGAACCGCGACCGGACCCGCCGGGCCGCCGTCGCGCCGTGCTCGGGGTCGGTCAGCGCGCGGCGCAGCAGCACGAGCAGGTCGTCGTAGTCGAGCAGGTGCATCGCGCGCTTGCGCGCCTCGACCTCGCGGCGCGCGGCGACCGCGGCCTCGTACCGCGCCGCCGCCACCGACCCCTCGGCCGCGTCCGACGGCGCGACCACCGCCCCGTGGTCGCTCACGGCCGCCCGGGCGACGTCGCGCACGTCGCGCGGCGAGAGGATCGGCTCGGGCTCGTCGGCGAACCGTCGCACGTACAGGTCGTCCGTGACCTCCTCGACGAGGTCCGCGACGTCGGGCAGGAAGCTCGTCGTGAGGTCGACGTCGGCCGCCGTCCCCAGCGCGGTGAGCATCTGCTGGCAGAAGCCGTGCGTCGTGGTGATCGTCGCCGCGTCGAGCTGGGACAGCGCGACGCGCAGGCGCTCGCGGCGGCGGTCGAGCTCGTCGTCGTCGACCGCGGCGAGGAACGCGACGAGGGGGTCCGGGTCGTCGGCGGGGGCGGCCCCGCGCAGCGCCCGCTCGGTCGCGACGAGGCGCTCGCGGACGCGGTCGCGCAGCTCCGAGGTCGCGGCGCGGCCGAAGGTCACGAGCATGATCTCCGGCAGGGCGGCCACGCCCTCGGCGACGTAGCGCGTCGTGAGGGTCGCGATCGTGTGGGTCTTGCCCGTGCCGGCGCTGGCCTCGAGCACGACCGTCCCGCTCGGCAGCTCGCCGAACGGGTCGAAGCGCCGGGGCGCGCTGCTCGTCCCCGGCGTGCCCCCACGCGTGGGGGCGCCGCCGGGCGTGGTCCGGGACGTCACGCCGTTCACCGGGCACCTCGCAGCTCGTTCTCCAGCAGGGGCTCCCACACACGGCGCGCGAGCGCGCCGAGGCGGGTCGGGTCGTCGGGGAAGCGGCCCAGGTCGGCCGTGGTGGCGAGCCCGGCGACGTCGGGGAGGGCTGGGTCCTGGCCCCACGCGAGGACGACGTACGGGTCCTTGCGCTCGAAGCCCTTGTTCCACGCCCAGCCCGCGCGCATCAGGGCGTCGCGCGCGTCGCTCGTGCGCCGCTCCTCCGTGTAGCGCAGCGACACGTCGGGCAGCAGCGGCAACGGCTCGCGCGCCGCCTCGTCGCGCAGCGCCACGAGGTCCGTGAGGACCCGGGACGCCGTCTCGCGGTCCGGCGGGGTGAGGGTGGACCACGCGACGCCGGGGCCCCGGGACGAGCGACCGATCGCGACGGCGTCCCACGGGCGGCCCGGGTCGCTCGCCGTGAGCGCGAGCGCCTGGACCCAGGCGCGCAGCCGGTGCTTGGGACCGAGCCGCGAGTACTCGGTGCGCACGACCCGCGCCCCGTGCACGCCCGGCACGCTCCCGACGAGGGTGCGGCCGTCGGGCAGCACGGCGCGGACGTCGACCGTCTCCGCGGAGCTCAGCACGTCCTGGCTCACCGGGCGGCCCGCGGCGAGGTCGGCCTCGCGCGCGGCCTCCACGGCGGCGACGCGCAGCGGGCCGACGGCGCGGACCACCTCCTGCAACGCCGAGCGGCCCAGCTCGCGCGGCGGGACCTGGCCCCGGCGCCACTCGGCCTGCATCGCCCGGTTCGGGTCGACGCCGGCGAGCGCGGCGCGGAGCACGCGGTCGCCCACACCCCAGCCCGCGAGGCCGGTGAGCGCGAGCGGGAGGCGGTCCTCGACGTCGTCCTCCTCCAGCACGAGCCCGACGTCGAGCGTGTGCTGCGCGAACCAGCGCGGCGCGTTCTCCAGCAGGCGGACCAGGTCGTCGAGCTCGACGTCGGCGCGGGCGTCCGCCCCGGCGTCCGGGACCTCGCCGGCCTGCGGGCCGCTCTCGGCCACGGCCGGGAGCGAGAGCGGCGCGCCCACCAGCGCTCCGACCGGCTGACGCGTCTCGCGCGCCTGGCGGGCGCCGTCGAACGCCGCGCCGTCGTGGCTGAACGGACCCGGCACGCCCAGAGCGCCCGGGATGAAGTTGCGCTCGTCCACGGTCTGCAGCGGGTGCTGCACGACGACGTGCTCGCGCACCGGGCGCCCGTCGGAAGTCCGCGCCACGCGGTCGAGCGCGTCGAGCAGCTCCGCGACGGGGACCGCCGGCGGGCGGGCGGCGCCGGTGCGCTCGTCGGCGCCCGTGTGCACGACGACGAGGTGGTCGCCCGCCGCCGCGACGGCGTCGAGGAAGATCTGCCGGTCCTCGCTGCGCGCGTCGCGCTCGCCGATCTCCGGGTGCCGTGCGAGCAGGTCGTCGCCCGCGGGAGCGGCGGTGCGGGGGAAGACGCCGTCGTCGAGGCCCAGGAGGCACACGACCCGGTGCGGCACCGAGCGCATCGGCTCGAGCGAGCACACGGTGAGCGCGCCCGTGCGGAACCCGGCACGCGTCGGACGCCCCGCGAGACGGTCGTCGAGCAGCGCGCGCACGTCCGCGAGCCGCAGCGCGACCCCGCCGTGCGCGGCGCCCGCCGCGCGCACGTCGCCCAGCACGCGGCGCGCGGAGCCGATCTGCCACCCCTCCGTGGGCGGCGCCTCGGCGAGCAGCGTGAGCGCGCGGTCGAGCGCGTCGAGCCAGTGCGCGAGCGGGTGCACCCCGTCGAGCGCGCGCAGCGTCTCCGTCAGCCGCGCGACGAGCTCCGCGAGGCGGCCCGCGAGGTCCACGTCGGTCGAGCCGACGTCGTCCAGCGGCAGCGCCGGCCCGACGAACCGTGCGTCCTCGTCCGCCATCGCCGCGCCGAGCAGGAGGCGGTCGAGCGCCGCGTCCCACGTGCCCTGGCGGACGCTCTCGTTGATGTCGAATCGCGCTCGGCGCGCGCCGTCCTCGCCCCAGTGCACGCCCGCCTCGACGGCCCACTGGCGCAGGCGGTCCACGTCGTCGTCGGAGAACCGGAACCGGCGGCGGACCGGCGCGCTCGCCGCGAGGTCGAGCACCTCCGACGCCGTGACGCGGCCGTCCGCGAGGCGCAGCAGGGTGGCGAGCAGCGCGAGCACGGGGTTCGTCGTCCCGGCGCCGCGGTCGGCAAGGCTCACGCGCAGGCGCTGGCCCGGGTGCGCGTCGTCGCCGAGCTCGGGGACCGCGCCGAACGTCGCCGTGACGAGGGGGGCGAACGTCTCGACGTCGGGGCACAGCACGATGACGTCGCGCGCCTGGAGCGTGGGGTCTGCGGAGAACAGGCCGACCAGCGTCTCGCGCAGGACCTCGACCTGGCGGGCGCGGCCGTGGCACGCGAGCACCTGCACGGACCGGTCCGCCGGGTCCAGCACGTGGGCGCCGTCGGGCTCGTCGGTCCGCAGCGCGGACTGCAGCGTGCCGAGCAGCGTCGGCGGAGCCGGAGCGGCCGCGTGGTGCGACTCGACCGACGTGCTCCCCGCGAGCCGGAGCTGGAGCTCGACCGCGTCGCGGCCGGTCGACGCGAGGAACGGATGCCGCGCGAGCGTCGGCAGGTCCGCGCGGCGTCGGGTGCGCACGCCTTCCGGGCGGTCGTCCGGGGCGGCGTCGAGGGTCGCGGCGGGACCGCCGTCGAACGCCGCGACCTTCTCCCACAGCGCGGGCGACGGGTGCACGAGCCAGAGGTGGACGTCGCGGTGCTCGGCGAGCGCGTGCAGCACGCGCAGCTCGTCCTCCGGGAGCCGCGTCGGGCCGAACACGGACAGCCGCGGCGGCAGGTCGACGGCCGCCGGGTCCGCGCGCAACGCCGCGACCGCGTCCTCGACGCGACGTGCGGGGTCCGTGGCCGGGACGCGGTCGACGAGGCGGCGCCACAGCTCGGGCTGCCAGGCGAGGTCGTCCGGGGTGTCGCCGGTCTCCGGCGACGTGGCCGACCACGCGAGCACGACCTCGGGCCGCTGCCGCGCGTAGTCGACGAGCAGGTCCGCGAGCCGCCGCGCGAGCGTCAGACGTCGCCCCCGGCGCACCTCGTCGCCCGGGTCGCCGACGTAGCGCGCGAGCGGCGCCGCCCAGGGCTCGGCGAGGTGCGCGTCGAGCACCTCGAGCACCGACCAGGCGAGCCGCTCGGGGCGCCACGGGTCGTCGTCGGGGTCGAGGTCCGTGAGGTCCGCGACGACCTGCTCCACGAGCCGGCGCGGCCCGCGGAAGTCCACGTTCGCGCAGATGCCCGCCGTCTCGCCCGCGCCCAGGTGGTGCGAGAGCCGCTGCGCGAGCCACCGCTCCACGCCGCGCGTCGGGACGGCCACGACGTCCGGCGTGAACGGGTCCTCCGGCGCCTCGGCGAGCACGGCGGCGAGCGGCGCCACGAGCGCCTCGGCACGCTCGGAGCGGTGCACGTGCAGCAAGAGGACCCCTGTCGGTGGTGTCGGACCGGTCGTCGCGCCCCGCTGGTCGGCCGAGCGCTACGAGGAATCTACGAGGTGTGTCCCACACCGTCGAACCGCCGTCCACAGACGATGCCAGGCACCACGGTGCCGTCCTGGGCGAACGTGCCGACCGACGCACGCCCGACCGGGAGGCGCACCTCGGAGTGCGTCGCTCGCTCGGACCTGCGTCACTCGACGTCGGGCTCCGCGCGCCGCGCGACGAACACCCACTCGCGGCCCGGGCGGTCGGGCGCGTCGCGGACGTCGACGACCTCGAACCCGCACGCCACGAGCGACGCCTCGACCTCGTCGCGCTCGCGGAAGCGCAGCGTCGAGTCGGAGTGCAGCTCGGTGCCGTCGGGCAGCACGGTCGTGTCGTGGAACGACACGAGGGGGAGGGACACGTCGGTGAGGTCGGTCCAGGACTCGACCGGCCCGACGTCGGGCACGTCCACGCGCACGGTCGTCGCCTCGCGGACCCAGCCCTCCCATGCTCGGCGCGCGGGGTCGCGCGTCTCGAAGACGAGCCACCCGCCCGGGACCAGCGCGTCACGGACGCCGCGCAGCGTCGCGGTCCACGCGTCGTCGGTGAGGAACACCTGGGCGACGTTGGCCGTCATGGTCGCGAGGTGCACCTGGAGCGGCGGGAGGGTCGTGGCGTCGCCGTGCACCCAGCGCACGCGGTCGGCGCCCGGCTTGGAGCGCGCGACGTCGAGCGACGCTCCCGCGGGGTCCACGCCGACCACCTCGATCCCGCGCCGCGCCAGGAGGCACGCGAACGTCCCGGTGCCGCACCCGACGTCGAGCACGCGCCGCGCGCCGAGCTCGTCGACGATCGCCGCGTAGGCGTCGAGGTCGGAGCGGTCCGGGTCGAGCGGGTCGTAGAGGGCGGCGAGGCGGGCGTCGTCGAAGATCGCGTCGGGCACCTCCCGACGCTACGAAGGCATGACGCGACCGGTCCACGCCTTTCTCGGAAGCACTGTGTCGACCATGTGCCTGCTGCCCGCCGAGCATGCCGTCGTGGCCCGTCCCGACGCCGGGACGGGCCACGACCACATGGTCGGCGCGAGGGTCGTCAGGCGTCGAGCGCCTGCTCCACGTCCTCGATGACGTCGAGCGGGTCTTCCAGGCCCACCGACAGGCGCACGGTCGTCTCCGCGATCCCGACGGCGGCGCGGCCCTCGGGGCCGAGCTTGCGGTGCGTCGTGGTGGCGGGGTGCGTGATGAGCGACTTCGCGTCGCCGAGGTTGTTCGAGATGTCGACGACCTGCAGCGCGTCGAGGAACGTGAACGCGCGCTTCTTCGCGGTCTCGGGGTCGGTGCCCTCAGGGACGGCGAGGTCGAACGTCACGACCGTGCCGCCGCCGCTCTGCTGCGACCGCGCGAGCTCCTGCTGCGGGTGCGACGCGAGGAACGGGTAGCGCACGCGGCCGACGCCGGGGAGCTGTTCGAGCGCCTCCGCGACCTGGGTCGCCGCGGCGTTCTGCGCGGCGACGCGCACCGGCAGGGTCTCCAGGCCCTTGAGCAGCACCCACGCGTTGAACGCGGAGAGCGACGGGCCGGTGTTGCGGAGGAACGTCTGCACGGGGCCGTGGACGTACTCCTCGGTCCCGAGGATCGCCCCGCCGAGCACGCGGCCCTGGCCGTCGATGTGCTTGGTCGCCGAGTACACGACGACGTCCGCGCCGAGCTCGAGCGGCTTCTGCAGCAGCGGGGTCGCGAAGACGTTGTCGAGCACGACGACCGCGCCCGCGGCGTGCGCGAGCTCGCTCACGCGCCGCGCGTCGACGATGTCCTGCATCGGGTTGGACGGCGTCTCGAAGAACACGACGTCCGCCGGGGTCGCCAGCGCCTCCTCCCACTGGGAGAGCACGTGCCCGTCGACGTAGTCGGTCCGCACGCCCCACTTGGCGAAGATCTCGTCGAAGATGACGATGCTCGACCCGAACAGCGCGCGCGCCGCGACGATCCGGGACCCCGAGCCCACGAGCGCGGCGAGCGACGTGAACACCGCGGACATGCCGGACGCCGTCGCGTAGCACGCCTCCGCGCCCTCCAGGAGGCGCAGGCGCTCCTCGAACGCGTGCACCGTGGGGTTGCCGTAGCGCGAGTAGACGAACCGGTCGATCTCGCCCTTGAACGCGGCCTCCGCGTCGGACGCGCGGTCGTACGTGTACCCCTGCGTGAGGAACAGCGCCTCGGACGTCTCCTGGAACTCCGTCCGGTGGTGCCCGCCGCGCACGGCGAGCGTCGCGGCGCGCGCGCTCGCGGGCAGGGGCTTGCGGCCCGAGCCGCCGGGGACGGGCTGCGCGGCGCTCACCGGGCGGCCTCGTCGTAGGTCGTGGTGGGCAGGCCGCGGACCTTCCAGCCCTCGACGTCGCGCAGGCCCGAGAAGCCCTGGGCGCCCTCGAAGCCCTCGAGCACGTTGTACGACGGCCCGAGCCCGGCGGCCGTGGCCGCGCGCGCCGCGCCGATCGAGCGCTGGCCCGAGCGGCACAGGAACACGACCGGACGCTCGTCGCCGGGCGCCAGGCCGGCCTCGACGAGCCGGTCCACGAAGCGGGGGTTGGGACCGGCCGGGGTCACCCACTCGTCGAAGACGACCTCGCGGCCGAGGTCCGTGGCGTCGGGCACGCCGATCGTGCGCCACTCGCCCTCGGTGCGGACGTCGACGAGCACCGCGCGCTCGTCGCTCGTCAGCAGGTCCCACGCCTGCTGCGGGGTGATGTCGCCGGCGTAGCCGACGGCGGGTCGGGCGTCGGGTACGGCCGACGTCTGCTGGGACCGGTCGCTCATGAGTCCTCCTCCATCGATCGTGGCAGTAGCACCCTGCGCCCGGCCGCCTCGCGACGGACCGGGGGGTTGCTGCGGCGTCGACGTGCCACGTCACTCGGCCGCTCCGGATGGTTGGCACGGATCGTACGCCACGCGTCCGACGCGCGGAACGCCTGTCTCGGCGAGCGGCCCCGAGCGAGGTGCCCGACGTCGGACGGTCGCGCTAGCGTGGCAGCGCGCCCGGGCGGGGGTCCCGGGGGCAGGACGACGGGCAGGGGGGAACCGGATGCGGACCGGCCGGGGACGGGTTCTGGGTGCGGTCGTGGTGGCGGGCGTCGTCGCCGCGGGCGCCTGGCTCTGGGTGGCGACCGGCGACGAGGAGCCGCCGCCGCGCGTGGCGAGCGTCCGTCTCGCGGAGGACGACGTCCTCGACGCCCACGGGAGGGCGCGCATCGTCCTGGTCGAGCCGGACGTCGGCTCCGCGCCGCCGCCATCGCCCCGACCGGTGCCCGCCGACGTGGCGACCGGGGGCGAGCCGGTCGACCTCGCAGAGCTCGCCGTCGGTGGGTACGAGGGGTGGTGGAGCGGCGACGGCGACGGCGCAGCCTGCGACGCGTACGCCGACGCCCACCCCGAGGTGGTCCTGGTGAGCACGCGGTCGGGGGAGCCGGTCGAGGCGTTCGTGAACGGGACGAGGCTCCAGGGCGTCCCGTACGGCGCGCTCGGAGAACCCGCGGACTGGCCGCCCGACTCCGTCGTCGTGCTCGACGCGCGGACCGGCGAGGTGCTCGACGCGTTCGAGGTCGACGAGTCCGGCTGGCGCCTCGACCTGCCCGTGAGCTGTGTCCCGCCATCCGAGACGCCTTGACCACCGGTTGACACGCCCGGGCCGCCGCGCACATGCTGGGACGCAGGTCATGAGTGCCAGCGTGAAACCCCGGTTTGCTGGCCGGCAACCCTCCTCTCGCGGCGGGGTGCCCCGGGTGACGACCAGGCCGCACGCCGACCGGCGCGTGGCAAGCGCGGGGATCACCGTCCCCGGACCGCCCTCGGAGGACTGTGCCATGACCGCTCTCGCCGACGTCTCGTGTCCGACCGACCTCCCGACGGCGCCTGACCTCGCGGCGGTCGCCGGCGCGCCCGCGCTTCTGCCCGTCGTCGGCGCGGACACGCTCGTGCCGCTCGTCGACGGCCGCAGCGTCCCGTACGCGAACCTCGACGTCGCGGCGTCGGCCCCGGCGCTGCGCTCCGTCGCGGACCGCGTGACCGAGGTGCTGCCGCTCTACGCGAGCGTGCACCGCGGCGCCGGGTACCTGTCGCAGGTCTCGACCGCGCTCTACGAGGCGTCGCGCCGCGCGATCGGCGCGTTCGTCGGCGCGCGCGCCGACGACGTCACCGTCGTCACACGCAACACGACCGACTCGCTCAACCTGCTCGCGGGCTGCGTCCCGGCGAACGCGGACGGGACGCCCGGGCGCGTGCTCGTCCTCGACGTCGAGCACCACGCGAACCTGCTGCCGTGGCAGCGTGCTGGCGGCGCGACGGTCCTCGCCGGCGGCGCGTCCGTCGCGGAGACGTTGTCCGGCCTGCGCACCGAGCTCGCGCGCTTCCCGTACGCGCTCGTCGCCGTGACCGGTGCGTCGAACGTCACGGGCGAGTCGCTGCCCGTCGCGGACGTCGTGCGGGTCGCGCACGACGCCGGGGCGCGCGTCGTCCTCGACGGCGCCCAGCTCGTCCCGCACCGCGGGTTCTCCCTCGCGGACTCCGGGGTCGACTACGTCGCGTTCTCCGGCCACAAGACGTACGCGCCGTTCGGCGCGGGCGCGCTCGTG
Source organism: Cellulosimicrobium sp. NPDC030954 (assembly GCF_055571305.1). Taxonomy (NCBI): domain Bacteria; kingdom Bacillati; phylum Actinomycetota; class Actinomycetes; order Micrococcales; family Promicromonosporaceae; genus Cellulosimicrobium; species Cellulosimicrobium sp. NPDC030954. The sequence continues at coordinate 272,887 of NZ_JBVIFN010000001.1, forward strand.
GGCCGCCGCGACTGGCTCGACGCGGGGACCCCCTACCTCGCCGGGGGCGGCGCGGTGCGGCAGGTCGCCGTCACCGGCACGCAGTGGCAGACGGCGCCCGCGCGCCACGAGGCCGGGTCGCCGAACGTCGTGGGCGCCGCCGCGCTCGCGGCCGCGTGCGACGCGCTCGCGGCGCTCGACCCGGCCGACCTCCACGCCCACGAGGCGACGCTCCGCGCCGCGCTCGTCGCGGGCCTCGAGGCGGTCCCGGGCGTGCGCGTCGTGCGGGTCTGGGAGGACGCCGTCGACCCGGTCGGCGTCGTCACGTTCTCCGTCGAGGGTCACGACCCGGGCCTCGTCGCCGCGTACCTCTCCGCCGAGCACGGCATCGGCGTGCGCGACGGTCGCTTCTGCGCCCACCCGCTGCTCGCACGCCTCGGGTACGACGCGGGCGCGATCCGCGCGTCCGTCGGCGTCGGGACGACGGGCGCGGACGTCGTCCGCCTCGTCGAGGCCGTGCGGTCGTACGTGGAACAGGGCCCGGCGACGCGCTACGAGGTCGTCGACGGCTGCTGGGCCGTCGCCGACGACCCGCGCCCGGTACCGGCGGGCTCGGGCCTGGAAGGCCTCTTCGCCACCGCCGCGGCGGGCTTCCTCGCCGACGCGGCGGGGTGCGGCCCCGCCGCATGACCGCGAGATAGCGACCTCCCGCCGAGGTAGCGACGTGCAGCCCTGTCGAGGCACCGGAGGTCGCTACCTCGGCCGGGCGTCGCTCTCTCGCGGGCGCTCGGGCGTCCGTTCACCAGGCCGTCGACGAGCGTTGTCCACCGTGTTGCCGGAGCCTCTTGGCGGCGTCGTCCGCGTGTGCTCTGATATGCGCTGTGCTGCACGACGTCGTCCTCTCGGGGCACGGATTCCGCCTGGAACCGCTGGCCCTGGAGCACGCTGAGACACTGGCCGGCCTCGTCGACGAGGCGATGTGGTCAGGCATGAGCATCCCCATGCCCTTCGGGGTCGCGGGGATGGCCGAGCTGGTGGCCGCGACGCGCGCCGCGCCCGACCTGACGGGCTTCGTCGTGCGCGCCACCGGCCCCGACGGGGCCCCGGGCGACGTGCTCGGCAGCACGGCGTTCCGCGACCTGTCGCTCGTCGACCGCCGGGTCGAGGTCGGCCGGACGTTCTACGCCCGCTCGACGTGGGGGAGCCTCGTCAACCCCGTGACCAAGTGGCTGCTGCTGCGGCACGCGTTCGAGACGTGGGACGTGCACCGCGTCGGCTTCCGCGTCGACACGCGCAACACCCGCTCGCTCGGGGCCATGCGCCGGCTCGGGGCGTACGAGGAGGGCGTCATGCGCGGCCACCGCACCGCGCCGGACGGGACGCGCGCCGACTCCGTGATGTTCTCGATCCTCGCGCCCGAGTGGCCCACCGTCGAGGTCGGTCTCCTGGAGCGGATCAACGCGCCGCGCGTCGTGCCCGTGCTCGCCCCGGCGCACCCGGTGGCCTCGCTGCCGCTCGCCGCGTCGTAGGCCCGTCGCCGGACGCCCGTGCCGGACGGCGGTCCCGGGACCGGGCGGACCCGGGACGCCGCGAGGGCCCCGCCGGAGCGGGGCCCTCGCGAGCAGGTCAGGGGCAGGGACTAGCGGTCGAACGCGTCCTTGACGTCGTCGCCCGCCTGCTTGACGTCGGCCTTCGCCTGGTCCTTCTTGCCCTCGGCCTCGAGCCGCTCGTTGTCCGTGAGCTTGCCCGCGCCCTCCTTGAGCTTGCCGCCCGCCTCCTCGGCGGCGTGCTTGGCCTTGTCTCCGAGTCCCATGACTGCTCCTCTCGTCGGTACTCGTCGACCGTAGGCACGGCCCCGTTCGCTCGCACGCGGTCGGGTACCCACGGTGTGGTGGGATGTGCGGGTGCAGCACGAGACCACCCTCGAAGGCTTCGGCGTCCGCCTCGTCCCGCTCGACGACAGCCACGCTCCCGCGCTCGGCGCGCTCGTCGACGACGGCATCTGGGCCGGCATGTCCAGCCGCGTGCCGAGCGGGACGGACGCGATGACCCGGTACGTCAGCGACGCCGTCGCCGCCCCCGGCCGGCTCGCGTTCGCGGTCGTCGGCTCGGGGTCGAGTGCCGCGTCGGACGGCGCGCCCGACGGCGCCGACGTCGTCCGCGGGTCGACGTCCCTCTACGAGTGGGTGCCCTCCCAGGGCCGGATCGAGCTCGGCTCGACGTTCTACGCGCGCGAGTGGTGGGGCGGCGTGACGAACCCGGCGTGCAAGTACCTGCTGCTGCGGCACGCGTTCGAGGACCTCGGCGTCGCGCGCGTCGCGCTGCGGGCCGACGCGCGCAACAGCCGCTCGATCGGGGCGATCCGGCGCCTGGGCGCCGTGCCCGAGGGCGTGCTCCGCAGCCACCGTGTCGCGCCCGACGGGTCGCGCCAGGACACGGCCTACTTCTCGATCCTCCTCGACGAGTGGCCCACCGTCCGCGACGGCCTGCTCGCGCGCCTCGACGCGCTCGCGGGCACCGCGCCGACGGAGCCTGTGGACAACGGTTCGGGGCGGCCCGTGCGCCGCTAGCGTGCGACGCGCCCCGGGCATCGGGGCCGTCGACGAAGGGGGCCGCACGCCATGTACCACGAACCGCCCGAGCCCGTCTGGGACTGGCAGAAGAGGCGGCGACCGCGGCCACGCGCCCCACGGGTGCGCGCCGATCTGCCGCCCGCTCCGTGGTCGGTCGACCGCGCCGGGACCGTCACCGTGAACTTCGGGCTCGCCGTGCTCGCGTGCTCGGGGGTCTCCTTCGCGATGCTCCTCGTGACCTCGCTCCTCGGTTCCGTGTGGGACCAGCCGTCGCCGGACGGCGTGCTCTGGCTCGTCCTGGGTGTCGGAGCGCTCGCACTCGTGCGGATGGTGCTGGGCGGGATGGTGACGAGCGCCTGGAGCGCCCGATGGCTGCTCGTCGGCTCCGGCGCCGTCAGCGGCGCCATGAATCTCGGCGCCCTCGCGGGGAGCCTGCTGCTGGTCCCCGTCGCGAGCTCGTACTGGTTCGCCGTCCTGCCCGGGACCCTGTGCGCGGCGGCGGTCGACATCGCGTCGGTGCGCGTCGCGCTGAGGCGCGACGTGCGTGAGCACGCCCGGGCTGTCCGGCAGGCGCGCCGGTCAGCCCGGGCGGCGACGCGGCTCGTCAGGAGCGGGGCGTGACCCGCCCCGAGAGATGCGACCTCAGGAGCGGGGCGTGACCCGGCCCGAGAGGTGCGACCGACCCTTGCCGTCCCACGCCTGGTAGACGACGCCCGTCGTCGGGTCGCCCGCGCCGTCGGGTACCGCGGGAGCGACCTGCCCGACGGCGTCCCGCACCGCGGCGGGCACGTCGCCCGCGGGGCGCAGGGCCACGTCGACCGTGCTCGGCAGCAGGACGGGCTTGGCGAACGTGACCGTCCAGTCGTACGCGTCGCCGCGGCGCGGTCCCGCCTCGGCGAGCGCCCGCGCGGCGGTGTACATCCCGTGCGCGATGGCGCGCGGGAACCCGAACGCCTTGGCGCCGAGCGCCGACGTGTGGATGGGGTTGCGGTCGCCGGAGACCGCCGCGTACGCGCGGCCCGTCCCTGTGCCGAGCGCCCAGCGCGCCGTCGGGAGCGGGGCGACGAACCCCTCGGTGTCCGACGCGGCCCCGGCGTCCTCGTCCGCCGGGCCGCCCGGGAGCGTGACGCCCTTCGCGAGGTACGTCGAGACGCCGCGGTACGCGAGCGTCGTCGCCGGCAGGCCGCTCCCCGCCGCGCGCTCGTCGTCGGTGCGCTCGACGGAGACCTCGGTGACGAGGTCCACCTGGACCCCGCGCCGGTGGGGCCGCAGCCGCTCGGCCCAGGCGCGCACCTCGAGCGTGTCCCCGAGCCGCACGGGGCGCAGCACGGACACCGAGTTCGCCAGGTGCACCATGCCGAGCAGCGGCAGCGGGAAGTCGGTCCGGACCATGACCGCCGTCGCGAGGGGGAAGCCGAGCACGTGCAGGTACCCGGCGGGCAGCACCTCCGAGGGCGCCTCGCCCACGAGGCGCGCGTACCGCGCGAGGTGCGCGGCGCTGCCCACGTGGTCCGGTGCGGCGGCGTCGCCCGTCGGCACGCCCGCGACGCGGTACGTGACGTCGGGCAGCGCGAGGTCGCGTCGGCCGCCGCCACCGGGGAGGCGGTGCGCCGCTGCGATCCGGCCCGACGCCGCGAGCCCGCGCACGTACAGCCCGCCGAGGCCCGGGATCGCGGGCAGCGTCTCGACGCGCGCGGGAGCGGTTCCGGCAGGAGCGGCAGCGGCGCCGTCGGGCGACGTGGGTGCGGCGGTCACCGGCCCACCACGTTCTGCCCGCACACGCGCAGCACCTGCCCGTTGACGCCCGCGGCCCCGGGCGACGCGAGGAACGCGATCGCCTCGGCGACGTCCACGGGCTGGCCGCCCTGCTGGAGCGACGCGACGCGGCGCGCGACCTCGCGCTGGACGAACGGGATCGACGCGGTCATGTCCGTCTCGATGAACCCGGGCGCGACGGCGTTCGCGGTCCCGCCCGGGCCGCCCGGCGCGGCGAGCAACCGCGCGAACGCGCGCGTGTGCCCGATGACGCCCGCCTTCGAGAACGCGTAGTTCGCCTGGCCGCGGTTGCCTGCGATGCCGCTCGTCGACGCGAGCGACACGATGCGCGGCGCGGAGGAGAACCCGTTCGCGCCGAGCAGGTACTCGGTGATGCGCAGCTGCGCCGCGAGGTTCACCGCGACCACCGCGTCCCACTTGTCCGCGGACATGTTGGCGAGCAGCTTGTCGCGCAGGATCCCGGCGTTGTGCACGAGGACGTCGAGCCCGCCGTGCCGTGCGCGGGCGTGCTCGAGGATGCGCGCACCCGCGTCGTCGGCGGTCACGTCGAGCTGCAGCGCCGTGCCCTTGATCTCGTTCGCGACCTTCGCGAGCGCCTCGCCCGCCGCGGGCACGTCGACCACGACGACCTTCGCGCCGTCGCGCGCGAGCGTCCGGGCGACCTGCGCGCCGATGCCGCGGGCCGCGCCGGTCACGACGGCGACCTTGCCGGCGAGCGGCTGGTCGGGGCTCGGGCCCTGGATCGGGCCGGCGCCCGTCGCACCTGCCGAGGCAGAGCCCTGGTCCGACGAGGGAGAGCCCTGGCCGCGCGGGGCAGCGCCCAGGTCCGACGGCGTGCTCGCGCCGACACGGAGGAGCTGGCCGTCGACGAACGCGGACCTGGCGGACAGGAAGAAGCGGAGGGTCGCGAGGACGCTCGGGCTGTCGACGGGGGCGTCGTCGGTGACCTGGATGCCGTTGCCGGTCGCGCCGTAGCGGAGCTCCTTGGCGACGGAGCGCAGGAACCCGTCGACGCCCTCGCGGGCGGCGGCGAGCTCGGGGGAGTCGGTGTCCGCGGGGGCGCGCGAGATCGTCACGACGCGGCCGTTGGACGCGAGGCGGCGCAGCGTCGCGGAGAGCGCCATGACGGGCGCGGACGCGTCCTCGGGGCGTTCGATCCCGGTGAGCACGACGACGACCGCGCCCCAGCGGGTCGTGTCGTCCGGGGTCTGGCGGACGTCGAGGTCCCAGGCGAGCAGGGCCTCGGCGACGCGGTCGGCGTCGTCGCGCACGCCCGGCGTGCCGCCCAGCACGAGCACGGGCCCGACGGTGAGCGGGTCACCCGCACGGAAGCGGCGCAGGACCGCGGGGCGCGGGAGGCCGAGCTTCTTGGCGAGCGTCTTCGTGAAGCCGGAGTTGACGGCCTGGACGTAGGAGTCGGTCACGGTGGTTCCTCTCGGGTCGTCGGGGCGTCAGGCGGCGTCGGTCGCGGGGTCCGCGGTGGGAACGGACTCGAGGATCGCGGCGACGCCGAGGCCGCCCGCGGCGCACACGGAGATCAGCGCACGCGCGGGCGCCCCGGTCTCGGCGGTGCGCTGCGCGAGGAGCTTGGCCGCCGTCGCGACGATGCGGCCGCCGGTCGCGGCGAACGGGTGGCCCGCGGCGAGCGAGGAGCCGTTGACGTTGAGCCGGGAACGGTCGATCGAGCCGAGCGCGCCGTCGAGACCCAGCTCGGTGCGGCAGTACACGTCGTCCTCCCAGGCCTTGAGCGTCGTGAGCACGGTCGACGCGAACGCCTCGTGGATCTCGTAGAGGTCGAAGTCGCCGAGCGCGAGGCCGTTGCGCGCGAGCAGGCGCGGGACGGCGTGCGCGGGCGCCATGAGCAGGCCTTCGTGGCCGTGCACGAAGTCGACGGCGGCGGTCTCGGCGTCGACGACGCGCGCGAGGAGCGGCAGGTCGCGCTCGTGCGCCCAGTCGGCCGACGCGAGGAGGACGGTCGACGCACCGTCGGTGAGCGGCGTCGAGTTGCCCGCGGTCATGGTCGGGGTGACACCCTCCAAGCGCTTGCCGTACACCGGCTTGAGCGCGGCGAGCTTCTCGAGCGACGAGTCGGTGCGCAGGTTGTCGTCGCGCACGAGCCCGCGGAACGGGGTGACGAGGTCGTCGAAGAAGCCGGCGTCCCATGCGGCCGCCAGGTGCTCGTGGCTCGCGAGCGCGAGCTCGTCCTGCGCCTCGCGCTCGATGCCCCAGCGCGCCGTCGTGATCGCCTGGTGCTCGCCCATCGACAGGCCGGTGCGCGGCTCGTCGGTCGCGGGCGTGAGGGGCGCGAGGTCGGCGGGGCGGACCTTGGCGAACGCCTTCACGCGCTGGCCGAGCGTCTTGGCGTGGCTCGCCTCCAGCAGCGCCCGGCGCAGCCCCTCGCTCACGGCGATCGGGGCGTCGGACACGGTGTCGGAGCCGCCCGCGACGCCCGACTCGACCTGACCGAGGCGGATCTTGTTCGCGACGGCGATCGTCGCCTCGAGGCCGGTCGCGCACGCCTGCTGGAGGTCGTACGCGGGGGTCTCGGGGGAGAGGGACGAGCCGAGCACGGACTCGCGGACGAGGTTGAAGTCGCGCGAGTGCTTGAGCACCGCGCCGCCGACGACCTCCCCGAGCCGCTCGCCCTGGAGGCCGAACCGCGCGACGAGTCCCTCGAGCGCGGCCGTGAACATCTCCTGGTTGCTCGCCGAGGAGTACTTCTTGCCCGCGCGGGCGAACGGGATGCGGTTCCCGCCCACGACCCAGGCGTCGCGGGGGGCGCCCGGGGTGCTGGTCGCCGGAACGTTCTCGGGGGTCTGCTCGGGGGTCTGGCGGGGGCTGGTGCGGTTGGCCACTGTGCCTCACTTCCTGTCCGTGCTCGCTGCGCTGCGTCGGTCCGGCCCGGAGAGGGAGTCTCTGCACGAGTCCGACGGCGATGCCGCGGTCGACGCCGTGCGGAGGCGAGGGAGAGGGCCGGCTGGTGTCCAATACCAAGAGTACCTGATACTCTCGGTTTCGTGAGTCGGGTCACAGGGCAGCGCCCTGCCCCGACGCGGTGCCGGAGGACCAGGCACCGACGACATCGAGGTCGGGCGCAACGGAGGGCGACGTGAACACAGGTGCCGACGCGCGAGCGGCCACCCGAGGGAGGGTGCAGCCGGGCGCGGCGGTGGACGGCCGGTCGACCCGTTGGGACGAGCACCGGGCGGCGCGCCGCGCGGAGCTCATCCGGGCGGCGAGCAAGGCCGTGCACCGCGGGGGCCCCGGGGTCTCCATGGACGAGATCGCGGCGGCGTCGGGGACGTCGAAGTCGATCATCTACCGCTACTTCGACGACAAGACGGGCCTGCAGGTCGCGCTCGGCTCCGCCGTCGTGGGACAGATGCACGACGCGCTGACCCAGGCCGCCGAGTCGGCCGAGACCCCCAGGCGCGCGCTGCGCGCGATGGTCGGCGTCTACCTCGAGATGATCGAGAGCTCGCCCAACGTCTACTACTTCGTCACCCGGACGAGCGCCGTCGCGGGGACCGAGGAGCCGGCGGCGCAGCTCGCCGCGAGCGGGCTGACGAACGGGACGACCGGCGCGAGCCGTGCACCGCTCGCCGCGTTCCTCGACTCGGTGATCGAGCTGGTCGCGGAGCCGTTCGCGCGCGTCACCGACGTCTCTCCCGCCGACGCCGCAGCCTGGGCCGCGGGCGCCGTCGGGTTCGTGCGGGGCGCCGGGGAGTGGTGGCTGGGCCACCGCGACCGGGCCGACGTCCCCGACCGCGAGCAGCTCACCGAGCGCGTCGCCGCCTGGCTCTGGGCCGGGCCCGTCGGCGTCCTCTCCCACAACCCGGGCACCCCCCGCTCCCATGGCGACCGGCGCACGTCGCCCGCGACCCGTCGCGACGGCGTCCGCCCCGCCACCGACCGCCCTGAGCACCCGGCGACCGCCTCAGAACTCAAGGAGATCCCATGACCGCCACGTCCGACCGTCCCGCCCTCGCGCAGCGCGCGTCGACCACGGGTGACGCGAGCGCGACGCCGCAGGGCGACGCCCGCGTCGACGTCGCCTCCCTCGAGAAGCTCCTGCTCGGCCGGTGGGCAGACCTGCGCGCGACGGCGCGCGCCACCGCCGGCGAGGAGGCGTTCCAGCGCATCGAGGGCCTGAGCCTGCGCGAGCACCGCGAGCGCGTGCTGGAGCAGATGCGCCTGCTGGTCGGCAAGGGGCAGGTCTGGCGCGGGTACCCCGAGCGGCTCGGCGGCGCGGACGACGCGGGGGGCAACCTCGCCGGGTTCGAGGAGCTCGTCGCGGCCGACCCGTCGCTCCAGATCAAGGCGGGCGTCCAGTGGGGCCTGTTCGGTGCGGCGATCCTGCACCTGGGCACGCCCGAGCAGCAGGACCGCCTCCTCCCGGGCGCGATGGACCTCTCGGTGCCCGGCGCGTTCGCGATGACGGAGATCGGCCACGGGTCCGACGTCGCGAGCATCGGCACCACGGCGACCTACGACCCGGAGACCGAGGAGTTCGTCGTCCACACCCCGTTCCGGGGGGCGTGGAAGGAGTTCCTCGGCAACGCGGGGGTGCACGGCGTCGCGGCGGTCGTGTTCGCGCAGCTGATCACGAAGAACGTCAACCACGGCGTGCACGCGTTCTACGTGCCGATCCGCGACACCACGGGCGAGCGCGACGAGCTCGGCCGGCTGCCGTTCCTGCCCGGCGTGGGCGGCGAGGACGACGGCCAGAAGGGCGGGCTCAACGGGATCGACAACGGCCGCCTGCACTTCGACCACGTACGGATCCCCCGCACCGACCTGCTCGCGCGCTACGGCTCCGTCGACGCGGACGGCACGTACTCGAGCCCGATCGAGAGCCCGGGCCGCCGGTTCTTCACCATGCTCGGCTCGCTCGTCCAGGGCCGCGTGTCGCTCGACGGCGCCGCCGTGACGGCCTCGAAGCTCGGCCTCGCGATCGCGGTGCGGTACGCGAACGAGCGCCGCCAGTTCACGGGGGCGAGCGCGACCGAGGAGGTCGTGCTCCTCGACTACGGCACGCACAAGCGCCGACTCATCGTGCCGATCGCGGAGACGTACGCCGCCCACTTCGCGCACGACCGCCTGCTCGACCTGTTCCACTCGGTGTTCTCGGGCGAGGAGGACACCCCGGAGCAGCGCGAGGACCTCGAGACGACGGCCGCCGCACTCAAGGCGACCAGCACGCGGTTCGCGCTCGACGTGCTCCAGGAGACGCGCGAGGCGTGCGGCGGCGCCGGGTTCATCACGGCCAACCGCATCACGAGCCTGCGCGCCGACCTCGACGTCTACGCGACGTTCGAGGGCGACAACACCGTCCTGCTCCAGCTCGTCGCCAAGCGGCTGCTCGCCGACTACGGCAAGCAGTTCAAGGGCATCACCCCGGGCCAGATGGCGCGCGTCGTCGTCGAGCGCGCGGGCGACATGGCCCTGCACCGCACGCCCCTCAAGCGTGCGGCCCAGGCGCTCGCGGACGTCGGCGACCCGCGCCGCGCCGCTGGTCACCTGCGCGACCCCGAGACGCAGCGCGCGCTGCTTACCGACCGGGTCGAGACGATGGTCGCCGACGTGGCCCAGGCGCTGCGCCCCGCCCAGAAGGCCGACCCGGAGACGGCGACGAACCTGTTCAACGCCCACCAGGTCGAGCTCGTCGAGGCTGCCCGCGCGCACGCGGAGCTGCTGCGCTGGGAGGCGTTCACGCAGGCGCTCGAGACGATCGAGGACGCGGGCACGCGTGAGGTCCTCACGACCGTGCGCGACCTGTTCGGCCTGAGCCTCGTCGAGCGCCACCTCGCGTGGTACCTGCTCAACGGCCGTCTCTCGACGCAGCGCGCCCGGACGGTCACGAGCTACCTGGACCGCCTCATCGACCGCCTTCGCCCGCACGCTCAGGACCTCGTCGACGCGTGGGGGTACGGCCCCGAGCACCTGCGCGCGACGATCGCGACCGGCATCGAGAAGGAGCGCCAGGACGAGGCGCGCGACTACTACCGCCGCCTGCGCGCGAGCGGCGACGAGCCGCGCAGCGAGAAGTCGCTCCGCAAGGCCGCGAAGGGCGGCCCGCAGGCCCGCTGACCGCACCCGCAGAACGACCGACGGGCTGCCGGCCCGTCCCCGAACGTCCTCGGCGCAGCAGGCGGAGCGGTACCGCCGCCGAGGGTCAGGCCCGGGCAGCGCGACGTCCACCAGCCGTCGTGCCGCCCGGGCCGTTGCCGTCCCGTCCGGTCGCGGGCCGCCGAGCACGAGGTTGCTGTCGTTCTGAGGGCCAGAACGCCACGAACCTCGTGGTCGACCGCGCGCGACGTCGTGCTCGGCGCGGCACGGGCGCTGCCCGTCAGGTCGGGTTGCAGCGCGCGGCCATCGTGGCGAGCAGCCCGACGTCGGGCCGCCACGGCTCGAGGTTCCACGTCGCCTTGTCCGGGGCGCCCACCACGTGGCACACGAGCTGGTCGTGCATCGTCGGGGTGTCGGCCTCCGGCTCGGCCGCGACCACCTGCGCCCACACGAGCTCCTGACCCGCCTGCCCCGCGGCGCGCGCCCACGCTGTCGCGTCGACCGCGAGCGACCGCCCGCCCTCGCGCTCGCCCCAGTCGGTGCTCCGCACCGCCTGCGTAGCGAGCGTCACGACGACGTCCCAGGCCGCGGGCGGGTCGGCGCCGGTCGCGCCCGCGGCGTCGGTAGCGCCAGTCCCGCCCGCGTCGTCCGCGGGGGTCTGCGGAAGACCGCTCGTCTCGTCGGGACCGGACGAGGCGTCCGGCGCGGTGCCCGACGGCGTCCCGGTCGCGGGCGCGAGCGTCACCTCCGCGCGGTGGGCGTCCAGCAGCACGACTCGCACACCGGGAGCGTCGGGTGCGGTCGGTCCGGCCGCGTCGTCGGCGTCCGTCCCGTCGGCGGCCGTCGTGCCCACGTCCCGGTTCGCGGCGTCCGGACTGGCGTCTCGCGGAACATCGCCCTGCGGAGAGTCGCCCTGCGGAGCGTCGCCGTGCGCAGTGCCGCCGGGCGCGACGTCGCCGTGCGGACCGACGACGCGGGGGGCGTCGAGCCCGCCGACGGGCGTGCCGGCGTCGTCCAGGACGGTCAGGGTGCCGTCCGGGTGGCGCACGAGCGACCCGGTCTCGACCGAGACCAGAGCCGGGGCGTCGGCGAGCACGAGCGCGACGTTCGACGTGCCCTCGCCGCCTGCCGAGACCGCCGCTGCCGGAGCACCGCCGTCCGCCGCGGTGGAGGCGAGCACCGGCGCCGCGATCTCGACCGTCGCTGGACCCACGGGCACCCGCACGACCTCGGGCGCCGCGGTCGTGTCGCCACCGGCGTCTGCCGTGCCGTCGTCGCCGGGCGTGCCGTCCGCCCGCATCGTCGTGACGGTGCCGGGGCTTGGCGCGGACGCCCCGCCGCCGGGCGTGCACCCGGCGAGGACGACGAGCATCAGGACGTCGGCGGCGAGGGGTCGCGCCGTCGGACGAGGCCGGCGCCGCGCACCGGCGCGGCCGGGCCGGGTCACGACGACACGGGAAGCAGGCCGGCCCAGCCCCGGCCGAGGTCGACGAGCCCCACGCGCCGGAGCGCGTCGACCTCGTCGGGCGTGAACCAGCCGACGTCGTCGGTCGACTCGTCCTCCTCGACGCGCAGCTCGCCGCCCACCACGCGGGCGCGGTAGACGATCCGGATCGCGTGGAGCGAACGGTCGCGGTCCTCGGCGCGCAGCCGCGCCGCGGCGTCGACCACGACGCTGTCGACGCCGAGCAGGCCGTCGAGCTCGACGTCGTAGCCGGTCTCCTCGCGCACCTCGCGGACGGCCGCGGCCTCGGGGTGCTCGCCCGGGTCGATGCCGCCCCCGGGCAGGGTCCAGCCGTCGTGGTCCCCCTCGCTCCAGTGGGGGAGGAGCATCCTCCCGTCCTCGCGGACGATCACGGCGTAGGCGGCGACGCGGGTCTGCATGGACCCATCATGCGCGACGACCGCCCGACGACGGCCACAGCCCCTTCCCGCTCCCGTCGACCATGCGGTCCCGACATGCCGAGCATGCGGAGGTCGCCCGTCCCAGCGCCTGGACCGTCCACGACCCCGTGTTCGACCACATCGCGGCGATAGCCTTGCGCGAGTGATCGAGACAGAATACTCTGGATCAAGTATTCGGAGGTGAGCGATGTCCCGTCGTCCTGTGTCCAACCCGCTCGCGCTCGCGGTGCTCGCGAGCCTCGCCGAGCGGCCGATGTACCCGTACGAGATCACGACGACCCTGCGCGAGCGGGGCAAGGACGACAGCATCCGGCTCAACTTCGGCTCGCTGTACTCCGTCATCAAGTCGCTCGAGAAGCACGGCTTCATCACGCCGTCGCACTCGGAGCGAGAGGGCAACCGGCCCGAGCGCGTCGTCTACGAGATCACGGAGGCGGGCAAGGTCGAGGCGGCCGCGTGGCTGCGCGAGCTGCTCGCCGTGCCGTCCAAGGAGTACCCGGACGTCGAGGCCGGGCTGTCGCTCATCGCGATGCTCTCGCCGGAGGAGGTCGCGGCGCTCCTGCGCGCGCGCCTCGCGTCGCTCGACAACGAGATCCGCACGCGCGACGCCGGGCTCACCGGCGCCGCGGCGGCGGGGCTGCCGGAGATCTTCCTCGTCGAGGCCGACTACCGGCTGGCCATGCTGCGCGCGGAGCGCACGTGGATCGACCGGTTCGCCGCACGCCTGGAGACGGGCGAGGTCGGCGGCCAGGACGGCTGGGCCGAGATGGCGCGCCTGCGCGCCGCGGGCGCCTCGCCCGAGGAGATCGAGGAGGTCGTGCGCCGCCACCTGCCCGCCGACCCCACCCCCTGAACCACCGGCGCGCGCCCCGACCAGGCGCGCGCCGGACGGAGAAAGAGTGGTGGCCCGGATGCGCCAACATCCGGACCACCGAGCCCGAGTCGTCCCGCCGGAAACCGACAGAACTGCTGCGTCAACAGTCACCCAGGGCCCTCCCATGCTAGCCGCGCGGGAGGGACCACCCCCGGCGAGACGGCTCCCGACACAAGGAGCCTCATCGTGCCCTCCAGCACCCGTGCGCAGGAGACGGCGATCGCCGCCGTCGACCTGCGCAAGACCTACCCGGGCGGCCGCGGCCGCCCGCCCGTGCACGCGCTCGACGGCCTGTCGTTCGCCGTCCCCGCGGGCACCGTGTTCGCGCTGCTCGGCCCCAACGGGGCGGGCAAGTCGACGACGGCCAAGATCCTCACGACGCTCAGCCGCGCGGACTCCGGCACGGCGACCGTCGCGGGGATCGACGTCACACGCCAGCCCGAGCGCGTGCGGCGCGCGATCGGCTACGTCGCGCAGAAGCCCGTGACCGACCCCATGGACACCGGGCGCGAGAACCTCGTCCTCGCGGGCCGGCTCCAGGGCCTCGGCGCGCGCGCCGCCCGCGTCCGGGCGACCGAGCTGCTCGACCGGTTCTCCCTCGCGGACGCGGCCGACCGCCTCGTGAAGACCTACAGCGGCGGCATGGCGCGCAAGCTCGACGTCGCGATGGGGATCGTGCACCGGCCCCAGGTGCTGTTCCTCGACGAGCCGACCACCGGGCTGGACCCGGAGGCGCGCGCCGAGATGTGGGCCGAGATCGAGCGCATGACGGCGCGCGAGAGCATGACGATCCTCCTCACCACGCACTACCTGGAGGAGGCCGACCGCCTCGCCGCGAACCTCGCGATCGTCGACCACGGCCGCGTCGCCGTCGCGGGCACCCCCGACGCGCTGAAGGACGAGCTGCGCGGCGACGGCATCGTCGTTGAGCTCGCCCCCGCGGCGCTCGGAGCGGGGAGCGGCGGGCCCGACGGCGGCGCCGCCCTCGCGAGCCGCGTCACCGACGCGGTGCGCGCGTGCGCGGGAGTCCGCGACGTGCACGTCGAGGGTCGCACCCTGCGCGCCCGGGCCGACTCGGGCGCCGTCGCGCTGCCCGCCGTCCTCACCGCGCTCGACGCCGCGGGGCTCCCCGTCGCGTCGGCGACGCTCGCGCGCCCGAGCCTCGACGACGTGTACCTGCGGCACACGGGCCGCACGTTCACGGCCGCGCAGTCCTCCGCGGACGCGACAGCCGGGGGCGCCCCGAGGGCCGATGCCGGCGCGACCGTCGAGGGGGTGGCCGCATGACCGCCGTCGTGCACACCGGGCTCCTCACCGCCCGGGCGCTGCGCCAGGGCGCGCGCATCCCCGTGTTCATGGTCATGAACCTCGTGCAGCCGATGATCTGGCTGCTGCTGTTCGGCCAGCTCTTCCGGTCCGTCGTCGAGATCCCCGGGTTCTCCACGGGCGGGACGTACCTCGAGTTCATCACGCCGGGCGTCGTCATGATGACGGCGATGTTCGGCGCCGCGTGGGCCGGCACCTCGTACGTGCAGGACATGGACCGCGGCGTCATGGACCGCTTCCTCACGTCCCCGGCGTCCCGCGGCGCGCTCATGGCGTCGACGATGATCTACCAGGCCGTCATCGCGGTCGGGCAGGCCCTCGTCGTGCTCGCCGTCGCGTGGCTGTGCGGCGCACGGTTCGGCAGCACGCCCGGCGAGACGACGCTCGGCGTCCTCGCGCTGCTGCTCGCGGTCGTGCTGCTCACGGCCCTCTTCTCGGCGCTGAGCAACGCCATGGCCCTGCTCACCGGCCAGCAGGAGGCGCTCATCGGCATCTCGCAGCTCATCACGCTGCCGCTCATGTTCCTGTCGTCCGCCGTGATGGACACGAGCCTGTCTGCCGACTGGGTGGCCGACGTCGCGCGGTACAACCCGTTCGACTGGGCCGTCGTCGCGGGGCGCGAGGCGCTCGCCGCCTCGCCGGACTGGGGCGTGGTGTGGGGCCGGCTGGGGCTGCTCGCGCTCGCGGCGGTCGTCATGGGCTGGCTCGCGACGCAGGCGTTCCGCACCCGGCAGCGCTCGGCCTGACGCCGCGCACGACGTCCGCCCGAGGCCCACGGCCCCGGGCGGACGTCGTCGCTCACGGGGAGCGGCCGTCGTCGTCGGAGCCGTCCTCGACCTCGTCCTCGAGGCGGGACACGTCGGAGAACGCGATCTGGCGGTGCCGCACCGAGCGGTTGTACAGCCACGTGACGAACGAGAGCAGGACCCCCAGGCCGACGAGCGCGCCCGCGATGACGTACTGCTCCTGCTGCTCGGCGCTGCGCGCCCACGGCCCGGCGAGGTACGCGCACGTGAGCGCACCGAGGACCGCGAGCCAGGTGCGGGTCCGGAAGTGCTGGTGGTCCACGCGGTCGCGGCGCAGCACGAGGAGCGCGACGTTGACGATCGTGAACACGACGAGCAGGAGCAGCGACGTCGTGCCGCCGAGCAGCGCGATCGCGTTCGTGCCCGCCTCGGTCCCCGACTGGCGCACCACGTAGACGATGAGCGCGAACGCGATGGCCGTCGTCACGAGGATCGACACCCACGGCGTCCTACGGAACGGGTGCACCTGGCCGAACGCGCGCGGCAGCACGCCCTGGTTCGCCATGCCGTAGAGCAGGCGCGACGCCATGAGCATGTTGATGAGCGCCGAGTTCGCGACGGCGAACATGCCGATGAACGGGAAGATCGTGTCGAACGGCAGGTTCGGTGCGCCGGCCGCGACGACCTGCGTGAGCGCCGATCCCTTCGAGTCGTCCACGAGGTCGCCGACGGGGACGAGCGCGACGGCGGTGATCGCGACGAGCACGTAGATCGCGCCCGTGATGGACAGCCCGGTGAGCATCATGCGGGGGAAGTCGCGCACCGGGTTCTTGCACTCCTCGGCCATGTTCACCGAGTCCTCGAACCCGACCATCGCGAAGAACGCGAGCGTCGTCGCGGCGGTCACGGCGAGGAACACGCTCTTGTCGTCCGCGCTCTCGAACACGACGACGCGCGAGAAGTCGGCCCGTCCCTGCGTCGTCGCCCACAGCCCCACGAAGATCACCAGCAGCAGGCCGGACAGCTCGACGAGCGACAGCACGACGTTCGCCCGGACGCTCTCGCCGACGCCGCGGAAGTTGACGAGCGCGACGAGGGCCATGAAGCCGAGCGCGATGAGGAGCCGGCCGTCGCCGCCCGTCGGGAGGGCCAGGCCGAAGCCGTCGGAGACGAACCCGGCGAACGCGTTGGACGCCGTCGACGCCGACGTGATGCCCGAGCTCATGACCATGAACGCGACGACGAACGTCAGCAGGTGGATGCCGAACGCCTTGTGCGTGTAGAGCGCGGCCCCGGCGGCGCTGGGGTACTTGGTGACGAGCTCGAGGTAGGAGAAGGCGGTGATCGTCGCGACGACGAACGCGAGCAGGAACGGCAGCCACGCCGCGCCGCCGACCTCGCCCGCGACCTGACCCGTGAGCGCGTACACGCCCGTGCCGAGGATGTCCCCGACGATGAACAGGAGCAGCAGCCTCGGCCCCATGACGCGCTTGAGCTCCGGCTGCTGCCGTTCTTCCGTGCGACCCGCGGTCTGGCTCATGAGAGGCTCCCTCGCGTCTCGGACGTCCCCGGACCTCCATGGAACCCCCGGTCGCGGGGTCCTGTCAGCGCGAACGCGCGCGTGTCGCCCCTGGGCTGTCGAACCCGGCCCTGTGGTCGGGACCCTCGCCGAACCCGGGGACGTCGCCAGGTTCGGCCGCATGGGGTGCGACAACCCCGGGTTCGGCGGCCGTCGGGCGTGCGGCTCGCTGCGGCCTCCGGCGCAGGACGCCCGTCGTCGTCGCGACGCCCAGCAGGAGCACGACGCCGCCCAGCAGCTCGGCCGCGTTCGGCACCTCGTCGAGCACGACCCACGCGGCGAGCATCCCGACCGGCGGCACGAGCATCGTGAACGGCACCACCGCCGACGCCGGGTACCGGGCGAGCAGCGTGTTCCAGATCCCGTAGCCCACGAGGCTCGCGAGCCACGCGGTGTACAGGGTCGACAGGACGGGCGCGAGCGTGAGGTGCGTGAGCGCGTGCCCGACGGCGTCGGGCCCGTCGAGCGCGAGCGACAGGCCCAGCATGGGGAGGGGCACGACGAGCGCCGACCAGACGGTCATCGACAGCCCCTCCAGCCCGGGTCGCGAGGGAGCGTCCCGGCCCGCCGAGGTAGAGCCGAGGTCACGCGAGGTAGAGCCCAGGTCACGCGAGGTAGAACCCTGGTCGCGGCGGCTCCCGGCGCGTCGGGCGACGACGTTCCCCACCGCCCACGACGCCGCGGCGGCGAGCGTCACGACGAACGCGAGGGCCGGCGTCGAGGCGCTGCGCCCCACGCCGACGACGACCAGCCCGGCCGCGCCGACCAGCACGCCCACGAGCTGCGCGCGCGTCGGGACCTCGCGCAGCGCCGCGGCGGCGAACAGCACGGTGAGCCCGACCTGGGCCTGCAGCACGAGCGACGCGAGCCCGGCGGGCATGCCGAGCGCGAGCGCGGTGTACAGCAGGCCGAACTGGCCGAGGCTCATGAACGTGCCGACGAGCAGCACGTCCCGCCAGCGCGCACGGGGCCGTGGGACGAGGAAGATCGCGGGGACGAGCACGACGAGGAAGCGCAGGGCGACGAACAGCGTCGGCGGCACGTCGCCGAGGCCGAGGTCGATGACGACGAAGTTCACGCCCCACAGGACGGCGACGAGGACGGCGAGGAGGGACGAGCGCAGGGGCATGGGTACGAGGGTGCGCTCCGGGTATCGTGCACGTCCAGCGCACGGTCGTGCACGGTTCCCGGTAGTGCTGCTTCCCGATACCCTGGGTGCATGATCGACCTCGCCGCCGTCGACGCGCTCATCGCCGTCGAGCGCACCGGGAGCGTCCACGCGGCCGCGCGCGACCTCGGGTACACGCCGTCCGCCGTCTCGCAGCAGGTCAAGCGCCTGGAGCGCGACCTCGGCGCACGCCTGCTCGACCGCGAGGGGCGCGGCGTCGTCCTCACGGCCGCCGGCCGGCGCGTGGTCGAGGAGGGGCGCACGCTGCGCGAGCACGTCGAGTCGCTCCGCGCGCGCCTGCACGACGCCGGCGCCCGCCCCACGGGGACCGTGCGCCTCGGGTCGTTCTCGACGGCGGTGCGCGGCGTCGTCGCGCCGCTCGTCGCGCGGGTGCGGGACGACGTCCCGGACCTGCGGCTCGTCGTCGAGGAGACCGAGCCGTGGGACGCGGTCGCGGCCGTCGCGGCGGGGACGCTCGACCTCGCGCTCGTGCACCACTGGGAGGGCGTCGGCCTCGCGCTGCCCCCGAGCCTGCGCAGCGAGGAGCTCTTCCGCGACGAGGCCGACGTGCTCGTGCACGCGTCGAGCCCGCTCGCCGGGCGTCCCACCCTCACGCCCGCGGACCTGCTCGACGAGACGTGGGTCTGCACGCCCGACGGCACCATCTGCTACGAGTGGTTCTGCCACATGTTCGCGCGCGAGCCGCGCGTCCCGCGCATCGACTTCCGGTGCCTCGAGTTCGCGTCGCAGGTCGAGGTCGTGGCGCAGGACCTCGCCGTCGCGCTCGTGCCGCGGCTCGGCCGCGGCCCGCTGCCCGCCGACGTCGTCGCGGTGCCCGTGCGCGAGCCCGTCCCGACCCGCCCGGTGACCGTCGTCTGGCGCGCCACCATGACCGACGCCCCCGCGGTCCGCTACCTGCGCGAGCGCCTGCGCGCCGTCGCGCCCTGACCAGGCGCCGAGCCCGGGATCGCTCCTCACCCTCGGCCGTGCGTCGGGAAAGACCCCGGGTTCGGCGGCATCCAGGGAGGCGGAGGTCGCGTCCGCCGCCGGAACTCCGTGGGCGCGTGGTCCGTTGAGGTCGGCGAGCGCGTCCGCGCCGCACCCGTCCGACGAAGGGGCCCGATGACCGAGCACGAGCCGACCCGGCGGTCCGCCGACCCGCGCACCGTGGCGATCGCCGGCCTGGCGACCGTCGCCTGGTACGCCGTGCCCGACGTCGTACGGCCGCGCTGGGCCCGCGCGCTCGCCAAGACGGCGGTCGCGACGGCGGGCGCCGTGCTCACGGTGACCTCGACGACGGAGGGACGCGAGGCACGCGAGGGCGCCCGGTCGCTGCGCGACGCCGTCCGCGCAGCAGGGGCCGTCGCGGACGACCTCGACGCGGCGCCGAGCGCCGGGACGGGCAGCACGCGGGGGTCTGATCCCGCGGACCCCACCGCGCGCGAGGACAACAGGTACGCGCCGGACCGCGACGAGCCGACGCCGGTGCCGCCCGGGGTCGTCGCGGCAGGGGCCGTCGGGGGCGTCGCGCTCGCGACGACGCTCGCCGTCGCCGGGGAGAAGTGGGTCTACCGCCGTGGGGAGCGGCTGCGCGCGCGGGGCGTGCGCCTGCCGCACACGCGTGTCGGGCTCGCCCTCGGCGCGCTCGCCGTGGCGCTCGCGGCGGCGGAGCCGCTCCTGTGGAACGCTGAGGACCGCTGAGGCAGCGACCCGGACCCGCCCGCCGGCGGGAGGTCGTGCACCGTGCGGCCTCGCGGACCGGGAGGGGCCGACCGTGATCGGGTTCGGGCTGGCGCTCGCGGGGGTCGCCGCGGCGATCCACGTGTACATCTTCGTCATGGAGTCGCTCACCTGGACGAGCGCGCGCACGCGCGCGACGTTCGGCACGTCGCGCGAGGAGGCGGAGGCGACGAAGGAGCTCGCGTTCAACCAGGGGTTCTACAACCTGTTCCTCGCGGTGCTCGTCGTGCTCGGCATCGTCCTGTACGCGACGGACCGGCAGGACGTGGGGCTCACGCTCGTCGTCGCGGGCGCCGGGTCGATGGTCGCCGCGGGGCTGGTGCTGATCCTGTCGTCGCCGTCCAAGGCGCGCGCGGCCCTCGTCCAGCTCGTGCCGCCCGCGCTCGGCGTGCTGGGCGTCGTGCTCGGGCTGACGCTCTGACCCGGGTCGGGAGGGCGGTCAGGAGCCTGCGGCCACGCGCATCGCGCTGAGCAGCTCGAGCCGCGACAGGATGCGCTCGCGCTCGGCCTCGAGCTCCTCCCGGTAGCGCCCACCCGCCGGCTCGACCGTCTCGAACGCCTGGTGCCCGACGTACGAGCCCGTGCGACGGGAGTAGCCGTGGAGCTGGCGCTCGACGAGCGTGAGGTCGTGACCGAGGCGCTCCAGGTGCGGGTCGAGGAGGTCGCTGGTCGGGGTGCGGGCAGGACCGGAGGTCGGTTCGAGAAGGGTGGGCACGCCTCCATCCGAACCCGGAGGACGGGTCTCCGCACGGCGAGACGCCCGTCTCGGTTCTCCGCCGACCGCGACGCGAGACGCGCGGACGCCCTCTCCCCGTACGCCGGTAGACTGGCCGCGCGCCGTCGTGCGCTCCCCGCTCAGCGCCCACCCGAGGGAAACGATGACCGCCCCCGCACCCCAGGCTTCCGCACGCTCCGAGGCTCGTCCCGCCGCGCCGACGCTCGACACCGTCGAGCACGCCGCCGCCACCCCCGACGAGGTCCAGCCGTACGCCGAGCTCGGCCTCAAGCCCGACGAGTACCAGCGCATCCGCGACATCCTGGGGCGCCGCCCCACGGCCGCGGAGCTCGCGATGTACTCCGTCATGTGGTCCGAGCACTGCTCGTACAAGTCGTCCAAGGTCCACCTGTCGAAGTTCGGCGCGGCCACCACGGACGAGATGAAGAAGCACCTGCTCGTCGGCATCGGCGAGAACGCGGGCGTCGTCGACATCGGTGACGGCTGGGCCGTGACGTTCAAGGTCGAGTCGCACAACCACCCGTCGTTCGTCGAGCCCTACCAGGGCGCCGCGACGGGCGTCGGCGGCATCGTGCGCGACATCATCTCCATGGGCGCGCGCCCCGTCGCCGTCATGGACCAGCTCCGCTTCGGCGCCGTCGACCACCCGGACACGGCGCGCGTCGTGCACGGCGTCGTGTCCGGCGTCGGCGGCTACGGCAACAGCCTCGGCCTGCCGAACATCGGTGGCGAGCTCGTCTTCGACTCCTCGTACCAGGGCAACCCCCTCGTCAACGCGCTGTGCCTCGGCGTGCTGCGCCACGAGGACATCCACCTCGCCAACGCCTCGGGCGTCGGCAACAAGGTCGTGCTGTTCGGCGCGCGCACGGGCGGCGACGGCATCGGCGGCGCCTCGATCCTCGCCTCGGAGACGTTCGAGGACGGCGTGCCCGCCAAGCGCCCGAGCGTCCAGGTGGGCGACCCCTTCATGGAGAAGGTCCTCATCGAGTGCTGCCTCGAGCTCTACGCGGCGCAGGTCGTCGAGGGCATCCAGGACCTCGGCGCCGCCGGCATCTCCTGCGCGACGTCGGAGCTCGCCTCCAACGGCGACGGCGGCATGCACGTGTGGCTCGACGACGTCCTGCTGCGCGACCCCACGCTCAACGCGGGCGAGATCCTCATGTCGGAGTCGCAGGAGCGCATGATGGCGGTCGTCGCGCCCGACAAGCTCGACGAGTTCCTCGCGATCACCGCCAAGTGGGACGTCGAGACCGCCGTGATCGGCGAGGTCAACGACTCGGGCCGCCTGACGATCGACCACCACGGCGAGCGCATCGTCGACGTCGACCCCCGGACGGTCGCGCACGAGGGCCCGGTCTACCACCGCCCGTACGCGCGCCCGTCGTGGCAGGACGGCCTCAACGCCCGCACCGTCGAGGCCGACGCGCTCGCACGCCCCGAGAGCGGCGACGACCTGCGCGCGACGGCCCTGCGCCTCCTCGCGTCGCCGAACCTCGCGTCCAAGGAGTGGGTGACGAACCAGTACGACCGGTTCGTCCAGGGCAACACCGCGCTCGCGCAGCCCGACGACTCGGGCGTGGTCCGCGTCGACGAGAGCACGGGCCTCGGCGTCGCGCTCGCGACGGACGCGAACGGCCGCTACGGCAAGCTCGACCCGCGCACGGGCGCCCGCCTGGCGCTCGCCGAGGCGTACCGCAACGTCGCGACGACGGGCGCCCGCCCGCTCGCCGTGACCGACTGCCTCAACTTCGGCTCGCCCGAGGACCCGGACTCCATGTGGCAGCTCGTCGAGGCGATCGAGGGCCTCGCGGACGCGTGCCGCGAGCTCGGCGTGCCGGTGACGGGCGGCAACGTGTCGCTCTACAACGGGACCGGCGAGCCCGGCCAGATCGACTCGTCGATCCACCCGACCCCCGTCGTGGGCGTGCTCGGCGTGCTCGACGACGTCGCGCACGCGACGCCGTCGGGCTGGCGCGAGACGGGCGAGAGCATCTACCTGCTCGGCACGACGCGCCCCGAGCTCGACGGGTCGGCCTGGGCCGACGTCGAGCACGGCCACCTGGGCGGCGTGCCCCCGCAGGTGGACCTCGCGGCCGAGAAGGCGCTCGCCGGCGTCCTCGTCAACGCGAGCCGCGACGACCTCGTGTCGGCCGCGCACGACCTCTCCGAGGGCGGGCTCGCGCAGGCGCTCCTCGAGGCGTCGCTGCGCTTCGGCGTCGGGGCCACCGTGTCGCTCGACGCGCTGACCGAGCGCGACGGCGTCACCCCGTTCGAGGCGCTGTTCTCCGAGTCGACGGCGCGCGCGCTCGTCGCGGTCCCCCGCGGCGAGGAGTCCAAGCTCGTCGACGCGTGCGTCGCGCGAGGCGTCCCCGTGCTGAAGATCGGCGAGACGGGCACCGAGCCCGGCGCCGTCGCCGAGTCCGGCGAGGCGCTCGACGTCGCGGGCCTGTTCACCGTCCCGCTCAGCGAGGCGGACGCGGCCTTCCGCGGCACGCTCCCGGCCATCTTCGGCTGACACCCCGCACCACGGACGCCCCGGTCACCGCCCAGGTGACCGGGGCGTCGTCGTCCATGGACCCTGGCCGAGCACGACCCTGCCCGCTGTCGAGCACGACATGAGCGTCGTTCTCGGGCGGAGAACGACCCTCATGTCGTGCTCGGCGGACCGGGGCGCGATGCTGCGCGGGTTTCGTGGAGGTCGGCGGGCGAGGTGGTGCGGCGGGGCGCGGGGCCGGGCGCGATGCTGCGAGAGTCCGGGCATGACCTCGGTGACCACGAGCCTCCCGCCCGCGCGCGTCACCGCCCGACGGCGGCCGGGCGGTCCGGTCCTCACCGTCCTGCTGGCGACGGGGACCGTGGCGGTCGCTCTGCTCACGCTCGTGCGCGCGGTCCCGTACGACGCGGTGACGCCGTTCGCGCAGGTCGTCGGGTTCACGCCGTTCGTCGCGGCGGCTGCCGTCGTCGGCGTCGTGGTCACGCTCGTCGTGCGCCGGTGGATCCTCGCGGCGCTGCTCGCCGTGTGCGTCGCCGCGCAGGCGGTGTGGCTCGTGCCGGCGTTCGTGCCCGGTCCGGCACCGCCCGACGGCGCGGTCTCCGTGCGTGTGATGGGCGCCAACGCGTGGCTCGGGTCGGCGGACGCCGACGCGCTGGTCGACCTCGTCCGCGAGCAGGACGTCCAGGTGCTCGCCGTGCTGGAGCTGACGACCGACCTGCGCGAGCGCCTCGTCGCGGCGGGCATCGAGGACGTGCTCCCGTACAGCGCGGACGCGAAGGTCGGGTCCGGGGCGCTCGGCAGCGGGCTGTGGAGCGCGTCGCCCCTCCGCGACGTGGACCTCGAGCCGTTCTCGAACGACGCGATGCCGTCCGCGACGGTCGAGGTCGACGGGGTGCCGGTGCGGGTCACCGCCGTGCACCCGATCCCGCCGATCCCGGAGTACGTGCGGGTCTGGGGCGAGGAGACCGCCGCGCTGGCCGAGCGGGCGACGGCGGACCCGCTCCCGCAGGTGCTCGTCGGCGACTTCAACGCGACCCACGACCACGCGACGTTCCGCCGGCTGCTCGGCGACCGGTTCCACGACGCGAGCCGCGCGTCGGGCGGCGGGCTCGACCTGTCGTGGTCGCCGCGGCCGGGCACGGTGCCGCCGGTCCTGAACCTCGACCACGTGGTGACGGACCGCGAGAACGTCGTGACCGACGTCGCCTCCCTGCCCGTGCCCGGCAGCGACCACCACGCGATCGTCGCGACGGTCCACGTGCCCCGCCCTTGACGCCGAACCCGGGATTCCGCGCCACCGAGCAGACTCGGTGACGCGGGACCCCGGGTTCGGCGCCGGGAGGTGACGTGGAGCGTTCAGCCGCGCGCGGGCTCCGGCTCGGTCGCTCCAGGGTCGGTCGTGGCACTGCCCGCGTCGTCCGCGCCGGCATCCCCGTCGGGGTGGTGCGGGTGGCGGCGCTCCAGGGCGGCGCCCTCGACGTCGACGTCGGGCAGGATGCGGTCGAGCCAGCGCGGGAGCCACCACGCCTTGTCGCCCACGAGGTGCATGAGCGCCGGGACGAGCAGCATCCGCACGACGAACGCGTCGACCAGCACGCCGAACGCGAGCGCGAACCCGATGGGCCGGATCATCGCGCTGTGCGAGAAGACGAACCCGCCGAAGACGGAGATCATGATGATCGCCGCCGCGGTCACGACGGACCGGCCCGCGCGCAGGCCCTGGGTGATCGCGACGCGCGCCGGGGCGCCGTGCGCGTACGCCTCGCGCATCCCCGAGCCGAGGAAGAGCTGGTAGTCCATCGCGAGGCCGAACAGGATGCCGACGAGGATCGTGGGGAGGAAGTTGAGGATCGGGCCCGGCGTCTCGACGCCGAACACCCCCGACAGCCAGCCCCACTGGTAGATCGCGACGACGCCGCCGAGCGCGGCGAAGTAGGACAGGATGAACCCGAGCGTCGCGACGACCGGCACGAAGACCGACCGGAACACCAGCACGAGGATCACGAGCGACAGGCCCACGACGACCGCGAGGTAGATCGGCAGCGCCTGCGCGAGCTTGTCGGAGATGTCGATGTTGCCGCTGGCCGAGCCGGCGACGCCCAGCGTCACGTCCCCGTCGAGCGGCTCGAGCGCGCGCAGGTCGTGCACCAGCTCCTCGGTGGACTCGCTCGTCGGTCCCTCGGCGGGAACCACCTGGAACGCGGCGACCGTGCGGTCGTCCGACGTGCCGATCGGGGCGACCGCGCGGACGTCGTCCAGCGCGAAGAGCTCCTCGGCGACGCGCACCTGGTACTCCAGGGCCTCCGCCTCCGTGGGCTCGCCCGGGAGGTCGGCGACGACGAGCAGCGGGCCGTTCGTGCCCTCGCCGAACCGCTCGGCGATCGTCGAGTACGCGCGGTACTGGGTGGAGTCGTGCGCCTCCGACGACCCGTCGGGCAGGTTGGTGCGCAGGTCGAGCGCGGGGAGGGCGATCACCCCGAGCGCCACGACGGCGAGCAGCGCCGTGCCCACCGCGCGCAGCGTCGACATCGGGCGAGCGGGCTTCGCCGCCCCCGCGGTGGTGCCCGACGGCGTGGGGCCGGCTGCGGCGTCGGTCTCGCCCGGAGCCCCGGCCGCCTCGGTCCCGGCGAGCGCGGCGCGCTCGCGACGGCTGAGGATGCGCGTCCCGATCATGCTCAGCAGGGCTGGCGTGAGGGTGACGGCGATGAGCACGGCGATCGCGACGCACAGCGCGCCGACGGTCCCCATGAGGCCGAGGAACGGGATGCCGGTGACGTTGAGCGCGAGGAGCGCGATGAGCACCGTGGCGCCGGCGAAGACGACGGCGTTGCCCGACGTGCCGTTCGCGAGCGCGATCGACTCCTGCACGTCGTCGCCCTGCTTGAGCTGGCGGCGGTGGCGGTTGACGATGAACAGCGAGTAGTCGATCCCGACCGCGAGCCCGAGCATGAGGCCGAGCACGGGCGTCACGGACGACATCTCGACGACGCCCGACAGCGACATCGCCGCGAGCGCGCCGATCCCGACGCCGATGAGCGCCGTGAGGATCGGCAGCCCCGCGCCGACGAGCGTGCCCAGCATGACGATCAGCACGATCGCCGCGACGACGAGGCCGATCGCCTCGCCGACGCCGAAGACCTGGGGAACTCCTTGCGTGATGTCGGACGAGAAGTCCGTCTGGACGCCGTCGACCGGGTCGTCGGCGAAGACCGCGACGAGGTCGTCCTTGGTCTGCTGCTCGATGCTCATGTTCGGCTCGGTGAACGCGACGCTCGCGACGGCGGCGCTCCCGTCCTCGGACACCATGCGGATCTCCGACGCCATCTCGAGGAGCGGTGCGGAGAGCTCGAGCTGCGCGGACTGCTCCTCGAGCATCGTGCTCTGGTCCTCCAGCGCGGTCACCTGCTTGTCGAGCGCCGCGGCCTGGGCGTCGAGCTCGGCGCGCCCGGCGTCGAGCTCGGCCTGCTGCGCGTCGAGCTGGGGCGCCACCTGGTCGAGCGCGCCCGCGGCCTCGGCCTGCGCGCGCGCCGCGTCGAGCTGGGCCTGGCCCTGGTCGAGCTGGGTCCGCGCGGCGTCGAGCTGCTCCTGGCCCGCGGCGAGCTGGGCGCGACCGTCCTCGATCTGCGTGCGCCCGGCCTCGATCTGGGTGCGACCGTCCCCGATCTGCTGACGCTGGTCCGCCAGCTCGGCCTGCGTGGCGAACGGGTCGACGGCCGTCTCGACGCCGTCGACGTCCTCCGCCGCGGCGAGGCGGTCGGAGATCTCCGCCTCCTGCTCGGGCGTGAACGCGGAGCCGTCCTCCGTGACGAAGACGACGGTGCCGCTCCCGCCGGAGGCCTCCGGGAGCGCCGTCTGCAGGCGCTCGGTCACCTCGGCGGTCGGGGTGCCGGGGATGGAGAAGCTGCTCGCGAGCGAGCCGCCGAACGCGACGAACGCCGCCCCGGCCAGCACGAGCACCGCGAGCCACGAAGCGAGGACGGTCCGCGCGCGGCGCGCGCTGGCGCGGCCGAGGCGGTAGAGGAGTTCAGCCATGAGGATCCTTCGGTGGGAGTCCGGGACGGTCCGGTCGGCGGTCCGGTGAGCGGTGCGGCGTGCAGGCCGGGTGGTGGTCGGTCGGGGGAGGAGGGCGGCGTCAGGCGGGGAGCGCCCAGCCCGCGCGCACACGTCCGACGAGGTGGTCGAGGAGGTCCGCCCAGACGCGGCGCGAGGCGTCGTCGTCGGCGGCGCCGGTCGCGGCCCACCAGCGTCGCTGGATCACCAGGACCCCGGCCATGAGCGCGCCCACGAGCATCTCGATCTCGAGCGGGTCGACGTCGGGGTGCCGCCGCGTGGTCTCGGCGACCAGGCGCTCGGCGAGGTGGGTGAACGTGCGCACGACCATCGTCGTGACGCGCGGGGTGGGCTCGGTCGCGGTGCCGCCGAGTGCGCGCGTGAGGTAGGACATCGGGCCGACGAGGTCGGTGCCGCGGAGCGCCGCGGTGAGGTCGTCGAGCGGGGTCGTGCGGTCGGTGCCGGGGTCGGCCGCGCTCGCCCCGAGCGCGTCGACCACGGTGCCCAGCACATCCTCGCACACCTCGACCACCACGTCGTCGAGCGACGCGAAGTGGTTGAAGATCGTGCGCCGCGCGACGTCGGCGCGGGCCGCGAGCTCGTCGACGGTGAACCGGGTGCCGCCGTTCTCCTCCATGAGCGACGCCGCCGCGTCGACGATCGCCCGCCGGTGCCGTGCGCGCAGCGCGGCGCGGCGGTCGGTGGAGGAGCCGGTCGGGGGGGCGGGCGCGGAGCCCGTCGTCGGGTCGGTCACGGGCACGCCCGACGGGTCGGTCGCGGAGGGGAGGGGCACCTCTTGACACTAAGTGCATCGATGCACTCGGTGCAAGCAGCGCCTCGGGCGGCAGAAAGTTGACCGATCAAGTCCAGTATGTGGGAAGGTCCCCTCGGCGCGTTGACACCCTGCGGCGGCCGCTCGTAAGTTCCCGCGCAACCGAGGTCGACGTACCCCGGTCACAGGACATGGTCATGAGCTCCGACGCCAAGCCCCGGCTCGTCGGACGGCAACCCTCCCGCGCGGTGGGGTGCCCCGGGTGAGGACCGGGTCCCGCGTCGCGCGGACCACGCGCGGCGCGGGGCAAGGACGCGGAGCCCGGCGACGGGCACGAAGGAGACGGACGATGGACCGGCGGGAGTCGAGCACCGCGGTGAGCACCGCGGTGAGCACCCCGGTGACCGCCGCGCACGCCTCGACGTGCCCCCGTCCACCCGCGGGCGCCTCTGCCGCGCGCGCACTCGGGACCGCGGGTCCCGCGCGCGCCACCTGTTGTCGCTGACGACGAACCGCCACCGAAGAGGCCCGCGCGCCCCGCGCGTGGCCCGTCGCCCCCGGCTTCCCGCGCCCCGTCCTGCCACCCCGCGGCGGAGCAGCCCTGCCCACCTCCGCACCCGCCGCGCCCCGAGCGTCGTCGGCGCTCTACCGGCGACGGCGTCGGCGCTGCGCTGGCAGCACCGAGAACGGAACCTCGCGATGTCCGACCCCCGCCCCGCCCGCACGCTCCACCTCGGCGTCGACCTCACCGACGCCGGCGCGCACCCCGCCGCCTGGCGGACCGTGGGCACCCAGGCCCAGCGGCTCTTCGACGGGAAGCGCCTCGTCGAGCTCGTCGCCACCGCCCAGCGCGGCCTGCTCGACCTCGTCACGCTCGACGACGCGTTCACGCTCCGGCCGAGCCGCGACGGGTCCGTCCGGGGCCGGCTCGACGCCGCGCTCGTCGCCTCCCGCCTCGCGCCCCGCAGCGCGGGGATCGGCCTCGTCCCGACCGTGACGACGACGCACACCGAGCCCTTCCACGTGTCCACCGCGATCGCGACGATCGACCACGTGAGCTCTGGACGCGCCGGCTGGCAGGTCGGGTGGTCCACCACGCCGGCAGAGGCCGCGGCGTCCGGGCCCGACGGCGCGCAGGACGAGCCCGGCGCCGTCGCGGAGGCGGGCGCGGCCGTCGAGGCCGTCACGCGGCTGTGGGACTCGTGGGAGGACGACGCGGAGACCCGCGACGTCGCGACCGGCCGGCCCGGTGATCGCGAGCAGCTCCGCCACGTCGACCACGAGGGCATCCGGTTCGCGGTCGCGGGGCCGTCCAGCACGCCGCGGCCGCCGCAGGGCCGGCCGCCCGTCGTCGTGCGAGCGAGCACGCCCGCGTCGCTGGACCTCGCGGCCCGCCGCGCGGACGTGGTCCGGGTGCGGGCGGCGACGCTGGACGAGGCTGTCGCCCGGCGGGCGCAGGTGCGCGCCGCCGCGGCAGACGCGGGGCGCGACCCCGACGCCCTGCGGGTCCTCGTGGACGCGTACGTGGTCATCGGCGACACGCGTGCGAGCGCCCAGGCGCGCCTCGACCTGATCGAGGACCTCGAGGGCGTCTCGTGGGACACGGACTCCCTCACGCACGTCGGCACGGCGCGCGACCTCGCGGTCACGGCCGAGGAGTGGGTGCGCGCCGGTGCGGCAGACGGCTTCCTCCTGCGCCCGTCGTCCCTGAGCACCGACCTCGACGCGATCGTCGGCCGGGTCGTGCGCCTCCTGCAGGGGGCCGGCCTGTTCCGCACGGCCTACCCCGGGACGACGCTGCGCGACACGCTCGGTCTCTCCGGACGAGCATCCCGGCACGTCGCGGTCGCCTGACCGAGCCCCTCGGCGCAGGCCGTGCGGCCCGGGCCTCGTGCGACCACGACGCCCGGGCCGACGGGCTCGTCAGGCCTCGCGGTTCTCCGAGGAGAGGAACCACGCCTGCTTCTCCAGGTCGGCGATGATCTCGTGCAGGATGTCGGCGGTCGTGGGGTCCTCGGCGTCGACGCCGTCGTGCACCTCGCGCACGACCTCGACGGTCTGGGCGATGCGCTCGACGATCGCGTCGACCGTGTCGCCGACGGACACGAGGCCGGCCGGGTACGGCGAGAGGTCGGTCGTCGTCGCGACGGTCTCGGTCCGGCCGTCGGGCACGACCTGGAGCGCGCGCATGCGCTCCGCGACGGTGTCGCTGTGCTCGCGCGCGACGTCCACGACATCGTCGAGCTGGAGGTGCAGGTCGCGGAACCCGCGGCCCGTGACGTTCCAGTGGGCCTGCTTGCCCTGGACGTGCAGGTCGACGAGCGCGACGAGCACGCGCTGCAGGTGGGCGCGGAGCGTCTCCGACGCCTCGAATCGGGCGGTGGCGCGGTGGATGGTGGGTGCGGACATGGTGCTCCTCGCTCTCTCGGGGGTCTCCCGGAACGTGCGGCGGTCACCCGGCTTCCGTCGGTGCCGTCCTCGTGGCTCGTTCTCTTGAACGATTCCAGACTAGGTAGGATTCCCCGCTCCCGCCAGCAAGGACAGGCGTGCCTGACCTACGGCGACACGGGCCGATGGTGCCCGTCGCGAGGGGTGCGCGTCACGTTCTCTCGCCAGGTGAGAGGACCCGCCGCGGCCCTTGCCGAGCGACGCCCGGAGTGGTCCGCTGGCGTCATGACCGACGACCTCGCCCCTGCCGCCCTGCACCTCCTCCCCCAGCGCACGCTCGGCGCGGGGGACGCCGCCCTCACCGTCGCGGCCGTCGGTTTCGGCGGCATGTCCGTGACGGACGCGTACGGCCCCGCGGACGCCACCGAGGCGGAGGCCGTGCTGCGACGTGCGCTCGAGCTCGGGGTGACGCTGATCGACACCGCCGACGTCTACGGGCACGGCCGCAACGAGGAGCTGATCGGCCGGGTACTCGGGGCGCACCGCGACCAGATCGTCCTCGCGTCGAAGTTCGGGCTCCCGCCCGCGGGCGGGCACCCGGACGGCCGGCGGGTCGACGGTCGCCCCGCGTACGTGCGCGCGGCGGTCGACGCGAGCCTGCGCCGCCTCGGCACGGACCGGCTCGACCTGTACTACCTGCACCGCGTCGACCCGCAGGTCCCGATCGAGGACACGGTCGGTGCGCTCGCGGGGCTCGTGGAGGCCGGGAAGGTCCGCGGCATCGGCCTCTCGGAGCCGTCCGCCGCGACGGTGCGCCGCGCCCACGCGGTGCACCCGGTGACGGCCGTGCAGAGCGAGTACTCCCTGTGGACGCGCGACCCGGAGGACGAGGTGCTGCCCGCGCTGCGCGAGCTCGGCGTCGGGTTCGTGCCCTTCTCACCCCTGGGCCGCGGCATCCTCACCGGCACCGTGGACGCGCCCGACGGCTTCGCCGCGGACGACGTGCGCCGCGCCCACGCCCGGTACGCCGGCGAGGCGTTCGAGCACAACCGCGGCCTCGTGCGCACCCTCGAGCAGCTCGCCGCGGAGCGCGGCGTCACGACGGCGCAGCTCGCCCTCGCCTGGCTGCTCGCCCAGGGCGAGGACGTCGTCCCGATCCCGGGCACGAAGCGACTCGCCTACCTCGAGCAGAACGTCGCCGCGGCCTCGATCGGGCTCACCCCGGACGACGTCGCGGCGATCGGCGCCGCCATCCCGCGCGGGGCGGTGCAGGGCGTGCGGCACCCGCAGGCGGACCTTCTCGCCGGCTGACCCGGTCAGCCCGGCAGGGTCGCGGCTCCCGGGCCGGCGGGTGCGGCGTCGGGCGCGCGTCGCCGTGCCCGGACGCCGACGAGCGCCAGGGCCAGCTGCGCGACCCAGAGCACGAGGACCGCGGGCACCACGACGGCGCTCGCGAGCTCGGCCGCGTGATACCCGGGAGGGGTCGCGACGTCCAGCGGGACCGGCTGGGTGTACGTCAGGAGGAAGCCGACGGGGACCGTCACGACCCACAGCGCGACGGTCACGACGGCGTCGGGGAGCGGGACGTCGTCGGCGGTCCGTACGCGCCCGACCCACGTCCCCAGCAGGGGCGGGAGCGCGAGCAGGCCGGCGACCGGGACCGCCGCGACGACGAACCCCGCCATGAGCAGGCCGCCGCCCGCGGCGACGGCTCCGGCCACGAGGCACAGCGGGAGCACGAGGGCCGCCCAGAGCCGGCCGCGGAACGCGATCGTCCGCAGCCGTCGTGCTGTCGTCATGCGCGGCCCCCGTCGTCGTGGCGCGCCTCGGCGCGCGTCGTCGGCATCGTACGGCCGTGCCGCGCTCCGGGGGGATGGCGCGCGCGACCCATGGCTCGGGGCGGCACGCGGACCTAGACTGGAGGGGTCCTGTGGGTCTCCCCGCGCAGAGGTCGGCTCCGATGTCGTGGCTGCTCATGATCTGGTGCGCGACGGCGTGCACCGCCGCCGCCGCGTGGTGGGTGCTGCGCCGCGCAGGTCGCCCTCCGAGCCACCGGACGACCAGCCGGCCGCACCTGCTGCGGCGCCGTCCGCCGCCCCCCGACCCGCTCGCGACGCTCGCGCTCCAGGTGCGGCTGAGCGAGCTCGCGGCGGAGATGCGGCGCATCGAGGCGGACCCGGAGGTCTTCGCCCGTGCTCACCACTACCTCGCGGTCCAGGGCGCCTACGACGCGCTGCTGCGGGAGGCGTGCCGGCTCACCGGGCTCTCGGTCGAGGACGCCCCGCTGCGGGCCGGGTTCCGCACGGGCGACGACGAACGCTTCCGCGAGGAGCTCGAGCTCAGCGCGCGCGGCTGGAGCTGGTGACCGGTCCACCCGTGAAGGGCGGCGCGGGACGGACGAGGGGCCCGACGGCGGCGCGTCCGCGGTCGGGCCCCTCGCCCCTGGTGCCCGCCGCTCGGGGTCAGAGCGCCGAGTGGTCCCCGATCCGGTGGTAGGTGCGGTCGTGGTAGACGAGGGGCGACGGCGCGCCGGCCGCCCCGGGCCGGGTGCCACCGCCCGCGCCGACGCTCGACGCGAGCGCGCGCAGCGAGACGAGGTAGGAGTCGCCGACGGGCGTGCGCTGCACGACGCGGCCCCGGACCCAGGAGAGCGCGCCGTCGATCACGGGCTCGCCGGTGCCGAGGCGGGACCAGCCGCCGTCGGCGAACCGGTCGATGCCGCTCGTGGCGAACCGGGCCGAGACGTCGTCCTGGTGGTCGGCGAGGAAGCTCACCGCGAGCGTCCGCGCGGCCGAGACCGCGGGCCACGACGACGACGTCGACGCGAGCGAGAACGCGAGCAGCGGCGGCGCGGCCGAGACGGAGATGACCGACGTCGCGGTGAATCCCACGAGGCGGCCGTCGTGCTCGAGCGCGATCACGGCGACCCCGGCGGGGTGGCCGCGGAACACGGCCTTGTACTCGTCGGGGGAGAGCTGCGGCTCGTCCTGCTCCGCGAGGAGGGCCTCCAGGTGGGTGAGCCCGGCGGTCATCGGGTCACCCCCGCGAACGCGTCGGCGACGGCCTGGTCGGCGGGCGGCGGGTCGCCGCCGTCCACACCGGGGAGCGGCGTCGCGGCGCGGCGCAGCGCGTCGCCCTCGCGGGCGAGCCACGCGTCCACGACGGGGCCCAGGTCCGCGAGCTGCGCCTCGGTGACCGTGAGCGAGCGGGTCGGGACGACCGCCCCGAGCTCGACGAGCACGGGTCGCAGGTGCACCTCGCCGACGAGCGCGTGGGCGGGGCTGCCGGACACGACGAGCGGCACGACGACGACGCCCACGAGGCCGTCCGGGCCGTAGAGGTCGAGGAACGCCTTGAGGAGCCCGGTGTACGAGGCCTTGTAGACCGGGGTCGCCA
Source organism: Cellulosimicrobium sp. NPDC030954 (assembly GCF_055571305.1). Taxonomy (NCBI): domain Bacteria; kingdom Bacillati; phylum Actinomycetota; class Actinomycetes; order Micrococcales; family Promicromonosporaceae; genus Cellulosimicrobium; species Cellulosimicrobium sp. NPDC030954. The sequence goes on from NZ_JBVIFN010000001.1 coordinate 306,458, forward strand.
CGACGGCGACGGTCGCCGCGGCCAGCCGGTCGCGCGCGGCGTCCGCGCCGGGGTGCTCGGCGGCGAGGACCTCGTCGCCGAACGTCGCGAGGTCGATCGCCGCGACGTCGGTCGTACCGAGGAGGCCCGCGACGCGGTGCGCCACGGCTTCGGCGGCACCGAGCGTGCGCGAGCCGGGCCGAGGGTTGCCGGAGACGGCGAGGACCGTCGGGGAGGGGGAGCGGTGGGTCATGTGCACCTCGCAGTAGTCGTCGATCACGCTTGCCGTGCGGCCGTCCCCGCGGGTGCGGGGCTGGTCGCGCACGGCCGGGTCATCTCCCGGAGCACCCCGCCGTAACAGGGGGTTGCCGACCAGCGAGCCGGGGCTTGGCGCTGGTGCTCGTGACCTGGGGACGGGTATAGCAACGGCTCGCGATAAACCGCACTAGATCGATCGGGTTTCTCGACGGGTGGACGGTTGTGTCGTCCGCGGGTGCTTCCGGCAGGCCCGTGACGCCCCCCGGGGCGCGCCCCGGGCCTCGTCCCGAGCCCGCGCGCGACCTCTCCGGGTGCGCAGGGAGTGAGACGGCGGTACGGGAACTTCTGGCACAGGCGTACCGTCAGCAGGAGTTTCCGCCCAGACGAGGAGTGCCCATGGACAGTCGACTGCAGTCCGTCTACGACGAGGTCCTGCGTCGCAACCCCGGCGAGGCCGAGTTCCACCAGGCCGTGCGCGAGGTCTTCGACTCGCTCGGCCCCGTGCTGCGCAAGCACCCGCGCTACGTCGAGGCAGCCGTCCTCGAGCGCGTCTGCGAGCCCGAGCGCCAGATCATCTTCCGGGTCCCGTGGGTGGACGACACGGGCCGCGTGCAGATCAACCGCGGCTTCCGGGTCGAGTTCAACTCCGCGCTCGGCCCGTACAAGGGCGGCCTGCGGTTCCACCCGTCGGTCTACCTCGGGATCGTGAAGTTCCTCGGCTTCGAGCAGATCTTCAAGAACTCGCTCACCGGCATGCCGATCGGCGGAGGCAAGGGCGGGTCGGACTTCGACCCCCGCGGCCGCTCCGACGGCGAGGTCATGCGGTTCTGCCAGTCGTTCATGACCGAGCTGTACCGGCACATCGGCGAGAACACCGACGTCCCGGCCGGCGACATCGGCGTGGGCGGACGCGAGATCGGGTACCTGTTCGGGCAGTACAAGCGCATCACGAACCGCTACGAGTCCGGCGTCCTCACGGGCAAGGGCATCTCGTGGGGCGGGTCCCTCGTGCGCACGGAGGCGACGGGCTACGGCACCGTGCTCTTCGCGCAGAGCATGCTGGCGACGCGCGGGCAGGACCTCGACGGCCGCCGCGTCGTCGTCTCGGGCTCGGGCAACGTCGCGATCTACGCGACCGCCAAGGCGCAGCAGCTCGGCGCGAACGTCGTCGCCTTCTCCGACTCCTCCGGCTACGTCGTGGACGAGGCGGGCGTCGACCTCGACCTGCTGCGCCAGATCAAGGAGGTCGAGCGCGGTCGCGTCGCCGACTACGCGGCTCGCCGCCCGGGCGCGCGCGTCGTCACCGACGGCTCCATCTGGGACGTGCCGTGCGACGTCGCGCTGCCGTGCGCGACGCAGAACGAGCTCGACGAGGGCGCGGCCAAGCAGCTCGTGGCGAACGGCGTCGTCGCCGTCGCCGAGGGAGCCAACATGCCGACCACCCCGGCTGCCGTCGCGCTGCTCCAGGACGCGGGCGTCCTCTTCGCGCCGGGCAAGGCGGCCAACGCCGGCGGCGTCGCCACCTCCGCGCTCGAGATGCAGCAGAACGCCTCGCGCGACGCGTGGTCGTTCGAGTACACCGAGGACCGGCTCGCGCAGATCATGTCCGGCATCCACGACCGGTGCGTCGAGACGGCCGACGAGTACGGGACGCCCGGCAACTACGTGCTCGGCGCCAACATCGCGGGCTTCACCAAGGTCGCCGACGCGATCCTCGCGCTCGGCGTCATCTGACCGTCGTCTACCCTGGCCGACGGCCGCCGTCGCGCACAGCGCGCGACGCGACGGCCGCCGGACCGGACGACGGGAGAACGCAGTGACGACCACCGATCCCGAGGGGCCCGCCTCGCGCGTGGGCCGCGACGTCGTGCTCGAGCTCGCGGTGCAGGACCCGGACGGCGTCCGGGTGGCTGCCGCCGCAGGCGCTCGGCGCGTCGAGCTGTGCGTCGGCCTGGGCGCGACGGGCGGGCTCACGCCGAGCGCCGGCCTCGTGGAGGCGGCCGTCGCGGCCGCCGCGGACGCCATGACCGGTGCGGCGGCCGTCGAGGTGCACGTCCTCGTGCGCCCGCGCCCGGGCGGGTTCGTCCTCTCGGCGACGGACCTCGACGTGCAGGTCCGCGACGTCCGGGCCGCGGTCGCGGCGGGAGCCTCGGGGGTCGTGGTCGGGGCGCTGACCCCGGACGGCTCCGTGGACGTCCCCGCCGTGCGCACCCTCGTCGAGGCCGCCGACGGTCGCCAGGTGACGTTCCACCGCGCGGTCGACGTCGTGGCCGACCCGCTCGCGGCCCTCGACGCGCTCGCCGCCGCGGGCGTGGTGCGCGTGCTCACGTCGGGCGGCGCCGCCCGCAGCATCGACGGGGTCGAGCGCCTGCGCGCCATGTCGGTGCACGCCCGCGGCCCGCTGCGCGGCCGCGTCCAGGTCATGGCCGGCGGGGGAGTGCGGCCCCAGGACGTCGGCGCTCTCGTGGCCGCCGGCGTGGACGCCGTGCACCTCTCCGCGAAGCGCGTCGTCGCCGACGACGCCGGACCGGGGGGCGGCGGCGACGCCGGCTACGAGGTCACGGACCCCGAGGTCGCCGCGGCCGCGCGCACGGCGCTCGACGCCGCGCGCTAGCGGCACCTCGCCCCGCTACCCGGCGCGCGCGAGCCGTTCACGGCACGACGTCCCGACGGCCGGCCCCCGCCCACGCGGGGGTCGGCCGCCGTCGTTCCGGGCGGGCGTCGGCGGCCATGTCTCAGTTAGGTAACTTTCCTGTCGTATTAGCCGGCGACCCCGGATCGATTAGTTAGTGTTCCTGCCACACGCCTCCGGGCGCACGACGAACGACGCGACGACGCGTCGTCCACGCGAAAGGACCGATGATGATTCGAAGCACGGCGCGCAAGCGTCTGCTCACGGCGGTTGCGCTCGTGACCGGCGTGACCCTCATGGCGACGGGCTGCTCCGGCTCCGGGAACGGCGACGGCGAGCAGACCGCGGACGGTGGGCGCACGCTCAACGTCTGGGCGGGGTCGCAGACGCCGATCGTCGCGAACTTCAACCCGTACTCGCCGAACCCGCTGCACGCGGCCAACGGCGCGATCTACGAGCCGCTCTTCTACTACAACAAGGCGCAGGCCGGCCCGCCGGAGCCCCGTCTGGGCGAGTCGTTCGAGTGGTCGGAGGACGGGACCGAGCTCACCGTGAAGCTCCGTGAGGGCGTCAAGTGGACCGACGGCGAGGCCTTCGACGCCGAGGACGTGGTCTTCTCCCAGACCAACGAGGCCGCCAAGCGGGACTTCGTGCTCTCGGTCGAGGCCGTCGACCCGTACACCGTGACGTGGACGTTCGACTCGCCGCAGTTCACCTCCGAGGTCCAGATCCTCGGCACGTCGCTCGTCGTGCCCGAGCACATCTGGTCCGAGGTCGACGACCTGGTGACGTTCGCGAACGAGAACCCGGTCGGCACCGGCCCGTTCAAGGCCGACGCGGTCACCGAGGCGGCCTACACGGTGGTCGCCAACGAGGACTACTGGGACGGCGCTCCCAAGATCAAGAAGGTGCGCTACCTCGGCATCGACGCGAACCAGAGCGCCGAGGACCTCATGACCACGGGCAAGGTCGACTGGACCGCGATGTTCGTCGCGGACCCCGACCGCATCACCGCGGACGGGCGCCTGAGCATGATCAACACGCCGCAGGACCCGACGACGATCTACACGTGCGTCTCGGTCGACCTCGGCTGCGCCGGGCCGCAGACCGACGTCGCGGTGCGCCAGGCGATCAACCTCGCGATGGACCGCACCGAGATCAACGAGAAGGCGTTCGCCGGCCTCGCCGCCACCGCGTCCCCGACGTTCGCGCTGCTCGGCCGCGACGACCGCTGGATCTCGCCGGACGTCGAGGCGGAGAGCCCGCAGACGGCCGACGCCGCGGCGGCGTCGAAGGTCCTCGAGGACGCCGGCTACACCAAGGGTGCGGACGGCATCTACGAGAAGGCCGGCCAGAAGGTCGAGCTGACCCTCATCACGGTCGACGGCTGGAACGACTACAACGCCGTCGGTGACCTGCTCGTCGAGCAGGCGAAGGCCGCCGGCATCTCGGTCGTCCACAACAAGGTCACGCAGCAGGAGATGTCCGACGCGCGCGCCGCGGGCACCTACCAGCTCATGGTCGGCGGCATCACGGGCCCGTCGCTCGACGACCCGTTCACCATCTACCGCCAGTGGATGTCGACGGACTACACGCGTCCGGTCGGCGAGGTCATGGAGTCCGGGCTCTTCAACTACGTGCGCTACACCAACCCGAAGGTCGACGCCGCGGTCGAGGCGGCCGCCTCGACGAACGACGAGGCCGCGAAGCAGGAGCAGTACGCGGTCATCCAGGAGGAGATCGTCCGCGACCTGCCCTACATCCCCGTCGTCGTGAACGCCTCGCAGACCTTCATGGACACGAAGGACTTCACGGGCTGGCCGACGGAGGAGGACCTCTACGCCTTCCCGCCGTCGTGGAGCACGGTCTCGCTGGGCGTCGTGCTCTCGAAGCTCGAGCCGACGAGCTGATGCGACCGCGCCGAGGAGGAGGAACGGGGAACGAGGGACACGCATCATGAGGTACTACGCACGACGGATCACGTTCTACGTGATCACCCTCTGGGCAGCGGTCTCGCTGAACTTCCTCATCCCGAAGCTCATGCCTGGTGACCCCAAGCAGATCTTCATCGACAAGTTCCTGCGCAAGGGCGGCGAGCTGACGCCCCAGATGCAGAACAGCATCGACCTCCTCTTCGGCGCGGACGACAACGCTTCCCTGTGGGACCAGTACGTGGACTACTGGGGGCGCCTGTTCCAGGGAGATCTCGGGATCTCCATCACCTATTACCCCCAGCCCGTCACCGAGCTGATCGGCCAGGCGCTGCCCTGGACGGTCGGGCTCGTGGGACTCGCGACGATCATCTCGTTCGTCCTGGGTGTCGGGCTGGGGGCGTGGGCCGGCTGGAAGCGCGGCACGTGGGTGGACAGCATCATCCCCGCCTCGACCCTGCTCCAGGCGGTGCCCTACTTCTGGCTCGCTCTCATCCTCGTCTCGGTCTTCTCCGTCTCGACCGGGTGGTTCCCGCGGATCGGCAGCTACGACATCTTCGGCTTCGACAACGGCCCGGAGTGGTCGTGGGCGTTCGTCGGCAGCGTGATCTACCACGGCTTCCTGCCCGCGCTGACGATCGTGCTCTCGTCCGTCGGCGGCTGGCTGCTCGGGATGCGCAACATGATGGTGTCCACGCTGTCCGAGGACTACGTCACGACGGCCGAGGCCAAGGGCCTGCGCCGGATGCGCGTCGCGATCACCTACGCGACCCGCAACGCCGCGCTCCCGTCGTTCGCCGGGTTCGGGGTCGCGCTGGGGTTCGTCGTGGCCGGGTCGGTGGTCATGGAACAGGTCTTCAGCTACCCGGGTCTGGGCAAGCTCCTGTTCAACGCGGTCCAGGCGAGCGACTTCGCGCTCATGCAGGGCACGTTCCTCGTGATCACGCTCGCCGTGCTCGCCGCGAACTTCCTCATGGACATCATCTACGGATTCATCGACCCGAGGGCGCGCGCCAATGTCTGACAACATCCGCGACACGGAGATCGTGACCCCCGCCGCCGACGCGGCACCCGTGGCCACGGTCGTGGCCGACGGCCTCGCGCCGGCGACGACGACCGAGGGGATCGTCCCGGACGTGCGGGACGTCCCCGCGGCGCTCGACCAGGACGCACCGGCCGCGCCCGCGCGCCGGGGCCTGCGCGCGATGCTCCCGCGCCGGTCCGGCAAGCTCACCGCCGGGATCGTCCTCGTGGTCGGCATCCTGCTGTTCACGTTCGTCGCGCCGTTCTTCACGCAGGACCCGCGCTCGACGGCGAACGCGCGGTTCCTGCCGCCGAGCACCGAGCACCTGCTCGGCACCAACCACATCGGGAACGACATCTTCGCCCAGGTGGCGTACGGCGGGCAGGGCTCGCTCATGGTCGGCCTCGTCGCCGGGGCGATCGCGCTCGTGCTGTCGATCGTGTTCGGCATCGTCGCGGGGTACCGCGGGCGGTTCACCGACGAGGCGCTCTCGCTCGTCACCAACATCATGCTCGTCATCCCGGGCCTGCCGCTGATCATCGTCATCTCGGCGTACCTGCAGACGCGGTCGCTCATCATCGTCGCGGTGATCCTCGGGCTGACGGCCTGGCCGGGTGCGGCGATCGTGCTCCGGATGCAGGCCAAGTCGCTGCGGGCCCGCGACTACGTGTCCGCGGCGCGCGTCGCGGGGGAGAAGACGCCGCGGATCATCCTCGTGGAGATCTTCCCCAACCTCCTGCCGCTCCTCACGGCGCAGTTCCTCGGCGCGGTGCTCCTCGCGATCCTCGCCGAGGCGGGGCTGTCGTTCCTCGGGCTCGGCCCCTCGGGCTCGATCACGTGGGGCACGATCCTCAACCAGGCGAGCGCCAACAACGCACTGAGCCTCGGCATGTGGTGGTGGTTCGTCCCGCCGGGCCTGCTCATCGCCCTGTTCGGCTGCGGGCTCGCGCTCATCAACTTCAGCCTGGACGAGATCATCAACCCCCGCCTGCGCCTGGGCCCGGCCGCGGTCAAGAGCGTGCGCAAGGCCCGCAAGGCCGGCCTCGCCGTGGACGCGGACCCTGCCGGCACCGGGCCGGACACCGCCGACGGCGCCGACCCTGACGCCACCGACCCTGACGGCACCGACCCTGACGGCACCGACCCTGACGGCACGGACACCGACACCGACGACGCGAAGGAGACGGTGGGCGCATGACCGCCACGACCACGGCCGCCGAGCCGCTCACCAGCGCGCGCCACGCCGCGTACCTCGTCGGCAAGGACCCGGTGCTCACCGCGCGGCACGTCTCCATCGACTACGAGGTCGAGCCGGTCGTCCACGCCGTGAAGGACGTCTCCCTCACGCTGCACCGCGGCGAGATCCTCGGCCTCGCTGGCGAGTCGGGCTGCGGCAAGACGACGCTCGCGTACGGGATCAACCGCCTCCTCAAGCCCCCGGCCCTCCTCACGTCCGGGTCGGTGACGTTCCACGACCAGGGCGGCGACGACGTCGACGTCGTCGCGCTCTCCGGGGACGCGCTGCGCGCCTTCCGGTGGGACAAGGTCTCCATGGTGTTCCAGGGCGCGATGAACTCGCTCAACCCGGTCATCAGCGTGCGCGACCAGCTCGGGGACGTGCTCAAGACCCACCGTCCGGAGATGTCGCGGAAGGAGCGGGCGACCCGGTCCGCGGAGCTCCTCGAGCTCGTGGGCGTCGACCCGCTGCGCCTCGACAGCTACGCGCACGAGCTGTCCGGCGGCATGCGCCAGCGCGTCATGATCGCGATGGCGCTCGCGCTCAACCCGCAGGTCATGATCATGGACGAGCCGACGACGGCGCTCGACGTCGTGGTCCAGCGCGGGATCCTGCGAGAGATCATGCGGCTGCGCGAGCAGCTCGGGTTCGCCGTCGTGTTCATCACGCACGACCTCCCGCTCCTGCTGGAGATCAGCGACCGCATCGCGGTGATGCTGCGCGGCGAGATCGTCGAGATCGACACGGCGGAGTCGATCTTCGAGGGCGCCCAGCACCCCTACACGCGGCGCCTGCTGGGCTCGTTCCCGAGCCTCACGGGCGACCGCGGCTCGTTCGTCCGCACGGGCGAGGGCACCGGAGAGAGCCAGGAAGGACCGCACGCATGAGCACCCTGGAGGTCCGCAACCTGGTCAAGGACTTCTCGATCCGCAAGGGGCTGCGCCGCACGCGCCTGCGTGCGGTGAACGACGTGTCGTTCACCCTGGAGCCGGGCAAGACGATCGCGGTCGTCGGGGAGTCCGGCTCGGGCAAGTCGACCGTGGCGCGCATGATCGCCCAGCTCGAGACGCCGACGTCGGGCGAGATCCTGCTGGACGGCACGCCGTCGGCGACCCGTGGCCGGGGCCTCGACGCCTACCGGCACGACGTGCAGATGGTGTTCCAGGACCCGTTCGCGTCGCTCAACCCGTTCCACACGGTGGGCCACCACCTCGAGCGGCCGCTGCGCCTGCACAAGGTCGCCCGCGGTCGGCAGGCGCTCGACGCGCGGGTCCACGAGCTCCTGGAGCGCGTCAACCTCACGCCGGCGCCCGTGTTCGCGGCCAAGCAGCCGCACGAGATGTCGGGCGGGCAGCGCCAGCGCGTCGCGATCGCCCGGGCCCTCGCGCCGGGCGCGCGCTTCCTCGTGGCGGACGAGCCGGTGTCGATGCTCGACGTGTCGATCCGTCTCGGGGTGCTCAACCTGCTCGCGCGCCTGCAGCGGGAGGAGAACCTCGGTGTCCTCTACATCACGCACGACCTCGCGACCGCGCGGCACTTCAGCGACGAGATCCTCGTGATGTTCCGGGGGAACGTCGTCGAGCGCGGGCCGTCGGACCAGGTGATCCTCGACCCCCAGCACGACTACACGAAGCTGCTCCTGGGCGCCGCGCCCGAGCCCCAGAACCACGGGAAGCTCCGCGAGGAGGTGCGCCGCGAGCTCGCGGCGGCCGCGGCGGGCTCGGGCGACGACGCCGCGCGCGACCGGTTCGGGACGCGCGGGATGTGAGACCGGCGCACCCGCCGCCCGCTCGATCCGGGCGGCGGGTGCTGCCTCCAGCCGTACGCGTCGGTGGTGACGCGTACCCGTCGCGCGGGCCAGGTCTGTCGGACGCCCTGGCCCGCGCGCCCTCTGCCGCAGAGCCGCCGCCTCCCGCCGGGAGGCCGTGGTGGCCCGGGAGACGGTCGGGCGGGAGACGCTCGGGCGCCGGGTGGGTAGGGTCGGCCTCGTGCCCGCCCGTCACCTGCGCCTGGTGCGCCCCGCCGAGCCCCCCGCGCCGACGCCCCCCGTGGACCCGGTCCTCACCGTGACCGGCGCGCTCGCGGCGCTGCGCCGTGAGATGGAGGTCCCGGAGTCGTTCCCCGCCGCGGTGCTCGCCGAGGCGGAGGCGGTCGTCCGGGACGGCGACGCCGTCGTCGGTGACGGCCGCGTCGACCTGCGTGACGTCCCGTTCGTGACGATCGACCCGCCCGGGTCGATGGACCTCGACCAGGCGCTCCACCTCGAGCGCGCGGGGGACGACCCGGCGGGTCCCGCGGGTGCGGCGTTCGTCGTGCACTACGCCATCGCGGACGTCGGCGCGTTCGTCGCGCCGGGCGGGGCGATCGACGCCGAGGTGCACGAGCGCGGGACGACGCTCTACGCGCCCGACGGCCGCACCCCGCTCCACCCCGCCGTGCTCTCCGAGGGCGCGGCGAGCCTCCTGCCGGACCAGGAGCGCCCCGCGGCGGCGTGGCGCGTCGTGCTGGACGCGCGCGGCGAGATCCTCGACGCGACGGTGCGCCGCGCCGTCGTGCGGTCGACGCGACGCCTCACCTACGACGAGGCCCAGGCCGCGATCGACGCGGGTGGCGCGCAGGACGCGGGGGGTGCCGCGCTCCTGCTGCTCCGCGAGGTGGGCGAGCTGCGGCTCGCGCTCGAGCGCGTGCGCGGGGGAGTGTCGCTCGAGGTCCCGGAGCAGGAGATCGTCACGCGCGACGACGGCTCGTTCGGCCTCGAGTTCCGCTCGACCCTCCCGGCGGAGGGCTGGAACGCCCAGATCTCGCTCCTCACGGGCATCGCGGCGGCGCGCCTCATGCGCGCGGGCGGCGTCGGCGTCTTCCGTGCGCTGCCCGAGGCCGACCCGCGCGACCTCGCGCGCCTGCGCCGCACGGCGCGCGCGCTCGGCATCGACTGGCCGCGCGAGACGGTGTACGCCGACCTCGTGCCGACCCTGGACTCGCGCGTCCCGCGCCACGCGGCCTTCCTCAACGAGGCGACGTCGCTCTTCCGCGGCGCGTCGTACGAGGCGTTCGGGGGGACGGGGCAGGAGCCCGGCGTGCCCGACGACGCCGCGCACGCCGCGATCGGCGCCGAGTACGCGCACGTCACCGCGCCGCTGCGCCGGCTCGTCGACCGCTACGGCACGGAGGTGTGCCTCGCGCTGTGCGCGGGCGAGGAGGTGCCGCGCTGGGTGCTCGACGCGCTGCCCGGGCTGCCGCGCACGATGGCACGGACGGGCCAGCGCGCGGCCTCGTACGAGCGCGCGATCGTCGACGTCGTCGAGGCGGCGCTGCTGAGCGGGCGCGAGGGGGAGGAGTTCGACGGCGTCGTCGTCGACGTCGAGGACGACCGCGAGCGCGGCCGGCGTCTCGAGCGGGAGGGCGGCGACGCCTCGGGTGCGCGGCGCGGCCAGGTCGTGCTCGCCGACCCCGCGGTCCGGGCTCCGGTCGAGGGCGCGGACCTCCCGCTCGGCGACCCGGTCCGCGCGACGCTGCGCGAGGCGTCGGTGGAGGGCCGTCGCGTCCGGTTCACCGTCGGCTGAGGTCGCGCGGGGCGTCCTAGGCTGGCCTCGTGCCCGCCCGACGACGTACCGACCCTGCCGCCGGCCGCCTCGCCCTGGCGGCCTGGCGCGACGACCCCGCCGACCGCACGGCCGTGACGACCGCGGTGCGTTTCACGCTCGAGGAGCTCGCGGACGTCGCGCCCGGGCACACCGTGGAGGTGCGGGTGCCTCCGGCCGGCGCGGTCCAGGCGGTGGAGGGTCCCCGGCACACCCGGGGCACGCCGCCCAACGTCGTGGAGACCGACCCGCAGACGTGGCTCGGCCTCGTGACCGGCGCGCTCACGTGGGCGGACGCCGTCGCCGACGGCCGTGTCCGCGCGTCGGGCGAGCGGTCCGACATCTCGTGGCTCCTCCCGCTCCAGGCGGCCCGCCCCCGCTGAGCGCGACGCGCGTCCGGGCCGGCGTGTTACTGGTGCGTAACGTTCTCGGTCCCAGGTCTGGCGGTGGGGCACGCGGAGGGCTAGCGTCCGATGATGACCGGCCGCCGTCCGTGCGGGCGCTCGCGGCACGACGACGTGCGGCGACGTTCTCGCGGCGGTGACGTGGCAGCAACCGCCCGTTCATCGAGGTGGGGTGCGATGTCCTGCGGAGGCAGGGCGTCGACCCGTCCCGAGTCGTGGACTCGATCGATGGACGCGCGACTGCTGCCCGGCCGTCCGCACGAGATGAAGGAGTCAGCGTGACCGACCACCAGCACCTGCGGCGACGGAGGGTGGTGGCGGGCACCTTGACCGTGGCGCTCGCCGTGCCGATCTCCGTCGCGGCGGCCACCGCCGCGAGCGCGGCGCCCGACGGGTCGGGCCTCGTCATCAACGAGGCCTACCTGAGCGGGGGCAGCGCCAACGCCCCCTACACCCACAAGTTCGTCGAGCTGTACAACCCCACGCAGGCGGCGATCGACCTCTCCGGCATGTCGCTCCAGTACCGCTCGGCGACGGGGACGGGCGCCTTCACCGGCGTCACGCCGCTGACCGGCACCGTCGCGCCCGGAGGCTACTTCCTCGTGCAGGGCGGCTCCAACGGCTCGAACGGCGCGGAGCTGCCGACGCCGGACGCGACCGGAGGCCTCAACCCGTCGGGCACGACGGGCACCCTCGCGCTCGTGCGCTCCACGTCGGCGGTCACGCTGCCCGCGGGGAACGCCGCGGGTGCCGCGAACGTCGTGGACCTCGTCGGGTACGGGACGTCGAACACGTTCGAGACCGCCGTGAGCCCCGCGCCGTCGGCCAACAACGTGCCGGCGTCGATCAACCGCACGGGCTTCGCGGACACGGACGACAACAGCAAGGACTTCTCGCTCTCCAGCACCGTCACCCCGCAGAACAGCGGCGACGACGGCGGTGGCCCCGGCCCCGAGCCGGGCGAGGTCGTCCCGATCGCGGAGATCCAGGGCACCGGTGCGGCGAGCCCGCTCGTCGGCCAGACCGTCACGACGCGCGGCGTCGTCACCGCCACCTACCCCACGGGCGGCTACGACGGCTTCTACCTGCAGACCGAGGGCACGGGCGGCGACCTCGACGCCTCGCACGCGGCGTCGGACGCGATCTTCGTCTACTCCAAGGCCGGTGCCGCGGCCGTGCAGGTCGGCGACCACGTCGAGGTCACGGGCGCGGTCTCCGAGTACTTCACGCTGACCCAGATCACTCCTGCCGCGGGCGGCTGGACGGTCCTGGACGAGGCGGCCGAGGCGGTCAAGCCCGCGAACGTCGCGTTCCCCGCGACCGACGCCGCGCGCGAGGTGCTCGAGGGCATGCTCGTGCAGCCCGCGGGCGACTACGTCGTCGCGGACAACTACGACACGAACTTCTACGGCTCGTTCCTGCTCGCCGCGGGCACGGACCCGTTCGTCCAGCCGACGTCGGCCGGGCGTCCGGGCAGCGCGGAGGCCGCCGCCGCGGTCACGGACCGCGCGGCACGGGCGGTCGTGCTCGACGACGGCGCGACGACGAACTTCAACAACACGGCGAACAAGGGCATCCCGCTCCCGTACCTCACGGGCGGGGCGCCGGCGCGCGTCGGGGCGGGCGTGTCCTTCACGACGCCCGTCATCCTCGACTACCGGTTCGACGCGTGGACGTTCCAGCCGCTGACGCAGCTCACCGCCGGTGACGGCGGGAACGCCGCCACGGTGCAGCCGGCCACGTTCGCGAACACGCGCGAGGACGCCCCGGCCGAGGTCGGGGGCGACCTGTCGGTCGCGACGTTCAACGTGCTCAACTACTTCACGACGACAGGCGACCAGCTCACGGGCTGCACCTACTACACGGACCGTGCCGGCAACCCCATCACGGTCAACCGTGGCTGCGACGCCCGGGGCGCGGCGAACGCCGAGAACCTCGAGCGCCAGGAGACCAAGATCGTCGCGGCGATCGACGCGCTCGACGCCGACGTCGTCGCGCTCATGGAGATCGAGAACTCGACGCCGTTCGGCAAGGACCGCGACCAGGCGCTCTCCGACCTCGTCGACGCGCTCAACGAGTCCGCGGGCGGAGACGAGTGGGCGTTCGTCCCGTCGCCGGCCGCGCTGCCGGACGACGAGGACGTGATCCGGCTCGCGTACATCTACCAGGTGGACGCGGCCGAGCCGGTCGGGGACTCGCGGATCCTGCTCGACGACGCGGCGTTCGTCAACGCGCGCGAGCCGCTCGCGCAGGTGTTCCAGCCGGTCGGCGGGATCAGCGAGGGTGACGACGCGGCGAGCGACGACGTGCTCGTCGTCGCGAACCACTTCAAGTCGAAGGGCTCCGGCACTCCCGTGCTGCCCGGCGACGAGGACTCGGGCGACGGCCAGGGCGCGTTCAACGCGTCGCGCGTCGCGCAGGCGACGGCGCTCGTCGGCTTCGCGGAGGACGTCGCGGCGGACGCGGGCACGGACAAGATCCTGCTCGCGGGCGACTTCAACTCGTACTCGCAGGAGGACCCGCTCGAGGTGCTCAAGGAGGCGGGATACACCGACCTCGGCGAGACGACGGGCGAGCACACCTACCTGTTCGACGGGTACGTCGGGTCGCTCGACCACGTGTTCGCCTCGGCCGGCGCGGCGAGCGCCGTCACCGGCACCGACGTGTGGAACATCAACTCCGTCGAGCCCATCGCCAACGAGTACAGCCGGTACAACTACAACGCGTCGATCCTCTACGACACGACGCCGTTCCGGTCGTCCGACCACGACCCGGTGCTCGTCGGCCTCCAGCTCGGTGACACCGGGCCCGGGACCACGCAGCTCGACCTGCTGGCGATCAACGACTTCCACGGTCGCATCGACGCCAACACCGTGAAGTTCGCGGGCACGATCGAGCAGCTGCGCGCGGCGAACCCCGACGGGACGGCGTTCGTCTCCGCGGGCGACAACATCGGCGCCTCCCTGTTCGCGTCGGCGCTCCAGGAGGACCAGCCGACGATCGACGTGCTCAACGCGCTCGACCTCGCGACGTCCGCCGTCGGGAACCACGAGTTCGACCAGGGCTTCGCGGACCTCACGGGCCGCGTCGCAGACGAGGCCGACTGGAACTACCTCGGCGCGAACGTCTACGACAAGGGCACGACGAACCCGGCGCTGCCGGAGTACCAGGTGGTCGAGATCGACGGCCTGGACGTCGGCTTCGTGGGCGTCGTCACCGAGGAGACCCCGACGCTCGTCACGCCGTCCGGCATCGCGGACCTCGACTTCGGGGACCCGGTCGAGGCGCTCAACCGCGTCACCGCCCAGCTCCAGGACGGCGACACGGCGAACGGCGAGGCGGACGTCGTCGTCGCCCTCGTCCACGAGGGTGCCGGTGCGGGCACGCCCGACGGCGCGACGCTCGAGGAGGAGGTCGCCGCGGGCGGCGCCTTCGCGGACATCGTCAACGAGACCGACGCGCGCGTCGCAGCGATCTTCACGGGCCACACGCACAAGCAGTACGCGTGGGACGCCCCGGTCCCCGGGGTCGAGGGCAAGACCCGCCCGATCGTCCAGACCGGCAGCTACGGCGAGTTCATCGGGCACGTGTCGCTCACCGTGGACACCGAGACCCACGAGGTCACGGCGTACACGGCCGAGAACGTCGCGCGCACGACGACGGACGACGCGACGCTCGTCGCGACGTACCCGCGCGTCGCGGAGGTCAAGACGATCGTCGACGCGGCGCTCCAGCAGGCCGACGTCATCGGCGCCCAGCCGGTGGGCGAGGTCACGGCGGACATCACGACCGCGTTCGCCGGCGGCTCCTACACGGGCCCCGGCGGCACGTACGTCGGGTCCGGACCGAACCAGACCTCCGGCCGTGACGACCGCGGGTCCGAGTCGACCCTCGGCAACCTCGTCGCCGACTCGCTGCTCGCCACGCTCGCCGACCCGGCGCGCGGCGGTGCGGACATCGGCGTCGTCAACCCGGGCGGGCTCCGCAACGAGCTCTTCCACAACGGCGACGGCGTCATCACCTACGCCGAGGCCAACGCGGTGCTGCCGTTCGTCAACAACCTGTGGACCGTGACCCTCACGGGCGAGCAGGTCGTCGAGATGCTCGAGCAGCAGTGGCAGACGAACCCGGACGGCACGCGCCCGTCGCGTCCGTACCTCGCCCTGGGGCTCTCGGACAACGTGTCGTGGACGGCGAGCACCGCCGACCCGAACGCGGCGCCGGGGAGCAACGTCTCGTCGGTGACGATCGACGGTGAGCCGATCGACCTCGCGGGGGAGTACCGCGTGGCGACGTTCTCGTTCCTCGCCACCGGCGGCGACAACTTCCGTGTGTTCACCGAGGGCACGGACCCGCGCGACTCCGGTCTGGTCGACCGGGACGCGTGGATCGCGTACCTGCAGCAGAGCTCGCCGGTGTCGCCGTCGTTCGACCGCTCGCGCGTCGTGGTCGACGGTCTCCCCGGCCCGGTGGCCGCGGGCTCCGCGGTGAGCGTCGGGCTCTCGGGCCTGAACCTCACGTCGCTCGGGTCGCCGGCGAACACCTCGGTGGACGGTTACCTCGTCGCCGGGGACGCCACGTTCGACCCGGCGAACCCGGGCACCCCGGCGGGCACCGCCACGGTGACGGACGGGGCGGCGACGCTGACGGCGACGGTCCCGGCCGACGCCGCGGCGGGCGACTACGACCTGTGGGTCGTGGCGTCGCCGAGCGGCACGACCGCCCGGATCCCGGTCACGGTCGAGGCCGCGGCCCCGACCGTGGTGCTCGAGAACGTCGAGGCCTCTGCCCGCTGCATGGGCAAGTTCGTCCACGTCGCGGTCCGGGCGACCAACGGCGAGGACGTCCCGGTCGAGGTCGTCGTCGAGACGCCCTACGGCTCCAAGCGGTTCCCGAACCTCCAGCCGGGCAAGAACGCGTACCAGTCGTTCAACACCCGGGCCACGTCGGTCGAGGGCGGGACGGTGACCTTCACCGCCACGCTCGACGGCGTGACGCAGGAGTACGAGGTCCCGTTCGAGGGCCAGACCTGCGGCTGACGGTTCGCTGACGCCGTGCGGCGCCGCCGACGAGGCGGCGCCGCGTCCCGCGACCCGGGTCCCGTCCGACGGGCCCGGGTCGCGGTGCGTCCGGGCCCGACGGGTGCGACGTCCCGAGCCCGAACCCCCGCCCAGGGCGCGCGGAGCTCTCAGCAAGCGCGGGTAGGGTCGTGGTCGTGAGCTCCGAGCAGTCCCCCGTTCCCGACGCCGACGCCCCCGACGGGTCGGCCGTGCCCGACTCTGCGCGTGGCACGGCGTCCGACGCAGCGCCCGACACCGAGCGTGACTCCGAGCCCGACGCGGCGCCGTCGACGCCCCGCGCGTCCGCCGGTGCCGAGGACGCCGTGCCCGCGGGCACGGCCGGGGCGGGCCGCGCCGAGCGCGAGGCAGGGGAGGAGACCGAGGCGTCGCACGAGGTCGAGATCGAGACCGTCGTGGACCCGACGACCGTCCGCCGCGCACCGCGCTACGGGGCGTTCTTCACCGTCGGCGTGGTGCTGGGCGCCGTGCTCGGCCTCGGGATCGGCGGCGCCTGGCTGCAGTCGCCCGCCGCCGCGCCGGTCTTCAAGCCGGGCGTGTACTTCACCGTCATCGTCGTCACGTGCGCCGCGCTCGGCGCGGCCGTCGCGGGCCTGTGGGCGGTCCTCGCGGACCGGCGGAGCCTGCGCGGACGCCGCTGACCCGACCCGGTCACCCGGTGCCGGTGCACCGGTGCGGTGCCGAGCGCCAGGTGCTGGGTGCCGGGCGCTGGGTGCTGGGTGCGAGCGTCAGCCGGGCCCGTCGTCGCCCACGTGCCAGCGCTCGCGCACGAGGGTGCGGTGGCGTGCCGACCGGGTCGTGCCGACCACCACGACGCACAGCGCCGCGAGGGTC
Organism: Cellulosimicrobium sp. NPDC030954; assembly: GCF_055571305.1. Lineage (NCBI taxonomy): Bacteria > Bacillati > Actinomycetota > Actinomycetes > Micrococcales > Promicromonosporaceae > Cellulosimicrobium > Cellulosimicrobium sp. NPDC030954. The sequence goes on from NZ_JBVIFN010000001.1 coordinate 323,416, forward strand.
AGGACGACCAGGGCCGCCGTCGTGGCGGTGAACGGCACCCCCTCGACGAGGAGCCCCACGCCACCGCCCGCCAGACCGGCGAGGACGGACGGCGCGAGCAGCCCGGAGCCCGCAAGGAGCGCCAGGGCGAGCGTCGTGGAGGCCGACCAGGGCGACAGGAGCTCCCGGACGACGTCGTCGGCGGGCGGCGCGGACGGCTCGGGGGAGCGCAGGAGCGCGAGCCCCGCGCGACGGCGCCGTCCCTGCCGCGACACCGGGAGCAGGAGCCACGTCGTGCCGAGGAGCAGCGCCGTCCCGACCAGCGCACCGCCCACGCCGACGAGGACGTCGATCGACACCTCGCCCACCGGCCCGTAGTACCGGTCCGGACCGAACTTGCGCGGATGCCGCATCCACAGGCCGACCAGGAACAGGACGACGCCGACCAGGCCGGCGCCGCCCAGGACGGCGGCCGCCCGGTCGTCCCGGCGCGCGCGCCGGCCGTCGCGCGGAGCGGGGGCTGACGGGCCGAGCGCGGCGCGCCGACGGCGCTCGGCACCCTCGGCGAGGCGCACCTCGTTCGGCCCCCACGTCGTGCGCACGGCGTCCTGCCAGGCGGTCCAGCGCACGCGCAGCCCCCGCAGGAGCAGCAGCCCGGTCGCGGCCACGCACCCGACGACCGCGGAGACCGCGAGGATGGGCGTGCGCTCGACGTCGTCACGGTCCATCGCGAGGAGCCCGACCGCCCCGGCGAGGAGCGCCAGCACGAGGAGCGTCCACGCGAGCCCGGCGAGCGCCCCCGGCGGGCTCGACCCGGCGACGCGCCGCCGCACCGAGTGCGGGGGGACGTCGGTGCGGGGGCGACCCTCGCCCAGCAGGGCGCGGGCGACGGCGAGCGTCGCCCCGGCGTGCGCCGGCACGAACGCCAGCACGGCGAGCACGAGGGTCAGGACCCACCAGCCGATCGTCGAGCGCAGGACCTCGTCGGCCTCGTGCCGCCCGCCCGTGACGAGCTCACCCCCGACGAGCCCGAGCCCGAGCAGCACGAGGAAGCCGAGGACCGTGCCGGTGAGGAACGCCCCGCACGCCGCCGCGATCCCGTCGAGCCGGGCCGGGCCGGCGGCGGCCCGGACCTCCACGAACCGGTAGGCCGCCCGGTCGCGGCGGTGCCGCGGCCGGTCGCCGCGGTCCCGGCCCGCGCGGTCCCGGCCTGCGCGGTCCTGGTCGCCGCGGTCCCGGTCGCCACGGTCCCCGTCGTCGCCGTCCCGGGCGGAGCGGTCGACGCGGGAGGGAGCCACGCGGGCAGGATAGCGAGCGGCTCTCGGCTCGTGGGCAGGCGGGCAGGTGGCGTCGGGTCGGTGCCCGGTCAGCCGGGGACCGGCGCGCCGACGGGTCGGGGAGCGGCGGACGTCGGCGCGCCCTCGGCCGGGGCGAGCCGCACGGCGACGCCCGGCACGAGACCCAGCGTCCGCGCCTCGGCCCGGGTCACGACGACGGACACCACCTCGTCCGCGGTGGCGACCTCGGCACGCACCTCGAAGCCCACGCGCGTCGTGCGGGTCACGACACCCGGCACCGAGCGGCCCGGGCGCGACGGCGCTGCATCGTCGGGGACGCCGTCGGTGGTGTCGTCGCCGGTGCGGTCTGGGGCGCCGTCGCGCAGCACCTCGACGTGGACGTCGTGGGGGCGCACGAGGACGCCGCCGAGCCGGGTCACCGGGCCGAGGAAGCCCATGACGAAGTCGTTCGCGGGGCGGTCGTAGAGGTCGTCCGGCGTGCCGACCTGCTCGATGCGGCCCTCGTTGACGACGACGATCTCGTCCGCGACCTCCAGCGCCTCCTCCTGGTCGTGCGTGACGAACACCGTGGTCACGGGGACCTCGTCGTGCAGGCGGCGCAGCCAGTCGCGCAGCTCCTTGCGGACCTTGGCGTCGAGCGCGCCGAACGGCTCGTCGAGCAGCAGGACGCTCGGCCGGATCGCGAGGGCGCGCGCGAGCGCCATGCGCTGGCGCTGGCCTCCGGAGAGCTGCGACGGCAGCCGGTGCGCGAAGCTCTCGAGGTGCACGAGGCGCAGCAGCTCGTCGACGCGTTCGGCGATCTCGGCCTTCGGCGTGCGCCGGATCTCGAGCCCGAACGCGACGTTCCGCGCGACGCTCAGGTGCTTGAACGCCGCGTAGTGCTGGAAGACGAAGCCCACGTTGCGGCGTCGGGCCGGCAGGTTCGTCGCGTCGCGGCCCTCGATCTCGATCTCGCCGGAGTCGGGCACCTCGAGCCCGGCGACGACGCGCAGGAGCGTCGACTTGCCGCCCCCGCTCGGGCCGAGCAGCGCGGTGAGGCGGCCGGTCGGGACGGACACGGAGACGTCGTCGAGCGCGACGAAGTCGCCGAAGGTCTTGCGGACGTTGCGGATCTCGATGCTCATGCGTCGGCCTCCGTGAGTGCGGCGGGGCGGTCAGAGGTGCGGTCGGGGGCGCGGACTGCGGACCTGGCGGTCGGCGGGTCGTCGGAGCGGAGGAAGGTGACCGCGACGATGCACGCGACGGACACGGACGCGAGGAGGAACGCGATCGCGTAGGCCGTGCCCTGCTCGAAGTCCTGGTAGCGCTGCTCGACGAGGAGCGTGGACGTCTGGGTGCGGCCCTCGAAGTTGCCGGACACCACCTTGACGGCGCCGAACTCGCCGAGCGCCCGGGCGAGCGTGAGCACGACGCCGTAGACGACCGCCCACCTGGTGGCGGGCAGGGTGATGCGCCGGAAGGTCTGGAACCAGCTCGCCCCGAGGCTCGTCGCGGCGAGCTCCTCGTCGGTGCCGAGCTCGGTGAGGACGGGCACGACCTCGCGGATCACGAGCGGGAGGCACACGAACGCCGTCGCGAGGACGATGCCCGGCGGCGCGAAGATCACCTGGAACCCGGCGTCCTCGAGCGCGCCGCCGAACCAGCCGTTCTTGCCGTACACGAGGACGAGCGAGAGCCCGACGACGATCGGCGAGACCGAGAGCGGGAGGTCGAGCAGGGCGTTGAGGAGCGCCTTGCCCGGGAAGTCGTACCGCACGATGAGCATCGAGATCCCGACGCCGAAGACCGTGTTGATGAGCACGACCTGCACCGCGACGGCGGCGGTGAGCTGGAGGGCGAAGACGACGGACGGGTCGGACAGGGCCCGCTGGAACGTCTCGAGCCCGTCCGCGAACGCGCCACGCACCACGAGCGAGACCGGCCAGCCCACGAGCAGCACGAGGTAGACGACCACGACGGCGCGCAGCGTGCGGCGCACCCAGGGGGAGCTATCCACAGCGGGCCACCCTGCGCTGGAGGAGCTGGATCGTCGCGATGACGAGCAGCGAGACGAGGAGGAGCACCGAGGCGACGGCCGCGGCCTGCTCGGGCTGCCCGTTCTCCAGGTAGGCCAGGATCCGCACGGAGCCGACCTCGGTGCGCATCGGCAGGTTGCCGGAGAGGAGGACGAGCGCGCCGTACTCGCTGATCGCGCGCGCGAACGACAGCGCCGCGCCCGCGGTGATCGCGGGCGCGAGCGCGGGGAGGACCACGCGGCGGAACGTCATGGACCGCGTCGCGCCGAGGGACGCGGCGGCCTCCTCGACGTCGCGGTCGAGCTCGGCGAGCACGGGCTGCACGCTGCGGACCACGAAGGGGAGGGTGACGAAGAGGAACGCGAGGAAGACGGCGGCGCGCGTGTTCGCGACGTCGATCCCGAGCGGTCCCGACGGCCCGTACAGCGCGAGCAGCACGAGGCCGGCGACGATCGTCGGGAGCGCGAACGGGATGTCGATGAGCACCTCGAGGAGCCGCTTGCCAGGGAACCGGTCGCGCACCAGGACCCACGCGATGAGCGTGCCCATGACGACGTTCACGGCGGTCACGGCGAGCGCCTGCGTGACCGTGAGGGTGAGCGCCGCCGCCGTCTGCGGCTGGGTGATCGCGGCGACGAACGCGGGCCACCCGCCGGCGGACGTCTCGACGAGCACCGCGATCAGCGGCACGAGGGCGAGCGCCGAGAACCACACGAGCGCGACGCCGAGGCCGAGCCCCGAGGCCGCGGTCAGGCGGTAGGGGCCGTTGGGCGCTCGGCGTGCCCGGCGGACCCGGCGCGGCCGCGACGCGGCCGGAGCCGGGCGACGCTCGCGCGCCGCCCGGCCCGGTCGTTCAGCGAGGGTCGTGGTCACGGGTCACTGCTTCCCGGTCTCGGCCTGGATCTTCGTCACGAGGCCCTCGTCACCGAAGAACTTGTCGTTCGTGGCCGACCAGCCGCCGAAGTCGTCGGCGATGGTGAGGAGCGTCGGGACGGCCGGGAACGGGTCGCTCGGGTCGTTCGCGCCCTCGACCTCGAAGTCGACGTCCCCGGTCAGGGGGCGGAAGCCCACGTGCGCGAACGCCTCCTGGCCCTCGGGCGTGAGCACGAAGTCGAGGTAGCTCTGCGCCTTGGGGTCGGCGTCGACCGTCACCGCGGCCGGGTTCTCGATGAGGAGCGTCTGGTCGGGGACGACGTAGTCGAACGTCTCGCCGTTCTGCCGCGCGAGGATCGCCTCGTTCTCGTAGGAGAGGAGGACGTCGCCGGTCCCGGACGTGAAGGCGGTCGTCGCGTCGCGGCCGCTGCCCGGGAGCGCGACGGCGTTGGTGAAGAACTTCCGCAGGTACTCGGTCGCGTCCTCCTCCGAGCCGCCGTTCGCGATGACGCTGCCCCAGCCGGCGAGGATGTTCCAGCGGGCCGAGCCGGACGAGCCGGGGTTGGGGGTGACGATCTCGACGCCGGGCTGGACGATGTCCTCCCAGCCCTGGATGTTCTTCGGGTTGCCCTCGCGCACCACGAGCACGACGACGGACTGGCTGACGATGCCCTGGTGATCGCCCGCGTTCCAGTCCTCGGCGACGAGGCCGGCGTCGACGAGGCGCGTGACGTCGCCCTCGAGCGAGAAGTGCACGTAGTCGGCCGCCAGGCCGTCGGCGACGGCGCGGCTCTGGTCGCCGGAGGCGCCGTACGACGTCTCCCAGGTGACGCCCTGGCCGTCCTCGGTCTCGCCCCACAGCTCCTGTGCGGCGTCGTTGCCCGCCTTCGGGACGGCGAAGCCGACGAGGGAGAGCGTCGTGGGCTCGACGTCGGAGCTCCCGTCGCCGCTCGCGTCGCCGCCGCCCGACCCGTCGACGGCGGTCGGCGCGCAGGCGGTGAGGACCAGGGCGGTGGCTGCCGCGGCAGCCGCGAGGGTGATCGTCGTCCGGAGGCGTCGCATGGTGTCGTCCTTCGTCGGGGTCCCGGGAGACCGGGAGCGGGTGGTCGAGCGGGGGTGGAGCAGGGGGTGGAGCGTGAGGTCGATCAGGTGATCGAGCCGCGGGCCGGGGCAGCCAGCGTGATACTGGACTGCCGCGGTCGAATAAGTCGAGATTCAAGCGTGGCGTTCCCACCCAGCGGAACCCCTGCCCGACAGGTGGGACGACGTAACGCCACCGTGAACGACGGCCCGTGCGTCGCCGCGGGGCGTGCGCCGCCCCGGTCGTCCGCATGACCTCGCGCTTCGGTCCGGACGCGTCCGCTGTGGGACACTGAGGTACGTGGCCCCCCGCGGAGATGGACTTCTCAACCACGACCTCATGCCCGGCGAGAAAGGTCCCCAGGACGCCTGCGGCGTCTTCGGTGTCTGGGCGCCCGGCGAAGAGGTCGCCAAGCTCGCCTACTTCGGGCTGTACGCGCTGCAGCACCGAGGCCAGGAGTCGGCCGGCATCGCCACCAGCAACGGTGAGCAGATCCTGGTCTACAAGGACATGGGACTCGTCTCCCAGGTGTTCGACGAGACGGCCCTCAACGCCCTGACGGGGCACATCGCCGTCGGGCACTGCCGGTACTCGACCACCGGCGGCGTGACGTGGGAGAACGCGCAGCCGACGCTCGGCGCCACCGCGTCCGGGACCGTCGCGCTCGGGCACAACGGCAACCTCACCAACTCGGCCGAGCTCGTGAACCTGGTGGCCGAGCGGTACGGGAACCAGCGCCGCGGCGAGCTCGCGCGCGGCAACACCACGGACACCGCGCTCGTCACCGCGCTCTTCGCGGGCGACGCCGACCACACGCTCGAGGCCACCGCGCTCGAGGTCCTTCCCCGCCTGCGCGGCGCGTTCTCCCTCGTCTTCATGGACGAGCGCACCCTCTACGCCGCGCGCGACCCGCAGGGCGTGCGCCCGCTCGTCCTCGGCCGGCTCGAGCGCGGCTGGGTCGTGGCGAGCGAGACGCCGGCGCTCGACATCGTGGGCGCGTCGTTCGTGCGCGAGGTCGAGCCGGGCGAGCTCATCGCGATCGACGCCGACGGCCTGCGCTCGCAACGCTTCGCGCCCGCCGAGCGCGCCGGCTGCGTCTTCGAGTACGTCTACCTCGCGCGCCCCGACACGTCGATCAACGGCCGTTCCGTGCACGCCGCCCGTGTCGAGATGGGCCGACAGCTCGCGCGCGAGCACTCCGTCGACGCCGACCTCGTCATCCCCGTCCCCGAGTCCGGCACGCCCGCCGCGGTGGGCTACGCCGCCGAGTCGGGCATCCCGTTCGGGCAGGGGCTGACCAAGAACGCCTACGTGGGGCGCACGTTCATCCAGCCGTCGGACACGCTGCGCCAGCTCGGGATCCGGCTCAAGCTCAACCCGCTGCGCGACGTCATCCGGGGCAAGCGCCTCGTCGTCGTGGACGACTCGATCGTGCGCGGCAACACGCAGCGCGCGCTCATCCGCATGCTGCGCGAGGCCGGGGCGGCCGAGGTGCACGTGCGCATCAGCTCCCCGCCCGTGAAGTGGCCGTGCTTCTACGGCATCGACTTCGCGTCGCGCGCCGAGCTCATCGCCAACGGCCTCTCGCCCGACGAGGTGGGGAAGTCGCTCGGCGCGGACAGTCTGGGCTACATCTCGACCGAGGGCATGATCTCGGCGACCGAGCAGCCGTCGTCGCAGCTCTGCACCGCGTGCTTCACCGGGAGATACCCCATCGAGCTGCCGCCGGACGACCAGCTCGGCAAGCACCTCCTCGAGCAGGCCGAGCTCCCGCTCGGCGCGCCCGAGGACGGGCTGCGCAGCCTGTCGGTGACCGCCGGCGGGTCCGGCGCGCTCCAGCACCCGTGAGCTCAGCCCCGCATCCGACCCGAGACCACCAGCACCACCGGCGCGTGCGCCGCGAGACCTCCTTGGAGCCGACACCGTGACTGCCGACTCGCCCCAGACGGGCCTCACCTACGCCGCCGCGGGCGTCGACACCGAGGCCGGTGACAAGGCCGTCGAGCTCATGAAGGACGCCGTGCGGCGCACCCACGGGCCGCAGGTCCTCGGTGGCGTCGGCGGCTTCGCGGGGCTCTACGACTTCTCCGAGGTCGCGACCTACCGCCGCCCCCTGCTCGCGACGTCGACCGACGGCGTCGGCACCAAGGTCGCGATCGCCCAGGCGCTCGACGTCCACGACACGATCGGGTTCGACCTCGTCGGCATGGTCGTGGACGACATCGTCGTGGTGGGCGCCAAGCCCCTGTTCATGACGGACTACATCGCGTGCGGAAAGGTCGTGCCCGAGCGCATCGCGGGCATCGTCCGCGGCATCGCGGCGGCGTGCGAGGTCGCGGGCACCGCGCTCGTGGGCGGCGAGACCGCGGAGCACCCGGGCCTGCTCGGGGCGGACGAGTACGACGTCGCCGGCGCGGCGACGGGCGTCGTCGAGGCCGACGGGCTGCTCGGCCCCGAGCGGGTGCGCGAGGGCGACGTGCTCGTCGCCATGGCCTCGTCGGGCCTGCACTCGAACGGGTACTCGCTCGTGCGCGCCGTGCTCAAGCACGCGGGCTGGGGCCTGGAGCGGCACGTCGACGAGCTCGGGCGCACGGTCGGCGAGGAGCTCCTGGAGCCCACGCGCGTGTACGCGAGCGACTGCCTCGCGCTGGCCGCCGACGACGCCGCGCAGGTCCACGCGTTCACGCACGTCACGGGCGGGGGGCTCGCCGCGAACCTCGCGCGCGTCCTGCCCGCCGGGCTCGTCGGGGTCGTGGACCGCGCGAGCTGGGACGTCCCGCCCGTCTTCCGCCTCGTGCGCGAGCTGGGCGGCGTGCCGCGCGGCGACCTCGAGAACACGCTCAACCTCGGCGTCGGCATGGTCGCGGTGGTTGGCGCGGACGGCGTCGACGCCGCGCTCGCCCGCTGCGCCGCGCTCGGCGTGCCCGCGTGGGTGCTCGGCACGGTCGAGGCCTTCGACCCGGCGGCGGCCTCCGACGTCGCGGACGGCGACCTCGTCGCCGGCACCAAGGGCGTCCAGGCGGGCGCCGTGCGTCTCGTCGGCGACTACCGCGCCTGATTTCTCCGTGGTCCCCGGGCGGGTCCGGCACGTGCCGACCCGCTCGGGGGCGGCTCCCGCTGCCCCGGGACGACGACGTCGGGCGACGAGGACGTCAGAGCGCGCCAGACCGACTACGCGTGGGTACGGATCGCTGACGACGACCGCGCCGTCGCCTGCGGTGGGCAGACGACGGCGCAGTCGTGGTCGAGATGCTTCCGCGCGAGAGGTGGCGGAGAGAAAGGTGGTCGACGACCGTCAGCGGTCGTCGGACCAGTCGTTGTAGCGCTGGTCGTAGCGCTCGAGGTCGTCCGACGACTCGGCGCCGAAGCGCGAGTCCGTCACGACATCCGTGTGGCTGTGACCGGTGAGCTCTTGCTCGAGCGCACTGTAGTTCGTCTCGGGGCTGTAGTACTTCAGCGCGCGAGCGACCTTGGTCTGCTTTGCCTTCTGACGGCCGCGGCCCATGGCTCCGACCCCCTCAACGTAGAAGCGGGGCGGCTACGTGCTCAGACGTGCGGCCCCGGGGTGTAGTTTCGTCTGTTCAGGGTCCAACGGTACATGCTCAGGGCCTATTCCATCCACTCAGAAGACCGTGACGGGCCGCGGACGTGCCTACCGTCACACAGTCTCCACGAGCGGAGGAGCGGGCCCGCGTCGTAGGAGGCGCGGCCGTCTGGCCGAGGACCGCGCCCCGCACGGCTCGTAAGCCGCACGAGCGCCTATCCGGCCGTTCCGACCATAGAGCGCCTAATTCACCCGTCCGTCAAGTCGCCCGAAATCCGCATGCTGCGACAATGGAGGGTACTGGCGTCGTGCTGTCGTCGTGATCCGGGGTATCTGCCGGACCAGCGCGTACCAGGAGGAGGTGTCGTGATGTCCATGCACGGAGAGTCCGAGGTTCTGCTCACGCCCGCCGAGGTCGCCAGCCTGTTCCGCGTCGATCCCAAGACGGTCACCCGGTGGGCGAAGGCGGGCAAGCTCTCGTCGATCCGCACGCTCGGGGGGCACCGCCGCTACCGCGAGTCCGAGGTCCGGGCGCTGCTCGGCGCCGCCAGCGAGCCGGCGGAGGGCACCGACAAGTCCTGAGCCGTCCTCGCGCCGAGCCGCCGGCACGGCCGGCGCGACGGACACGGCACCTGCGGCGGCTCGGCCAGAGGGGTGTGCGGGAGGCGCTCTAGGAGCGCCGCCGCAGGACCGCCGCAGCGATCAGCGCGGCACCCGCGACGACGGCACCCAGCAGCAGCTTGACGTTGCGCGAGCGGTCGGGGTCCTCCTCCGGCAGCCCGCCGCCCGTGAGGAACGCTCCCGTGTCCGAGGCCGCCTGCTTCGCCTGCTGCGCCGCAGCCTTCGCCTGGACGCGCGGGTCCAGGCGCGTCGTGAGCTCGTCGATCGTCCCTGCGAGCTCGGCGCGCGTGCGCGCGATCTCGTCCTCGAGCTGGGACTGGGACAGCGGGGGCACCTCGGCCCCGTCGGTTCCGCTCACGGGCGCAGTCCTTCCTTGATGGTCGCGACGTCTTCCTTGATGCTGTCGACCGCCCCGGTCGGGGTCGGGGGGACGCCGCGCTGGAGCTGCTTGACGCCGACGAACGCGAGCGTACCGGCGACGAGCACCAGCACCAGGCCGACGATCAGTGCGGCGAGCCACAGCGGCATCACGGTCGCGAGCCCCTCCATGGCGGAGTGGAAGAGGAAGCCCAGCCCGTAGAGGACGAGCACCCCGCCCACGACGAGCAGGCCGATGCCGATGCCGGCGTGCTTGGCCTTCGTCGTCAGCTCGGCCTTCGCGAGCGCGATCTCGGACCGGACGAGGCGGGTAGCCTGCTCGGACAGCCGCTCGACGAGCTGCCCGACCGTCGGCTTCTGCTCCTCGGGCGGGATGCGCCCGTCGATCCAGTCGCTCATCTCTCCGCCTTTCCGCAGGTGACCCCACCACTCAACCGGCACCCGGGGCCGTGCGCAACTTCCCGCGGGCCGGTCCGGGCGCGGAGGGGGAGCCGTGCGACGTCGTCGCGGGGATGCAGAAGACCCCCGCCCGGATCCCGGGTGGGGGTCTCTTCGGTGGCTCCGACCGGCGTCGATCCGGTGACCTTTCGATTTTCAGTCGAACGCTCTACCAACTGAGCTACAGAGCCATGGGGGAAGAGCCCGGCCGGCCGATGCCGACCGGGCTCTTCGCCTCACGCGACCCTGACGGGACTTGAACCCGCGACCTCCGCCGTGACAGGGCGGCGCGCTAACCAACTGCGCTACAGGGCCTTGCTGTTCTTCGCGAGACACACCTTAACACCAGGGGACCCGGTGATTTTCACCAGTGAACCTGGTGGTGTGGTGGCCCGCTTTCGAACCGAGAGGATCGTACCGTACCGATGAGCCGATCCGTAAATCCGCTGGTGGTCACCGGTCCCGGTGCGATCTCGCGTACCCCCAACGGGATTCGAACCCGTGCTACCGCCGTGAAAGGGCGGGGTCCTAGGCCGCTAGACGATGGGGGCTCAGGAACGTGCGCCAGTGTACAGCGGCGGGACCGCGACCTCCTGGTCGACCGCTCGGCCGGGTCTGCCCGCGGACGGTGCCGCGGGACGGTGCCGCGGACGATGCCGCCGGCAGGGGAGGATGGTCGCGTGGTGGAGATGACGCGGGCCGAGTTCGAGGACGCCGTGCGCGACGGGCTGGACCTCGTCCCGGCGGACCTGGCGGCGCAGATGGACAACGTGGTGGTGCTCGTCGAGGACGACGCGCCCGCCGACGACCCCGACCTCCTCGGTCTCTACGAGGGGGTGCCGCTCACGGAGCGCGACCACATGTGGGCGGCGGGGGCGCTGCCCGACCGCATCACGATCTTCCGCAACCCCACCCTCGCGATCTGCGAGACGCGCGAGGACGTGGTCGAGGAGGTCGCGGTCACGGTCGTCCACGAGATCGCGCACCACTTCGGCATCGACGACGACCGTCTGCACGAGCTCGGCTGGGACTGAGGTCGCGCGGCGTGCGGACGCCGATCGCTACCATCGGGTGGTGACGACGAGCGCCGCGAGCGACCCCCGGCACGACGGCGCGCACGACCACGAGGCGGTCGCGCGACTGCTCCATGCGCTCGCGGACCCGAGCCGGCTGGCCATCGTCCACCTGCTCACCGGCGCGGAGCGGCGTGTCGTCGACCTCACGCGCGAGCTGGGGCTCGCGCAGTCCACGGTCTCCGCGCACCTGACCACCCTGCGCGACGTCGGGGTCGTGGCGGTCCGCCGCGAGGGGCGCTCGTCCTGGTACCGGCTCGTGCGGCCCGAGGTGGCGCACCTGCTCGCCGACGCGGAGCACGTCGCGCTCGCTCCCTGACCCCGCGCGGTGACGCGCCTCACGGCGCAGCAGGCCTGGTATTCATCGCCGAATACCGATATCATCGGTATTCGGCGATGAATGGAGGGTTCATGGGAGCCGGACACGACCACGGCGCGGGGGGTGCCACGCCAGACCACCGCGCGCGGCTCGCGGTCGCCTTCGGGATCACCGCGACGATCCTCGTCGCGCAGGCCGTCGGCGCGGTCCTCACGGGGAGCCTCGCGCTCCTCACGGACACGGCGCACATGCTCACCGACGCGACGGGGCTGGCCGTGGCGCTCGTCGCGGCGTCGCTCGTGCTGCGGCCCGCGACCAAGCGCCGCACGTGGGGCTTCCGCCGCGTCGAGGTGCTCGCGGCCCTCGCGCAGGCGGCGCTCCTCCTCGCGGTCGGCGCGTACGCCGTCGTCGAGGGCGTCCGGCGGCTGTTCTCGCCGCCGGAGGTGCCCTCGTCCGAGCTGCTGGTCTTCGGGATCGTCGGCCTCGTCGGCAACGTCGTCGCGATCGCCGTCCTCGCGTCCGGGCGCCGCGCGAACCTCAACCTGCGCGCGGCGTTCCTGGAGGTCGTCAACGACGCCCTGGGGTCGGTCGGGGTGATCGTGGCCGCCGTCGTCATCGCGACGACCGGCTACCAGCAGGCCGACGCGATCGCCGGCCTGTTCATCGCGCTCCTCATCGTCCCGCGCGCCTTCCGCCTCCTGCGCGAGGCGACCGCCGTCCTCATGGAGTTCACCCCGGAGGGGCTGGACCTCGACGACGTCCGGGCGCACATCCTCTCGCTCGACCACGTCGAGGACGTGCACGACCTCCACGCGTCGACCGTCGCGACGGGTCTGCCGACCATCTCCGCGCACGTCGTCGTCGACGCCGCGTGCTTCCGCGACGGGCACGCGCTCGAGATCACGGAGCGCGTCCGTGCGTGCGTCGCGCACCACTTCCCGGTCTCCGTCGAGCACTCGACCTTCCAGCTCGAGACGGCGGCCCTGCGCGACCGCGAGGCCCACGACCACGCGTAGGAGCGCGCGGCGGGGGAGCGGGGCGGCCCCACTAGGGTGGGTGCCATGACGATCCTCGTGACCGGCGGAGCCGGGTACATCGGCGCGCACGTGGTGCGCCTCCTGCAGGAGCGCGGCGAGAAGGTGGTCGTGGTCGACGACCTCAGCACCGGTCGCGCGGACCGCGTCGGCGACGCGACGCTCGTCGAGGTCGACGTCGCGTCCCCGGAGGCCGTGGACGTGCTGACGCGTGCCCTCACCGAGCACGACGTCCGCGCGGTGGTCCACTTCGCGGCGCGCAAGCAGGTCGGCGAGTCGGTCGAGAAGCCGGCCTGGTACTACCAGCAGAACGTCGGCGGGTTCACGAACCTCGTCACGGCGATGCAGGCGGCCGGCGTCGACCGCCTCGTGTTCTCGTCCTCCGCGGCGACCTACGGGATGCCGTCGGTCTCGCTCGTCGAGGAGAAGCTGCACGCCGAGCCGATCAACCCCTACGGCGAGACCAAGCTCGTCGGCGAGTGGCTGGGCCGCGCGGCCGGTCGCGCGTGGGGCCTGCGGTTCGTCGCGCTGCGCTACTTCAACGTGGCCGGCGCGGGCTGGCCGGACCTCGGCGACCCCGCTGTGCTGAACCTCGTGCCCATGGTGCTCGACCGTCTGGAGCGCGGCGAGCAGCCCAAGATCTTCGGCGACGACTACCCGACGCCGGACGGCACGTGCATCCGTGACTACATCCACGTCCTGGACCTCGCGCACGCGCACCTCGCGGCGCTCGGGTACCTCGACGTCGAGGAGCGCCCCTTCGACGTGTTCAACGTCGGGACGGGGCAGGGGTCGTCGGTGCGCGAGGTGATCGACGAGATCGGGCGCGTGAGCGGGCTCGACGTCACGCCGGAGGTCCTGCCGCGGCGCGCGGGCGACCCGCCGCAGCTCGTCGGCGACCCGCGCAGGATCAACGAGCTCTTCGGCTGGACGGCGACGAACGGGCTGCCCGAGATCATCTCGTCGGCGTGGGAGGCCTGGCAGGCGGGCCCGCGGCGGATCGAGGTCGCGGCGGCCGGCGGGGCGGAGGGCGCCCCCGAGGTGTGAGTCCGCCCATCTCGTGCGACCCTGGATTCCTCAGCATGCTGAGGAATGACCGGGGAGGTGCCCCGGCGACGGGAGACGGGACCACCTGTGCGCGACGAGAGCGACCCGGCACGGCTGTACGACCTGACCGCCGCGCGCACGAGCCGGGTCGTGCTCGCGTCCTACTCGACCTCGTTCGGGCTGGGCGCGCGCCTGCTCGACGCGCCGACGCGTGACGGGATCGACGCCATCTACGGCCTCGTGCGCATCGCCGACGAGGTCGTGGACACGCGCCGCGGCGACGGCGCGGCGGACCTCCTCGACGAGCTGGAGGCCGAGGTGACGCGCGCGCTCGACCGCGGGTGGTCGACCAACCTCGTCGTGCACTCCTTCGCGCTGACCGCCCGCCGGTGCGGCGTCGGCCACGACGAGGTCGACCCCTTCTTCGCGTCGATGCGCACGGACCTCACGGTGCGCGTGCACGACCGCGAGAGCTACGAGCGGTACGTGTACGGCTCGGCGGAGGTCGTCGGCCTCATGTGCCTCGCGGTCTTCCTCAACGCGCGCCGTCGCCCCGGGGAGCCCCTGCGGGTCGCCGACCCGGTCCTCGTCCGCGGGGCGCGCGCGCTCGGCGCCGCGTTCCAGAAGATCAACTTCCTCCGCGACCTGCGCACCGACCACGACGAGCTCGGACGTGCCTACCTGCCCGGCGTCGTCCCGGGCCGCCTGCGCCGTCGCGACGTCGAGGCCTTCTGCCGGGAGGTCGAGGAGGACCTCGCGGCGGCGCGCGCGGCGCTGCCGGGCCTCCCGGTGCGCCCCCGCGTCGCGGTCGCCGCGACGGTCGCCGTGTACGAGCGGCTGCTCGCCCGGCTCGCGGCGACGCCGCCCGAGGACATCCTGCGGGCCCGCGTGCGCGTCCCCGACCCCGTGAAGGTCGCGCTCGCCGCCCGCGCCGCGGGTGGTCAGCTCCTCGGGCAGATGGCGTCGGGCCGACCCGCGCGTCCGCGGAAGGTGCTCGCGTGAGGGCACCGCGCGTCGTCGTCGTCGGGGGCGGGATCTCGGGGCTCGCCACCGCGGCGCTCCTGGCGCGCGGGGGCGCGGCCGTCACGCTGCTGGAGCGTCACGCGGACCTGGGCGGCCGGGCGGGCACGCTCGAGCTGGACGGGTTCCGCTTCGACACCGGGCCGTCCTGGTACTTCATGCCGGAGGTGGTCGAGCACTTCTTCGCGCTCCTGGGCGCGCGCGTCGACGACCACCTCGACCTCGTGCCGCTCGACCCGGCCTACCGCGTGTTCTTCGAGCCCGACGGCCCGGGGGGTGCGGCGTCCACGTTCGAGCTCTCCGCGAGCCCGGGCGTGAACCGCGCCCGGTTCGACGCGATCGAGCCCGGTGCCGGGAACCGCATGGCGGCGTACGCGGCCGACGCGAGCGAGGCGTACGGCCTCGCGCTCGACCACTTCCTCTACACCACGTTCGAGCGGCCCGACCGCGCGCTCGCCCCGGAGGTGCTGCGTCGTCTCCCGCGCCTCGCCGCGCTGCTGCGCGAGCCGCTCGCCGACCGGGCCGCGCGCGCCGTGGAGGACCCTCGGCTGCGCCAGCTCCTGGGCTACCACGCCGTCTTCCTGGGGTCCTCGCCCTACCGCGCGCCCGCGCTGTACTCCCTCATGAGCCACCTCGACCTCGTCGACGGCGTGCGGTACCCGCGCGGCGGGATGCACACGCTGATCGAGGCCGTGGTGCGGCTCGCGCGCGCGGAGGGCGTCGAGCTCCGGACCGGTGCGGACGTCGCCGGGATCGAGGTGGTCCCCGGTGCCCGACGCCGCGGGCGCGTCACGGGCGTCCGCCTCGCCTCGGGCGAGCTCGTCGAGGCGGACCTCGTCGTGTCGGCCGCCGACCGGCACCACACGGAGACCGCGCTCCTCGAGCCGCGGTGGGCAGACCTGCCCGCCGCGTCGTGGGAGGGCAAGGGACCGGGGATCTCGGCGCTGCTCGTGCTCGCCGGGGTACGGGGCGAGCTGCCCGAGCTCGCGCACCACTCCCTCTTCTTCACGCGCGACTGGCCCGCGAACTTCGACGCCGTGCTCGGCACCGACCGGCGCAGCGACCCCGCGGGGCTGCGCGTCCCCGACCCCGCGTCCCTCTACGTGTCGCGCACCTCCGCGACCGACGGGCCGTCGTCGGGCGCGCCCGCGGCGCCACCGGGGCACGAGAACCTCTTCCTCCTCGTCCCGTTCCCCGCCGACCCGACGCTCGGCGCGGACGCCGCGTCGCGTCGCACGCTCGACGCGCTCGCGGACCGCTACCTCGCCCAGGTGGGCCGGTGGGCGGGCGTCGCGGACCTCCCAGGCCGGGTCGTCACGCGGCGCGTGCTCGGGCCCGCCCACTTCGCGGCCGAGCTCTCGTCCTGGCGCGGCGGCGCCCTCGGCATGGAGCACACGCTCCGACAGTCCGCCCTGTGGCGGCCCGGTACCGCGTCCCGCCGTGTCGACGGGCTCTACCACGCCGGAGGTGGCACGATCCCGGGCGTGGGACTGCCGATGTGCCTCATCAGCGCCGAGCTCGTCGCGAAGCGCCTGCTCGGCGAGACGTCGGCGCGCCCGCTGCCGACGCCGCTGCGCCCTGGCTACCTCGCGGCGAGCCGACGGCCCGAGCGGGTCCGGCCGTCAGGTGCGCGACCGGTCGAGGTCCGCCGGTGACGGGTCTGGTCTACCTCGGGGCGCTCGCGGTCTCGCTCGGTGGCCTCGCCGTGCTCGACCGGCGCTTCCGCCTCGCGTTCTGGGCGGACCCGCGCCGCGCCGCGCTCACGGTGGGGCTCGGCGTCGTGGGGTTCCTCCTCTGGGACGCCGCGGGGCTCGTGCTCGGCATCTTCGCGCGCGGGGAGAGCCCGTGGATGACCGGGCTCCTGCTCGCGCCCGACCTCCCCGTCGAGGAGGCGGTCTTCCTGACGCTGCTGTGCTACACCGCGCTGCTGGTCTGGCGCGGCGCCGAGCGCGTGCTCGCCGCGCGACGGAGCCGGGCGGAGGGCGACGCGTGACGAACCTCGTGCTCAACGTCATCGTCCTGACGGCGCTCATCGTCGTGTCGTGGCGCGTGCTGCGGCGCCTGCGGCCCCGCCCGCTCGTGGTGACGGCCGTCGTGCTGTGCGTGCTCACGCTCGTGTTCGACACGCTCATGATCGCGGCCGACCTCTACGTCTACGACCCGGGCAAGATCCTCGGCGTCTACCTCTGGGGCGCACCGCTCGAGGACTTCGCCTACGCGCTCGCCGCCGCGCTGGCCATGCCGGTGCTGTGGACGGCGCTCGGGACGCGCGGGCGCGCGACCGGCGACCGCGCCGTGGGCGGTCGGGCCGCCGACGGGCGACCGGACGAGGGCGCCCGGTGAAGGACGTGCTCGCCGCGTCGCGGCCCTTCTCGTGGATCAACACCGCCTACCCGTTCACCGCGGGCTACCTCGTCGCGACGGAGGGCCGGGTCGACCTCGCGCTCGTCGTCGGGACCCTGTACTTCCTGGTGCCCTACAACCTGCTCATGTACGGCGTGAACGACGTCTTCGACTACGCGAGCGACCTGCGCAACCCGCGCAAGGGCGGGATCGAGGGCGCGCTCGCCGACCCGGCGACCGCGCGTGCCACGCACCGCCGCATCCTGCGCGCGTGCGTCGCGACGAACGTCCCGTTCCTCGTCGCCCTGCTGCTCCTCGGCGACCCGCTCGCCGGGCTGGTCCTCGCGCTCGTCGTGCTCGGCGTGGTGGCGTACTCCGCGCCGGGCCTGCGGTTCAAGGAGCGCCCGTTCCTCGACTCGTTCACGTCGGCGATGCACTTCGCCGGGCCGCTGCTGTACGCGCTCGTCCTCGTGGGCGCGGACCTGTCGGCGCGCTCGGTGTGGCCCGTGCTCGTGGGCTTCGTCCTGTGGGGGATGGCGTCGCACGCGTTCGGCGCCGTGCAGGACGTCCGGGCGGACCGGGAGGGCGGCATCGCGTCCGTCGCGACGGCGGTCGGGGCGCACGCGACCGTGCTCGGCGCGGCCGTGGCGTACGTCGCCGCGGCCGCCGTCCTCGCGGTCGTGCCGTGGCCCGGCGTCCTCGCCGCGCTCCTGCCGCTCCCGTACGCCGCCAACGTGCTGCGGTTCCGCGACGTGCGCGACGACGACTGCGAGCGCGCGAACGCCGGGTGGCGCACGTTCCTGTGGCTCAACCTCGTCACGGGCTTCCTCGTGACGATGCTGCTCGTCGCGACCGCGCTCGCCTGACGGGACGACGACGGCCCCGGTCCGCGAGGTCGTCGCGGCGCCGGGGCCGTGGTCGGGGGAGCGGAACCTCAGGAGAGGTCGCCGTACTCCCAGTGCCAGGGCTCGTTCTTCGAGCCGCCGGCGCGGGCCCACTCGGGGTTGTCCCAGCCGTAGGCCGGCGCGTTGGCGCGCATCCACTCGTACTGCGCGGTGCCGTACCCCTGGATGCCGCCGCCGAGGTCGAGCGCGAGCGCCCAGCCGTGGTTCGACATGCCGGGGGGCGCGGCGAAGTAGCCGCGCGACGCCTTGACCGCGACCTGCGACGCGTAGGAGCGGTAGGAGTCCGTCACCGAGAGGTTCACGCCGAACGTCTCGACGAACTTCTGGTTGAGCGCCTCGATCTGGTGGGCGGCGTCGCAGCGGAGCTGCTCGCCCGGCGCGAACGACAGGTCGCACAGGGCGCTCGCGGGGATCTGCCCGTTGCCGAAGCCCGCGGTGGAGGCGGCCCACTGGTCGAGCTGGGCAGCGATCTCCTCGGCCGACGGCGGACCGGGCACCACCTGGACGGTCACGCCCGAGCCGGCCGCGTCGAGCAGCGTGGAGAGCTCGGCCGTCAGCGCGGCGATCTCCTCGGTGGAGCCCGCGGGCACGGGCGCCTCGGCGGCGTCGGCCGTGGCGTCCGGCGCCGTCCCGGTCGTGAGGTCGGGCGACGCGGTCGCCGACTCGGCGGCCGCCGCGTCCTCCTCGGGGGACTCGGTCGAGGCGTCGGCGCTCGCGGCGGCGTCGGCCGCCTCGCCGGACGTCTCTCCTGACTGCTCGGCCAGGTCGGGCACGGTCGGATCGAGCGTCGGGAAGGCCGTGAGGTCGTCGAGGGACGTGCGCGCCGAGGACCGGCTCGCACGGTCCGAGCCGCGCTCGACGAGGCCGGGCACGCTCGCGTCGAGGGTGTCGGCCGCGGTCAGCAGCACATCGCCCTCGGTGTCGTCCGCGGCGTCGTCCTCGGCGGCGCTGCCGGCCCCCGTGTCGCCCGCGGCGGCGGCGAGGCCGGAGCCGACCAGCGCGGGCAGGCCGGCGAACGCGGCCGCGCCGCCGGTCGAGGACGCGGTGACGGCCGTGCTGAGCCGGGCGCGCGCGTCCTCGATCTGGGCGATCTGCTCGGGGGTGAGCCCGGCGGCGCCCTCCCCGGTGAGGAACTGGGCACGCACGAGGGCGTCGCTCGCGGCGTCGACGGTGGCGGGGTCGGCCGCGGCCGCCCCCAGGGCCGTGGCTGCCGTGCCGGCAGCGGTGGTGACGGACGGCGTCGTGGCCTGCGCGGCGGACGCGGACGCGGTCGACGACGACGCGGGACCGTCGGCGAAGGCGGCCGCGGCGGTGCTCGCGGTGAGCGCGACGGCCGCCACGGCGGCACCGGTCCCGAGGGTGCGGCGACGGCCGGGCACGACCCGGGCGGCGCCGTGCGCGCCGCGGCGCGCGGCGGAGGCGAGGGCTGCGGGGAGCGAGGCCCGGCTCGCGGTGTGGCGGCCCATCTAGCGCGCCTCGCCGGGAGCGGCGGGGCGCGCGCCGGTGGTGCTGGTCGTGTGCGGTGCGGTCTTGTGGTGCTGTGCAGTGGTCAAGCGAACGATCCGATCATCGGGCCGTGGTCGCGGGCGGTCGAACGCGGAAGCGCTCCCATCCCTGGTGCACCTGCGCAGGACGGAGCGCTGGGTGACCACGACGGCGTGCGGTCGGGGCGGGGCGCGTGCGCCCTCTCACCACGACGCCGGCTGGTCTGGTCGCAGGGTGGACCACGGAGACCGGTCGGCTGTTCCATCTTCAACTAGACGTGCGTCCAGCGGGACCCTCTGACGGGGGGAAGCCTCGGGAATGGGGTGCCGACCGTGTGGTCAGGATGTGAAGAGGGTACGTGTCACCCGTCCCGCGTCCCGTGTGACCGCCGACCCGACCAGGGTGCCGAGCGCGATCCCGAACACGGCGACGACCGCGTTCGCGATCTCCTGGGCCGCCTCCGGTCCGCCGTTCACCAGGTCGGAGAGGCCCAGCAGGCTGAGCGCCCCGGGCACGAGGAGCCAGAACGCCGGGAGGGTCGTGACGGCGGCGGGCGGCCCGTGCGGCGTCCGCTCCACGAGCGCGGCGAGCGGAGCGATGACGAGGGCGCCCACGAACCCCGCGAGCGGTGCCGCGGCGAGCGCCCCGGCGAGCTGCGCCGCGTACGCGCCGAGCAGGACGAGCAGGACCCAGGGCAGCGAGCCGCGCGGCGACGAGGCGAAGTACATCTGCCCGAGCCCGACGGCGAGGATCCCCACCCACGGCGCCCACCACCCGAGCTGGTCCGCGGCGGGGGCGGCGACGAGCGGACCCGCGACCGCCGCGCCCGCGACGACCCCGAACACGAGGAGCAGGAGCTGCGCGACCCCGTACACGAGCCGGCTCGCGCCGGCGACGATCTGGTTGCTCGTCAGCTCGATCGCGGCCACCGTGAGCACCGAGCCGGGCAGGAACGAGACGAGGGGCGGCACGAGGACGCTCAGCGGGTCGTCGCCGAGCCAGGGGTGGACGACGTCGACCGCCAGGAGCGTCACGACGAACGCCGCGACGACGGGCAGGGCGGTGGCGAGCGTCGGCCACCGGGTCCCGAGCCAGCGCAGTGCGCCGACGAGGATCCCGAGCGCGAGGTAGACCGGCAGGAGCCGGGCGGTCGGGTTGAGCACGAGGCCGAACCCGATCGTGAGCAGCCCGTGGCCGACGATCGTGAGGACCGCGCCGAACCGCGGCGGGCGCTCGACGATCGCGCGCAGCTCGGCGCGGGCCTCGGCGAGCGGGACGTCGGTCGTGCGCAGGCGGTGCACGAGGGTCGTGAGCGCCCCGATCTGGTCGAGGTTGAGTCCGCTCGCGGCGGCGGCCGCGAAGTCGGCGACCGTGCCGCCCGCGGTGCTGACCCGGACGAAGACGCCGGTCGGGAGGACGAGCGTGCCGACGGTCGACGCGCCCGAGCGCCGCGCGACGGCCTCCAGGTCGTCCCCGACGTCCGTCACGGAGCGCCCGGAGTCGAGCAGAGCGGTCCCGAGCTCGCGCAGAAGAGGGACGAGGTCGGGCGACACCTCGGGCGGCTCGGGATCGACCGCAGGGGGCAGCTCGTCGCCCAGCGCGCGCAGCACGCGCCGCACGACGGACGGAGCGCGTCGCACGTCCTCGAGCCAGCTCGTCGTCCGCCGGCGGGTCAGGGCAGGTCCTCGGTGCTCGCGGCGACGAGCGCGAGCAGGGCGCGCGCGTAGGCGTCTGCCGCGTCCGTCCCGGCGAACGTCGCGAGGTCGTCGAGCACCTCGGTGCGCACGACGTACCCGGCCGCCGACCGTTCCAGCGCGCGGAAGGTGCCCCCGAGCAGCTCGCGGAGCTGCTCCTCGAGCGGGTGCCAGAGCGCGTCCTCGAGCGCGACCGAGTCGAGCGCCCACTCGGTGGTCCCGTTGAAGCCGAGCACGACGCCGGTGTCGAACTCGTGCGGCTCGATCGTCATGTCGCTCACGGTGAAGACGTCGCCGTCGCCGCCCGTGGCGAGGAGGCGGAAGCGGTCGCCCGACGCCGGGGACCACCGCACGCCCGCGTCGCGCAGCGCGAGCGCGAGCTCCCACGAGATCATGCCTGCCACGGTAGGCCCGGCCCGCGCGGCCCGCGCGTCGGCCGTCGTCCCGACCCGCGGGACGATCCGTCCCGCGCCCGCGCAGGTTCACGACCCGGAAACACCTGCCACGTTCACTCGTCCCATGACCTACGACGTCCCCGAGGGCGAGCGGCGGACCGGCGGCGACCCCGCCCGTGCCCTGCCTCCGACCCCGCGTGCCCGTGCCGACCACCGTCCGCTCGTCACCCCCGCCGCTGGGCCGGTGACCGTCGCGATCGAGCGGAGGGTCCTGCCCGAGAACGTCCCCGCGGTCACGCGCTGGGTGCAGACCGGTGTCAACCTCGCCAACCGCTACCCCGGGTTCCTCGGCTCCGGCTGGGTGCGTGCTGCCGCCGGGTCGCACGACTGGCACATGCTCTACCGCTTCGCCGATGCCACCACGCTCGACGCGTGGGAGACGTCGCCGGACCGGGTGCGCTGGCTCGCGCAGGGGAGGGACCTCGTCGAGGAGACACGGGTCCAGCGCCGCACGGGCATCGAGGGCTGGTTCGACGCCCCGACGTCGACCGCGCCACCGGCGAGCGCGGCGGCGCCGCCGCGCTGGAAGCAGTCGGTGAGCATCTGGCTCGGGTTCTTCCCGGTCAACCTCGCGTTCACGCTGCTCGTCGGGAGCCTGGTCCCGGCCTGGGACGCGGTGCCGGTCGTCCCACGCGTGCTCGCCACCACGCTCGTCCTCACGCCCGTCATGACCTACCTCGTGCTGCCGCGCGTGACGCGGCTGCTCGCCCCGTGGCTCGCCCGCCCACCACGGGGCGGGGAGCGTCGCTCCCGTCCCGCGGCCCGGAGGTGACCACCCGGAGCCCTGCCTAGCCTGGGGGGATGGACACCGAGATCGAGAACACGACCGACGTCCTCGTCACCCTCGGTGCGGTCGCGGCGGGCGTCCTGCTGGCGTTCGTCCTGGGGACGGTGATCTCCGCGGTGGTCCGCCGGGCGGGCCGGCGCAGCGAGCTCGCCCGCGACCTCTCGCGGCGGCTGCGCCGACCGGACCGGGCGGTGCTCACCGTCGTCGCGGTGTGGATCGCGGTCCGCCTGACGACGGACGCGTCCACGCCGTGGCGCCCCGCGGTCGAGCACCTCCTGCTCATCGCGCTCATCGTCGTCGGCGCGTGGTGGGTGGGCGCGATCGCGTTCGTGCTCGAGGACTCCGCGCTCCAGCGCTACCGCATGGACACCGCGGACAACCGGCACGCGCGCCGCGTCCGTACCCAGATCACGGTGCTGCGCCGACTGACCGTGGCGGTGATCGTCGTGTGCGCGGTCGCGGGCATCCTGCTCACCTTCCCGGCGGCGCGCGCCGCCGGGGCGAGCCTGCTCGCGTCGGCGGGGCTCATCTCGATCGTCGCGGGCCTCGCGGCGCAGACGTCGCTCGCGAACGTGTTCGCGGGCATGCAGATCGCGTTCACCGACGCGATCCGCGTGGACGACGTCGTGGTCCTCGAGGGCGAGTGGGGCCGGATCGAGGAGATCACCATGACCTACGTGGTGGTGCACCTCTGGGACGACCGCCGCCTCATCATGCCGTCCACGTACTTCACGACGACGCCGTTCCAGAACTGGACCCGCCGCGCCGCCGACCTGCTGGGGACCGTCGAGCTCGACCTCGACTTCGAGGTGCCGGTGGGCCCGATGCGGGCCGAGCTGCGGCGTCTGCTCGCGCTCACCGACCTGTGGGACGAGCGCGTCGGCATCCTCCAGGTGACCGACGCCGTCGGGGGCCTCGTGCGGGTCCGCGCCCTCGTGAGCGCGCATGACGCCCCGACGCTGTTCGACCTGCGGTGCTTCGTGCGCGAGGGCCTCGTCGACTGGCTCCAGCGCGCGGCGCCGCAAGGTCTGCCGCGCACACGGCTCGAACGGGCGGCGGACGCCGTCGACGTGGCCGACGACGGGTCGGTCGCCGCGGCGAGCGACGGCGCCCGAGGCGACGTGGCGGGCACCGCCGAGGGCGGGGACGGAGCCCCCGTCGCCCCGGCGCGCCCGCCTCGCCTGCCCGCCGAGCGTGGCTCGCGGCGGGCCGACGCGCCCGTGGTCCTCGGGACGATCCGGCGCGCGGGGGCGGGCGCGGGCGCCGCGCCGAGCGAGGACCCGACGCGCCTCGTCGGGGTCGTGCCGGGCCCGGTGGGGCGACCGGACGAGCGGGACGTCGGCGCCCGCACCGGACACGACGCCGAGGTGCCGGGAGGGACCCGGCCGCTCCCCGTCGTCGGGCACGACGACGCGACGCCCGAGGCCGCGGAGTCCGCCTTCTTCAGCGGGACCCCCGAGGGGGAGGAGCGGTCGCGCGCGTTCGCGGGACCGGGCCAGGACGTCATCGAGGAGCGCGAGCGCACGGCCGAGCACGGCGCCGTACCCGACGAGGACACCACCGACGAGGCGAGATCGGTCGACCCCGCCGACGACAGGGACGGCGTCCCCGGGGACGACGGGGACGGCGACCCGGGGGACGGCGACCGCCGCCCCCGAGGCTGAGGACCGGACCCGGACGCGTCCCCCTGCTCGACCGACCCCACGAACGGGTTCAGGTCAGGCCAGGGACCTCGACCGTCGCGTCGGCGTACGGCGCGACGAGGAGCGTCGCGGTGGCCCAGCCGCGCGTGAGCAGGCCCGTGTCGGAGTCGGGCTCGGAGTGCCGCTCCGTGCCGGAGTACTGGAGTACCAGGTGCCGGTCGCCGTCCTCGTGGATGTTCGCCTGCACGAGCCCGAACGTCGCGAGCGGAGCCTGCCGCAGCCCGCGCAGCCGGTCCGGCGGGACGTCGGGGACGTTGACGTTGAGCGTGCGCCGGTCGAGCGGCACGTCCCGTGACGCGGGGTCGTCCATCCACGCGAGCACGTGGTCGGTGACGAGGCGCGCGGTGTCCCAGTGCTGCGGCTCGGCCGCGTCCACCGAGACGGCGAGCGACCGGATCCCGTGCGTCATCGCGGACAGCGCCGCGCCGACCGTCCCGGAGTGCAGGATCGCGTTGCCGGTGTTGGCGCCCTTGTTCGCCCCCGAGAGCAGGAGGTCCGGCCGGGGGCCGAACCCGCCGTAGGCGGCGACGAAGGCGATGAGCGCGGGGGCGGCGCGCACGGCGTAGGAGGTCACGTCGTCGGGCAGGCCCGGCGCGCGGCGCGGCTCGACGGCGAGCCGCCCGTCGCGCTCGGCGCCGAGCAGGGACGCGCTGGCGCCCGACGACTCGCGGGCGGGGGCCGCGACGACGACCTCGTAGCCGGCGTCGAGCGCCGCCCCGGCGAGCACCGCCAGGCCGGGGGAGTCGATCCCGTCGTCGTTGGTCACGAGAGCACGCACGGTGGTTCTCCTCAGTCGTCGGGGGTCGAGGGTCGGAGGGTCGGGGGTCGGGCCCGGCGGTCGGGTTCAGGTGCGCGCCTCGCGCACCGTGATGCGGCGCGCGAGGCGTTCGATCTGGTCGCGGCGGCCCGTGCCGAGACCGCGCCGCGTGACGTTGAGCGCTCCCGCCGCGGCACCGAGACGCACGGCGTCCGGGAGCTCGAGGCCGCGGCCCAGCCCGACGGCGATGCCCGCCGTCATGGAGTCGCCCGCGCCGCGGTGGTCGACGGTCGTGATGCGCGGCGTGCGCACGGTGTACGTGTGCTCGCGCGTCACGAGCAGCGAGGGGTCGTGCGCGCGCGACACGACGACCGCGCGCGGCCCGGCGTCGACCATGCCGCGCGCGGCGGCGAGCAGGGCCGCCTCGGTGTCGTCGTCGGCGAACCCGCCGTCGACCATCTCCTCGTGGCTGATCTTGAGCACCGCGCCGGGCGCGTCGGCCACGGCGCGCGCCTGCTCCCCGGAGAGGTCGGCGACCACCTGGCGCTCCGAGGCGTGCAGGTCGCGCGCGAGCCGTCCGAAGAACGACGCCGGGACCCCGACCGCGGTCTCCGACCCGGTGAGGATGGTCACCGCGGCGTCGAGCCCGGAGACGAGGACGGTGCCGTACAGGTCGTCGACCTCGTGGCGGTTGAGCGGGAACGGGTCCATGGTCACGACCTCCTCCCGGTGCCCGCTGCGGCGGTCGTGGACGTACGCGCCGTTGCCGCCGGTCGTCGTCGCGCGCAGGTCGAGGTGCTCGGCGCGCGCGAGGTGCGCCGCGACCGTCCCCGTCTCCCCGCCGAACGGCCCGCACACCACGACCTGCGCGCCGAGCGAGTACGCCATGCGCGCGAGCCACAGCCCCTGGCCGCCGGGGTGGACGTGCACCTCGGGCGAGGTCTCGTAGGGCCCGGCAGGCTCGATCTCCACGGTGAGCAGCGGCGTCAGCGCGAGCACGCACACGGCCGGGGCGCGTGCGGGTACCGGGCCGGGCGGGTCGGGCGGGGTGGGGAGCGGACCGGGCGAGGGCGTCGGGGTGGCGCTCATCCGTCCACGCTAGGGGCGCGGCGCCAGGCTCACCCGTCGAGGGTCCTCGAACCGGGCGTCGAGCCAGCCGACGAGCCGGTCCGGCCGGTCGGTCATGACGCCGTCGACGCCCCGCACGAGGAGGTCGTCCCACTCGTCCGTCGTGTTCGCGGTCCACACGTGCACGCGCAGTCCCGCGTCGTGGAGCGTGTCCACGAGTCCTGGCTCGTGCGCGAGGAGCGCGACCTCCGGGTTGCAGGCCACGACCCCCAGGTCCGCGCACACCTCGACGAGCTCGGCGAGGCTGTCCGGGTGCAGCGCGAGCAGCAGCGCCCGGTCGAGGTGCCCCGCGGCGTCGCGCAGCGCGGCGACCGTGGGGGGGCAGAACGACTGGACGAGCACCCGGTCCGCGAGCCCGGCGTCGTCGACCTGCTTGGTCACGAGCAGGACGTCCTCGACCGACCAGACGCCCTTGAGCTCGACGAGGATCCCGACACCCGGGTGCGCGACGGCGAACCGCGCGACCTCCGCGAACGTCGGGACGCGCTGGCCCGCGAACGCGCGCGAGAACGACGACCCGGCGTCGAGAGCGCGCACCTCGGCCAGCGTGAGCCCGTCCACGCGGCCGGTCCCGTCCGTCGTCTCGTCCACGACGTCGTCGTGCAGCACGACGACCTGCCGGTCCGCCGTGAGGTGCACGTCGAGCTCGATCGCGTCGACGCCCGCGCGCGCCGCGGCCTCGAACGCCGCGAGCGTGTTCTGCGGCGCCACGGACGAGTTGCCGCGGTGGCCCACGACGAGCGGGCGGCCCCCGCGGTCCGCGGCGGGCCGGAGCAGGCGGGCGCGGTGCGCCGTCGTGCGCTGCTCCGGGGGACGACCGGCGGCGGTGGAGGGCATGGGGCCAGTGTCGCGCGCGACCCGCGCCGCCGTCCTGCCGGGCCACCCGCGGGACGGACCGTTCCGCGAAGGTTCACCCGGCGTGCGACCGTCAGCGGCGGCGGCCTGTGAGCGCGAGGAGGTGCGTGAGGTCGTCGGCGCCGTCGTCGACGTCGAGCGGGCCACGGAACAGCGGGCCCGGCTCGAGGAACGTCGAGCGGGACTCCGCGTAGTGCAGCGCCCACGCGACCAGCGCGGGCTCGCCCGTCTCGTCCGCCCCGACGGCGCGGGCCAGGTCCCAGGCATGCACCACGAGGTCGAACGTCATCTGGGCGCAGTACTCCGCGCCGGACTCGTCGCCGTAGGACAGGTGCACCCGGCGGTCCAGGGCGTCGGGCGCGAGGAACGCCTCGCGGGCCTCGACGGACGCGTCGACCCACCGGTCGACCGGGTCGTCGCCGAGCACGTCGCCCTCGAAGACGGAGCCGACGTCCTCGATCCACCGCCCGGCGAGCAGCTCGGGCGCCCAGAGCTGCTCGGCCGTGAGGTGGTTGACGAGGTCGCGCACCGTCCAGTCGGCGTCCGGGGTGCGCAGCGCCCACTGGTCGTCGCGCAGCGGGCGGACGAGCGCGTCGAACGCGCCGATCGCGTCGCCGTGGGCGGCGAGGACGTCCATGCGGCACCTCCCGGGGCCTCGTGAGCCTCCACCGTGGCACGCCGGGCGGCGCACCGCAGGTCGAGCGCGGCGCGTCGGCGAGCACGGGTCGAGCGCGGCCCGCGGCCCCCGGGGACGGTGGGGGCCGCGCGCCGCTGTCTCACACCGACACGACGATCTTCACGTGGTCGTCCTTGTGGTCGATGAGCTCGCGGTACCCCTTCTCCACGACGTCCTCGACGGCGATGCGGCTCGTCACGAACGGGGCGAGGTCGACCTTGCCCTCCTGCACGAGCCGGATGACCGCGGGGTGGTCGTCCGCGTACCCGATGGCGCCCTTGATGGTCAGCTCGCGCAGCAGGACCGTCATGACGTCGAGCGTCGGCGGCGCGGAGAACAGCGCCACGATCTGGAGCGTCCCGCCCGCCTTGAGCGCGTGCGTCAGGGTGTCGAGCACCGGCTGCGCGCCCGAGCACTCGATCGCGACGTCCGCGCCGCGGCCGTCGGTGAGCTCGAGCACGCGCGCGGCGACGTCGACCTCGCGCGGGTCGAGCACGACGTCGGCCACGCCCGTCTCCAGCGCCTTGGCCTTGCGCGCCCCGCTCACCTCCGTGACGATCGTCCGCGCCCCGATCGCGTGCAGCACGGCGCACGTCAGCAGGCCGATCGGCCCCGCCCCGCCGACGAGGACGGTGTCGCCCGCCTGCGCCCCGGACAGACGGACGCCGTGGTACGCGACCGCGAGCGGCTCGATCAGCGCGGCCTGGTCCAGCGGGACGTCGCCCACGGGGTGCACCCAGCGGCGCTCGACGACGATGTGCTCGGACAGCCCGCCGCCGCGGCCGGAGATCCCGATGAACCCCATCTTCACGCACGCGTTGTAGAGGCCGTCGCGGCACGGCGGGCACTCGCCGCACACCATGAACGGCTCGACCACCACGGCGTCCCCGACCGCGAGCCCGTCGACGCCCTCGCCGAGCTCCTCGACGACCCCGGAGAACTCGTGGCCGAACACGA
This sequence comes from Cellulosimicrobium sp. NPDC030954, assembly GCF_055571305.1. Classification (NCBI taxonomy): domain Bacteria; kingdom Bacillati; phylum Actinomycetota; class Actinomycetes; order Micrococcales; family Promicromonosporaceae; genus Cellulosimicrobium; species Cellulosimicrobium sp. NPDC030954. Next base: position 351,881 of record NZ_JBVIFN010000001.1, read on the forward strand.
CGGGCAGCGTCTCGCCCGACAGCGGGTGCGGCTCGGTCTCCGACGGCGCGGGCGGGAACGGGCCCTCGAGGTACAGGTGCAGGTCGGACCCGCAGATGCCCGTCCACGCGGGCCGGATCTTCACGGTCCCCGGCCTGGTCTCGGGCTCCGGGACGTCCTCGATCCGGAGGTCTTCCTTGCCGTGGTACCGCGCCGCCTTCATCGTCCTCACCTCGTCCGTCGGGCCGCGCGCACCGGTCGGTGCGCGGCGGGCGGTCCCGGACCGGTCCTCGGTGGTCCCTCGGCGGGCCGTGGCGACCGACCGCACCTCCACGGTAGGCCGGGGTCCTTCCCCACGCCGCGCCGAAGGTCCTCACCGGCGGGGCCGGTCGTCGTCGGCGCTCGTCCGGGGGGCGGAGCGAGGTGCGGAGGCAGGCGCCGGAGCGCGGTGCCGCGGGAGCCGCCGCGATACTGGAGCCCGTGACCACGACCCGCACCCGCGCACGCCGGCCCGCCCCCGAGCCTCGTGGGAGCCTCGCGTGATCGACCGCTGGACGTGGCCGGCGTACGTCGGCGTGATCGGCGGCGCGCTCCTCTTCGCGGCGTTCCTCGTGCCCGCCCTCGCGTGGCAGTCGCGCCGGTACGGCGGGCTCAGCGGCCGCCGCCTGGTCGGGGCCGCGGCCGTCGCCGTCTACGGGGTGGCCCTCGTCGCGTACACGCTCCTGCCGCTGCCGAGCGGGGATCTCGCCGAGTGGTGCGCCCGGTACGGCGTCGCGGGGGCGGAGCACGTGCCGTTCCACTCCCTGGCCGACATCCGGCGCGACACCGCGGGCCTCGGCCCCGGCGCGACCCTGCGCAGCGCGGCCGTGCTCCAGGTCGTGTTCAACGTCGTCCTGTTCGTCCCGTGGGGGCTGCTCGTGCGGCGCTACCTGGGGCGCGGCGTCGTCGTCGCGACGCTCTCCGGGCTGGCCGCGTCGGTGCTCGTCGAGACCACCCAGTACACCGGGATCTTCGGGCTCATCCCGTGCTCGTACCGCGTCGCCGACGTCGACGACGTCCTGACCAACACGCTCGGCGCGTTCCTCGGGGCGCTCGCAGCGCCGCTCGTGCTGCGGTGGATGCCGCGCGCCGCGGAGCTCGAGGCGCGCCGGGACGAGGCGCGACCCGTGACGGTGTGGCGCCGCTGGCTGGGGATGCTGCTCGACGCGCTGCTCGTCACCGCGCTCGGGGTGGTGCTCCAGGTGGGCTACCGCACGGTGCTCCTCCTGCTCGGGCGTCCGCTGCCCGACGGGACGGACTGGGCGCAGTGGCTGCTCGGCACGCTCGTCCCGTTCGCGCTCGTGTTCGTCGTGCCGACGTTCCTCGGCAGCGGCGCGTCCTGGGGGCAACGGACCGTGTGGCTCGCGCCGCGCTGGGCGGGCCGGCCCGGCACGACGGCGCAGCGCGTCGCCCGCGCGGCAGCCGGGGGCGCGCTGTGGGGAGCGCTGGGCCTGCTCGCCGACCTGCCGACGGACGTCCCGGCGGCGCTCGCGGTGGTGGGCGACGTGGCCGCGCCGGTCGCGTGGCTGTTCGCCGTGGTGTCGGTCGCCGCGGTCCCGTTCACGCGCGGACGGCGCGGGCTCTCCGGGGCGGTGACCGGGGCGGAGGTCGTCGACGCCCGGGAGGCGGCGCTCAGTCCTGCGTGAGGAGCCCGACGGTCAGGGCGATCGCGCCCCAGATCACGAGGCCGCCGCCGACCGCGATCGCGATCCCGTTCGCCCCGGTGGAACCGGCTCGGCGCGCGCCGCGGGCGGCCGTCGCGGCGATCGCGAGGCCGGACACGACGAGCACAGCCCCTGCCACGATCCAGAACATCGCGAACACCGTCCCATACGTCCCCTGTGCTCCGCATCGTGGACGGGCGTCCAGGACGGCCGGACCGGGGAGCGCTCACGCGCGTGCGCCCCGGCAACCAGCGGGTTCTCCGGTCCGGGGCCTTCACGGAGAGCGAACACGCGTCGTCGACGCGGACCGAGACGTGAGACAGGTTGCACCGGGGCGGCGCCACGCCGCACGGTGTGCGGGTGCACCCTCCTGCCGCTCCGCCGGTCCGTCGGCCGGTCCGTCGCGTCCTCTTCCCGGGGCGCCACCACGTCGTCACGCGCTACCAGGTCGACTACCTCCGGGCGCTGCGCGCCGGGCTCGTCCGCGACCTCGACGGGCGCCGTGTCCGGTGCGCCCCGGACGTCGAGGTCGTGTGGGTCGTCACGTCCGCGAACCACGCGGGCACCCGCCGCAACCCGCTGCCGGGACACCGGCGCGAGGCGCTCGTCGAGAACGTGACGACGCGCGAGGGGCTCGCGTCCGTCGTCGTGCCGGTGCCGGACGTCGCGCCCGACGACCGGTTCGCGCAGCTCGTCGTGACGAGCGTCGCGACGGCGACGGGCGTCGCGCCCGACCCCGCCGACACCGTCGTCGCCTGCTCGACGCCGGCGCTCGTGGACGCGTACCGCGCGCTCGGCTACCGCGTCGCGGGGGTCGAGCTCGACGCCGCCGAGCCGGGCGGGGAGCTCCCCGCCCGGCCGTGGGACGTCGTCGAGCAGATCGCCGCGGGGGACGAGGGCTGGCGGGAGGTCGCGCACCCGGCCGTGCCCGAGTTCTACGCGCGCTACCGGTTCGTCGAGGACGTGCGGCGGATCTTCGCCGACCCCGTCGTCTCGGGCGACGGCGACCTCACCTCGACGCGCGACTACCGCACCTACGCCGCCGCGTTCGAGGACGCGTCCGCGCGCAAGTGGGCCCAGGTGGCGCCCCACGTGCGGCCCGGGCGGATCGTCGACATCGGCTGCGCGACCGGCGGCCTCCTGGAGCACGTCGCGCGCGAGCCGCGCCTGCACGAGTCCGACCTGTTCGGGGTCGACGTCGCGCGGCACCTCGTCGCCGAGGCCGAGCACAAGAAGGCCCAGGGCGCGTTCGCGAACCCGCACGTGTGGTTCGTGCAGGCGAACATCCTCGACCGGTCCGTGATGCCCGACGCGACCGTCGACACGACCCTCACGATCGCCCTCACGCACGAGGTCTCGTCGTACGGGGACGGCGTGCGCGACGTCGAGACGTTCGCGCGCCGCGTCCACGCCCACACCAGGCCCGGCGGGGTGTGGATCAACTCCGACGTGTGCGGCCCGGCCGAGCCGGACCGCGTCGTCGTGCTCACCCTGCGGACCGACGACGGCGCAGCGGCCACCGGGGACGGGCCCGGCGGGGCGCGGGTCGACCTCGACCGCCTCGCGCGCGCGGACGTCGCCGCGTGGGTCGGCGCGCTGTCCACCGACGCGCGCCTGGTCCAGTTCGCGCACGACTTCCCGCGCCTGTCCGGCGCCGCGTTCGCGCCCGCGCGGCTGGGCCCCGGGTCGTGGCGGCTCACGCTGCGCGAGGCGATGGAGTTCCTGACCCGCAAGGACTACGTCGACAACTGGCTGTCCGAGTGCCACGAGCGGTTCTGCGACCTCAGCGGCCCGCGGTGGGCGGACCTGCTCGCGGACGCCGGCTTCGAGCTCGAGCCGGGCAGCGGCGCGTGGCGCAACGAGTGGGTCGTCGAGCACGCCCTCGCGCCCGTCGCGGCGCTGCACGACGCCGCGACCGGCGAGCCCGTCGACTGGCCCGACACCCACGTCCTCACCGTCGCCCGCCGCCCCGAGCTCGCCTGACCAGGGCCCCGAGACCCGACCCTGCCGAGGTAGAGCCCTGGTGCGGCGAGGTAGAGCCCTGGTTCGCCGGGGTAGAGCCCTGGTCGTGACCACGTCTCTACCTCGCGTGACCGGGGCTCTCCCTCGGGAGATCGGGGCGGTGGCGTCGTACGCTCGGAGGCGTGCTCCTCGACGCCCGCACGCTGCGCGGCCTCCAGGACGGGACGGTGACGCTGGCGTTCCGCCGCTGGACGACGCCGCGCGTGAAGGTGGGGACGCTCCAGCGCACGCGGGTCGGGGTCGTCGAGGTGACGTCGGTCGAGCGCGTGCCGACCGGCGCGGACGGTGCGCCGCTCGTGTCCGACGACGAGGCGCGCCTCGCGGGGATGGACTCCCCGGAGCGCGTGCTCGCCCGGGGCGCCGCGCGCGAGGGCGACCTCTACCGCGTGGGCATCCGGCTCGCGGGCCCCGACCCGCGCGTCGCGCTGCGCGAGGACGCCGACCTGGACGCGGCCGCCGTCGAGCAGATCCGCGCGGCACTGGACCGCAAGGACCGCGCCGCCGCGGCGCCGTGGACCCGGCAGTACCTGGAGCTGGTCGCGGCGAACGAGGGGGTCGTCGCGCGCGAGCTCGCCGCCGGCCTCGGGATGGCGCGCGACGACTTCAAGGTGCGCGTGCGCCGTCTCAAGGAGCTCGGCCTCACCGTGAGCCTGGACGTCGGCTACCGCCTCTCCCCGCGCGGCCGGGCCTACCTCGACGCGACGCCCGCGACCCCTGACAGGTGACGGGCCCCTCGACGTGTCAGCGAGTGGTCGCGCTCGACCGCGACGACGCGCTGACAGGTTCGCCAGGGTCGCCGATCGCGGGGAGGCCGTCGATGCTCGTGGAGTTCTTGGTGACCCGGTAGTCGTCGAGCTGCTCGGGCGTCTTGCGACCGGCCCAGCGGTCGAGCAGGTCGCGGTCCTCGACGAGCTCGAGGTGCGGGACGGAGAACCCGCACGAGTCGGAGACGCGCGTGACGTCCACGACGACGACGCCGCGCTGCCCGGCGGTCTCCGTCTTGGCGAAGTGCCCGCGCAGCGCGTCGAACTCCGCGCTCCCGGCCTCGACGTACCGGCCGGTGCCGTGGAACCGGACGATGTTGGGCGGCCCTGCGAACGCGCAGAACATCACCACGATGCGGCCGTTCTCCCGCAGGTGCGCGGGTGCCTCTGCGCCCGACCCGGTGTAGTCGAGGTAGGCGACGCGGTGCGGCGAGAGCACGGCGAACGTGCCCGCCATGCCCTTGGGCGAGACGTTGACGTGGCCGTCCGCCGCGAGCGGGGCGGTACCGACGAAGAACACCGGCTGCGCGAGGACGAACGCCGCCAGCCGGTCGGTGATCTCTGCGTGCACGGTGCCCATGGGGCGAGTCTGGCACCGGCGTCGGAGGGCGTCGGTAGCGTCCGGTGGATGAGCACACCGACGGCACCTGACCACGACCCCAAGGCGACGCTGCAGCGGTACTTGAGCAGGGAGCGCGACGCGCTGCTCGCCAAGGCGGAGGGGCTGAGCGAGTACGACGTCCGCCGTCCGCTCACGCGCACCGGCACGAACGTCCTGGGCCTGGTGAAGCACGTGGGCAGCGTGCAGCTCGGCTACCTGCACGAGGCGTTCGGCGGCACGCACGACCTGGAGCTGCCCTGGTTCGCCGACGGCGCGGAGGTGAACGCCGACATGTGGGCCACGGCGGACGAGAGCCGGGAGGAGATCCTGGAGCTCTTCCGCCGGTCGTCGGAGCTGTGCGACGCGACCGTGGCGTCGCTCGACCTGGACGCGCCCGGCCACGTGCCGTGGTGGCGCCCGGGGAACCGCGACGTCACGCTCCACCAGGTGCTCGTGCACGTGCTCGCGGAGGTGGCGCACCACGCCGGCCACGCGGACATCGTGCGTGAGCTCGTCGACGGCGCGGCGGGCGACGGCCGGGGCAACCTGCCCGCGCTCGACGACGCCGAGTGGGCGGCCTACCGGGAGCGGCTCGAGGCCTCCGCCGTCGAGGCCGCCCGGCGCGCGGGAGAGCGACCCTGACCGCGAGATCGACCCGCCCGTCACCAGATCGGCCTCCGGAGGGTCGATCTCGGCCGCTCGGGTCGACCTCGGCGCCGGGGTGAACGGCAGCCGTACGAGCGGAGCGGTCAGGCGCGCTCGAGCAGGACCGCGACCTCGTAGTGCGACGTCTGCGGGAACATGTCGAGCACCCGGGCGGCGCGCGGGCGCAGCGACGGCATGAGCGCGAGATCGCGCGCGAGCGACGTCGCGTTGCAGCTCGAGTAGACGACGTGCCCGACGCCGGACTCCTCGAGCCACGTGCTGAGCGTCTCCCCGATGCCGCGTCGCGGCGGGTTGACGACGACGAGGTCGGGCACGTCCTGCCGCGACAGCGCGAACGCCGTCGCGTCCTGGGTGAGGAACGTCGTGCGGTCGAGGCCCGCGTCGCGCGCGGTGAGCCGCGCGCTCGCGACGGCCTCGGCGCTCGTCTCGACGCCGACGACGTCGCGGCCCGGCCCTGCGACGTGCAGCGCGAACCCGCCCACCCCGCAGTAGAGGTCCCAGACCGTGGCGGGCGCGGCGTCGTCCACCCACTCGCGCCCCTGGCGGTAGAGCGCGGCGGCGACGTCGGTGTTGGTCTGGAAGAAGCTCTGCGGGCGCAGGTGCAGGTCGATCCCGTTGACGCGCATGCGCAGCGTCTCGGCGTCCGTGAGGAGGATCTCCGTCTCGCCCTCGACCACGGCCTTGTGCTCCGGGTGGAGGTTCACCGAGACGACGCGGAGCGAGGGGAGAGTGTCGAGCAGGCTCGGCAGGTGCTTGCGGATGCGGGGCAACGACTCGGTGGAGCGCAGGACGAACCGCGCCATGAGGTCGCCGTCGGGGGAGAGCGTGACGAGCACGTACTTGAGCTCGCCGCGGCGGGCGCGCACGTCGTAGGGGACGAGCCGCGCGCGGGTCACGAACTCCGCGAACGCGGGGAACGACGCCTGGAGGGCGGGCGGGTAGAGCGGGCAGTCGGTGAGGTCGACGCCGCCGCCCTCACCGAGGATGCCGAGAACGGGGGCGTCGGACGTGCCGGTGACGACCATCTTCGCCTTGTTGCGGAAGGCCGACTCCGCGGACTCGACCGTGGGCAGCCAGGTCAGGTCGGGCGCGAGCGGCGCGAGCAGGTCGGCGCAGTGCTCCTGCTTGCCGGTCAGCTGCGCCGGGTACGCCAGCTCGAGGAGGCTGCACGACCGGCACCGGCCGGCGTCGTAGTGGTGGCACTGCACTCGTTCGAGTCTAGGCGCCGGCCCGGTCCTGAGGTCGCGATCCCCCGGACGGCGCTGGGGGAGCGCTCCCTGGCGTCCGGGGCTGCGGTCCGCTACGGTCGTGGCAGCGCTCCCACACCGGTGTGGGACGGCGCTGTCGCCGGGCCGGTCCGGCGAGTGCGGTGACGACGAAGTAACCGAACAAGGAGCAGATCCGGCATGAATCTCGACAGGCGGAGAAGAAGCAGACGAGCGTGGGCCGCGCTGTGCGCGGCGGTCCTCGCGGTGAGCGGGGCGGTCGTCGGTACGGCGGCCCCCGCGAGCGCGGTCCCGGCGACCATCCCGCTCACGATCACCAACGACTCGGGCAAGGGGCCGATCTACCTGTACGTCCTCGGCGAGCGCGACGGCGTCGCCGGCTGGGCGGACGCGGGCGGCACGTTCCACCCGTGGCCCGGCGGAGTGGGGCCCGTGCCCGTCCCGGCACCTGACGCGTCGATCGCGGGCCCCGGCCCCGGCCAGTCCGTGACGATCCAGCTCCCCAAGCTGTCCGGGCGCGTCTACTACTCGTACGGCCAGAAGATGTCGTTCCAGATCGTGCTCGACGGGCGCCTCGTCCAGCCCGCGGTCCAGAACGACTCCGACCCCAACCGGAACATCCTCTTCAACTGGACCGAGTACACGCTCAACGACGGCGGGCTGTGGATCAACAGCACGCAGGTGGACCACTGGTCCGCGCCGTACCAGGTCGGGGTGAAGCGGTCCGACGGGCACGTCCTCAGCACGGGCATGCTCAAGCCGAACGGCTACGAAGCCTTCTACACGGCGCTGGAGGGCGCCGGGTGGGGCGGGCTCGTGCAGCGCGCGCCCGACGGGAGCCGGCTGCGCGCGCTCAACCCGTCGCACGGGATCGACGTCGGCAAGATCTCCTCGGCCTCGATCGACTCGTACGTCACCGAGGTCTGGAACTCCTACCGCACGCGCGACATGGTCGTCACGCCGTTCTCCCACGAGCCCGGGACGCAGTTCCGCGGGCGGGTCGACGGCGACTGGTTCCGCTTCCGCAACGGGTCCGGGGCCGAGGTGGCGGCCTTCAAGAAGCCCGACGCGTCGAGCGTGTACGGGTGCCACAAGGACCTCCAGGCGCCGAACGACCACGTCGTCGGGCCCATCGCCCGCACGCTGTGCGCCGCGCTCATCCGCACCACGGCGCTGACCAACCCGAACCAGCCCGACACCAGCAACGCCGGCTTCTACCAGGACCCCCGGACCAACGTCTACGCCAAGCTCGCGCACCAGCAGATGGCGAACGGCAGGGCGTACGCGTTCGCGTTCGACGACGTCGGTGCGCACGAGTCGCTCGTCCACGACGGCAACCCGACCGCTGCGTACATCAAGCTCGACCCGTTCACGGGCACCGCGACGCCCATCGGCGACGGCGGCGGCACCGAGGAGCCGAACCCGGGCGGCGGGCTGCCGACCGGCACCGGCACGATCCGCGCCGGCACCGCGCTGTGCCTCGACGTGCCGTGGGCCGACCCGACCGACACCAACCAGGTCCAGCTCGCGAGCTGCAGCGGCAACGCGGCGCAGCAGTGGACGCGCGGGTCCGACGGGACGGTGCGCGCGCTGGGCAAGTGCCTCGACGTCGCGCGCAGCGGGACCGCGGACGGCACCGTCGTGTGGATCTACACGTGCAACGGCACGGGCGCCCAGAAGTGGGTCTACGACGCCGGCACCCAGGCGCTGCGCAACCCGCAGTCCGGCAAGTGCCTCGACGCCCAGGGCGGGGCGCCGCTCCACGACGGCCAGAAGGTCCAGCTCTGGACCTGCAACCAGAGCGCGGCCCAGCGCTGGTCGTTCTGACGCCGCCCGGTCCCTGACCCGGCAGCACGCACCGGTGCCCGATGCCGCCCGCTCGCGGGACGTCGTCGGGCACCGGTGCGCGGGGCACGGCCAGGGCGACCCGCGCGGGGTCCGCGGGGCGTCAGGCTGGCTTGGTCGCCTTGCCGTCGAGCCACAGGGTGTCGGACTCGTCGCGGTGCGTGCCGTCGGACCCCACGTGCTTCGACGAGATCTGCGGGCCCTTGGTGATGACGTGCACGATCGCCATGCCGTGGCCCCGACCGAGCCCGTAGTCGTCCTGGAGCCACTCGAGGATCGGCGTCGCCTTCGTGGACTCGTCGAACCCTCGCTCGTGCGCCAGGTCGACGAGCTGGCGCGGGGTGAGACCGGTCTTGTCCTCGACCGCGTCGAGATAGGCCTGGAAGGACATGCGTGCTCCTCGTCGTCGGGGGCGGGCCGCTCGACCCGCCGGTGAACCTACCGACGGTCACCCACACCCGGACTCATCGGTCCGGTCGAGGCGTCCTCCGCGCGGGGCGCGGTGGACGGTTGCACGACCGCAGCACGTCCGACACGGCGTTCTCCACCAGGACGGGGACGAAGTCGCGCACGTGCGGGGTCTGGTACCGCCCGAGCTCTGCGAGCACCTGCTCGCGGACGTCGTCCACCGGCACCTCCGGGAAACGCGCACTGATCCGCTCGACCACGACATCGATCTCGCGGTCCTCGTCCTCCATCGCCATGGCCCGACGTTCCGGCCCCACGGCGCGGCGCACAACCAACAGCGGATGAACACATGGCGCACGCGCCGCGCGGCGACCCGTGCGTGCCACCGGCCCGCAATTCGCTCGGGCACGATGCCGTCCACGATCCTCGTGCTGTGCGCGTTCCTCGCACTCCTGGCCGCCGCGGTGTGGCCGGCGGTGCGGCAGCGTGGCGCCCCGGGTCAGCGGTTCCGCGCCCTCCTTGCCGCCACGAGCGCGCTGCTCCTCCTGGTCCTGATGCTCGTCACCACGGCACCACGCGACGTCACCGACGACGGCCGGCGATACACGTGCATCGAGGAGCCGCTCGGGGGACTGAACCCCCTGTCGTCCGACGCGACCGGCGCGTGCGTCCAGGCCAATTGGGTGACGGTCGCGCTCGTGCTCCTCGGGTGCGCGGCCCTGGTGACCGCGGAGCACGTCGTCCTCCGTCGCCGTGCCCGCTGACGCGGCGCAGGGTCCTCGTCGATCCGCTGACGTCCGTCGCGCCGGGAAGGACGCGTCCGTGATCGGCGACGTCCATCTGGGACGTCCTTGGTGGGCCCCGTGGGGCTCGAACCCACAACCTACGGATTAAAAGTCCGCAGCTCTGCCAATTGAGCTAGAGGCCCTGGACGCCGCCGGCGCCCAGGCACAGGCTACCCGCGTGCCTGGGTCGGCAGTTCGCGTCAAGTTCGGCAGCTCCGGTCGAGATCGGCAACCGGGATCGCCGATCTCGGCAGGAGCTGCCGACCTCGGCGTAGAGGGCGCTCGGGCGCGGACCCTACGCGCGTCGTCGGGCGTTGTCACGCGCGGTCTTGCTCCGTGAGAAATTCGGTGAGAATCGGGCGATTCGCTTGCGAGTCGAGCCCGTTCTTGTTTCGGTGGAGTGGACCGAGGGGCCCGCGGGAGGGTGCACCGACGGCAGGTCACGCCGGCCAGGCGTGGGCCGCACGGACGTGTCCCGCAGGGTTCCGCCCGGCGACGAGAGGAGCTCTCGTGCTCACCCTGACCGACAACGCCCGTACCGCTGTCCACGACCTGCAGACCCAGGCCGGTGTCCCGGAGGGAGGCGGTCTGCGGATCGCCGAGTCCGCTGACCAGGCGGGCAGTTTCGAGCTCGCGCTCGTGCCCAGCCCGCAGCCTGACGACACGGTCGTCGAGGACGGCGAGGCGAAGGTGTTCGTGGAGTCCGCCACGGCCCCGACCCTCGCGAACCTCACGCTCGACACGGACCCGAACGCGCAGGGCCCGGCGTTCGTCCTGACTCCTCAGGGCTGACCCACCAGTTCTCCCGGCGTTCGCGCCGGACGATCTCGACGACGCGTCCTCCTCCTCCGGGTGCGTCTCTGGTCGCACGACGGGCCGTCCGCTCCGGCGGGCGGCCCGTCGTCGTGTCCGGGAAGGTCGGCTCAGGCCGCCGGCCCCACGATCCACGACCCGCCGAGCACGGCGGCGCCCAGCGTGACGACGAGGAACACCCCGACCCAGAACAGCCCGGGCACGTGCGTGAGGCGCGCGAGGATGTCGGCGTCGGAGGTCGCCGCCCGTCCGCGCGACCGCTCGCTCTGCAGCTCGAGCACCGGCCGGACCGCGCCGAGAAGCAGGAACCACGTGACGGCGTAGGCGACGGCGCTCTGCACGTCGGGCGTCGCCCACCACGACACGCCCACGAGGGCGGCGCCCGTGACGAGCACGGACCACAGCCCGAACCAGTTGCGGATCTGCAGCAGCATGAGGGCGAGCAGCACGACGAGCAGCCACAGCAGCCCGACGGCGTAGCCCTGGCGCAGGAGGGCGGCGGCCCCGAGCCCGATGAGGCCCGGGCCGACGTAGCCCATGAACGCGGTGAGGATCATGCCGAACCCGCGCGGCCGGCCGGACGACACGGTGAGGCCGGAGGTGTCGGAGTGCAGCCGGATGCCCGACAGGCGGCGCCCTGTGAGCAGCGCGGCGAGGGCGTGCGCCGCCTCGTGCGCGATCGTCACGACGTGCCGGGCGACGCGCCAGACCGGGGTCACGAGCACGACGGCCAGCGCGAGCGCGCCCATCGCGACGACGACGGCGGTCGACGGGGGAGCGACGGGCGTCGTCGCGGCCTGCCACACCTGCCCGACGACGTCCCCCACGGAGGAGGCGACGTCGCCGCCCGCGGTGGTGCCGCCGTCGGACAGCACGGCTCGGGCTACGGCGAAGGAGGACGTCAGCGCGGGCACGCGCGCCATTCCACCACAGCCTGCTGTGCCCGCGGACGGCGCGACGAGACGCACCTCACCCGTGCCGCGGCGTCGGGCATGAGACACTGGAGGTTCGAGGGCAGCGCGATCCCGCGCGCCCCGCGTCGTGGAGATCCCCCCGGATTGCGTGCGGCGGACCCCGACCTTGAGCCCCGAGAGGCCCATCACCTGTGACTTCCTTTGCCGACTTCGGCCTGCCCACCCCTGTCGTGCGCGAGCTCTCGCGCCAGGGCATCGACTCCCCGTTCCCCATCCAGACCGCCACGCTGCCCGACTCGCTGAAGGGCCGTGACGTCCTCGGCCGCGGCCGCACGGGCTCCGGCAAGACCCTCGCGTTCTCGCTGCCGACCGTCTCGCGCCTGTCGTGGGCCAAGTCGTCGCGCCAGCCGCGTCGCCCCCGCGCGCTCGTGCTGTGCCCGACGCGCGAGCTCGCCAACCAGATCAACGCCACGATGGAGCCGGTCGCCAAGGCGCTCGGCCTCGTGACGACGACGATCTTCGGCGGCGTCGCGCAGTCGCGCCAGGTCGCCGCGCTCGACAAGGGCGTGGACATCGTCATCGCGTGCCCCGGCCGCCTCGAGGACCTCCTCAACCAGCGCCTGCTCACGCTCGACGCCGTCGAGATCACCGTGCTCGACGAGGCCGACCACATGGCCGACCTCGGGTTCCTGCCCGGCGTGAAGCGCATCATGGACAAGACCCCCAAGCAGGGTCAGCGCATGCTGTTCTCCGCGACGCTCGACAACGGCGTGGACCAGCTCGTCAAGCGCTACCTCAGCAACCCGGTGCGCCACTCGGTGGACGACGCCGCGGCGGCGCCCCCGCAGATGACGCACCACATCCTCGCGGTGCGCGACGCGGACGCGAAGAAGCAGATCGTGCACGAGCTCGCGTCCGGCACGGGCCGCCGCGTGCTGTTCATGCGGACCAAGCACCAGGCGAAGAAGCTCGCGAAGCAGCTCACCGCGAACGGCGTCCCGGCCGTCGACCTGCACGGCAACCTCGGCCAGGGCGCGCGCGAGCGCAACCTCGAGGCGTTCTCCTCGGGCGCGGTGAAGGTGCTCGTCGCGACGGACATCGCGGCGCGCGGCATCCACGTGGACGACGTCGAGCTCGTCGTGCACGTCGACCCGCCGGCCGAGCACAAGGCGTACCTGCACCGCTCGGGTCGCACCGCGCGCGCCGGGTCGGAGGGCGTCGTCGTCACGGTCATGCTCCCGGAGCAGCGCGGCGACGTGCGCGACCTGACGCGCAAGGCGAAGATCACGGCCCAGCCGAAGCCCGTCGCCCCCGGCGACGCGACGATCAAGGGCCTCGTCGGCGAGGTCGCGGAGTACGTGCGCCCGGCGGACATCACGCCGCCGCAGACGCAGGCGAAGCGCGGCACCACGTCCACCAACGGCGGGTCGCGCGCGTCGCGCCGCAACCGCGGCGGCCAGGGCGGCGGTCGTCCCGCGGCCCAGGGCGCCGGCCAGGGCACGACGGCGCAGCGCGGCCAGGGCGGCCAGCGCGCGTCGGGTGCGGGTCGCCCGGAGGGCGCTGGCAGGGACGGACGCGGCGCCTCGGGCACCGGCAACGGCTCGACGGGCCAGTCCGCAGGTCGCCGCCGCGGCGGCCGCGGCCGCGCGCAGCGCCCGGCCGGCGGTTCGAGCACGGTGTACTCGACGTCCAGCCCGCGCTGACTCGTCACCCACCCTGTTGTGGGCATGAAATGGGCCCGGTCTTCTCGTCGAGACCGGGCCCATTTCATGCCCACAGCGGAGGGGGGCGGTGGGAACACGGGGGCCGGGCGCGCGGTTGGGATGGTCGGAGGTGGATCATGACCAGCCAGACCCACGAGAACCAGCCCTACGAGGTCGTCAAGACCGACGACGAGTGGCGCGCCGAGCTGTCACCGCAGGAGTTCGCCGTGCTGCGGCAGGCGGGGACGGAGCGCGCCTGGACGGGCGAGCTGCTCGACGAGAAGCGCGTCGGCGTCTACGCGTGTCGGGCGTGCGGCAACGAGCTGTTCCGCTCGGACACCAAGTTCGACTCGCACTGCGGGTGGCCGAGCTTCTTCAGCCCGCTCGCAGGCGACCGCGTCGAGCTCCTCACCGACCGCAGCCTCGGCATGGTGCGCACGGAGGTGCGCTGCGCGCGCTGCGGGTCGCACCTGGGCCACGTGTTCGACGACGCTCCCCAGACCCCGACGGGCGACCGGTTCTGCATGAACTCGGTCAGCCTGACGTTCGAGGCCGGCGAGCAGTAGCCGACCGGGCGCCGGCCCACGCGTCGACCGCGCACGCGATCCCGACGCCCACCAGATAGCAGACCAGGTCCCGCACCGCGAACGTGCTGCCCAGCAGCCACGCCGCGGGCGGGACCGCGTCGTTCACGGCCGCGGCCAGGCCCGTCGCCTGCAGCGCCTCGACCGCCCAGCACCAGCCGAGCGCGACGGCGCCCGCGACGACGGGGCGCACGCGCGCGAGCACGAGGACCACGAGGACGTACGTCGCGACGGCGTACAGGACGTCACCGCCGACGTCACCCCACGGGTCGGGCACGCGCGTCGCGACGACGAGCCCCGCGAGCACGACCAGGCCGAGCGCGAGGGCGACGAGGAGCCGGCGCCGTCGCCGGGGCCGCGAGGGAGCGGGCGCGACGAGGCCGCGGGCCGGACGGACGCCGTCGGGCACGGTCACGCCGCGGGGGTGCGGGCCGTCACCGGTTCGCGGACCAGCGCACGACGTCCTCGGAGTAGCGGTGCAGGAGCGTCGCGAGCGTCGCGACGTCGCGCCGGTCCCAGCCCTCCAGCGCCTCGGTGATCGAGGTGACCCGGCCGCTGTGCGCGGCATGGAGCCGCGTCTCGCCGTCGGGCGTGAGCGTGATGAGCTGCCCGCGCGAGTCGTCGGGGTCGACCTCGCGCGCGACGAGGCCCAGGGCGTGGAGGCGGCTGAGCTGGCGCGAGATCGTCGCCCGCCCGACGCCGAAGTGCGCGGCGAGCTCCGAGCCGCGGACGCCCGGGTGGTCGGCGATGTGCGCGAGCAGCGGGTAGGCGCTCGCCTCGAGGTCCGGGTGGATCCGGCGTGCCATGGCGGTCGCCGCCGCCCCGCCACGGCGCAGCAGGACCCGCAGCTCGCGTTCGAGGTCGACGTACGCGACGTCCGGCTCGGTGGCGCGCTCGGCGTCGGGAACGGTGCGGGTCGGGGCGGTGTCGGCGGGCACACGCCCATCATGACGCCCGATGCGGCACGAGGTCACGTTCGTCCGGAAAACCTCACCCGCTGGACGGGCGACCAGCACGCCGAACGCAGGGAACATGCGGCCTCGAACCGATTCGAGACCGCATGTTCACTGCACTCGGCGCGCGGGGCTGGTCAGCGGGGCGAGCGTGCCGCCCGCTCGTCGTCGATCACGCCCGCGGGCTCGAAGGCCTCGAGGAGCGTCGACTCCGTCTCCTCGGCGAGGGTCACGCGGCCCGGGGTTGCGTCGACCGGGGCCTCGCTGCCGGCGAGCGCCGCCTCCTTCTCGAGGCGCTCCTGCAGGCCGGTCTTCGTGCCGAGCGGCACCTCCTTGAGGAACGACACGGCGATCAGCGCGATCAGCGCGAGCGGCACCGCGACGAGGAAGATCTCGGCGATGCCGTCGCCGTAGGACTTCTCGACGAGGTCCTTGATCGGCGCCGGCAGGGTCGAGACGTCGGGCACGGCGTTGCCGCCGCCCATCGAGTCGGCCGGGATGCCGAGCTTCGTCAGGCCGTCCTGGATCGACGTCGTGACCTTGGTCGCGAGCACCGCGCCCAGCACGGACACGCCGATCGCGCCGCCGAGGCTGCGGAAGAACGCGACGGTCGAGGTGCCGGCACCCATCTCGTCGACGTCGAGCGTGTTCTGCACGGCCAGCACGAGGTTCTGCATGAGCATGCCCATGCTGACGCCGAGGAAGAACAGGTAGACGCTGATGAGCGTGAAGCTCGTGTGGTAGTCGATCGTCGACAGGGCGAACAGCGACGCCACGAGGACCGCGCCACCCGTGACCATGAAGGCCTTGTAACGGCCGTACCGCGTGATGAGCTGGCCGAACAGGGTCGACGCGACGAACGTGCCGATGATCATCGGGACCGTCAGGAGGCCCGACTCGGTCGGGGTCTTGCCGCGCGCCACCTGCATGTACTGGCTGAGGAACACGGCGGTGCCGAACATCGCGACGCCCACGGCGACCGAGGCGACGACCGCGAGGACGAACGTGCGGTTCTTGAAGAGGTGCAGCGGGATGAGCGGCTCGGGGGTCACGCGCTCGACGAGCACGGCACCGACGAGCGCGAGGACAGCCCCGCCGACCATGGCGAACGTCTGCCACGAGAGCCACTCGAAGTTCTGCCCGGCGAACGTCACCCACAGCAGGAGCGAGGACACGCCGGCGCTGATGAGGATCGCGCCCCAGTAGTCGATGCGCACGACGCGGCGCGCGGCCTTCGGCAGGTGCAGCGTGCGCTGGAGCACGATGATCGCGGCGATCGCGAACGGGAGCCCGACGAAGAAGTTGAGGCGCCAGCTCACGGCGTCGGTGAGGACACCGCCCAGGAGCGGTCCGCCGATCTGGCTGACGGCCATGATGCCGCCCATGAGGCCCATGAACTTGCCGCGCTCGCGCGGCGAGATGATGTCCGTGATGAGCACGGTGGCGAGCGCCATGAGGCCACCCGCGCCGATGCCCTGGAACGCGCGGAGCGCGATGAGCGTCCCGACGTTCTGCGACAGGCCGGCGAGCGCGGAGGACACGACCGCGACGACGAGCGCGATCTGGATGAGGACCTTGCGGTTGGTGAGGTCGGCGAGCTTGCCCCAGATCGGGGTCGAGATCGTCATGGCGAGCAGGGTCGACGTGACGACCCAGGTGTACGACGACTGCGAGCCGTCGAGGTCGCTGACGATCTTGGGGAGCGAGCTCGAGACGATCGAGCTCGCGAGGATCGCGACGAACATGCCGAGGAGGATCCCGGAGAGGGACTCCATGACCTCGCGACGGGTCATGGACGACTCGGCGCCGCCGGGCGGGGCGGTGCGTTCTGGGGTGGTGCTGGTCATGAGGCGCTGAGGTTCCTTGCTCACGGGGCCGTGTCGGAGGGCCGGCGTGTCGTGGGGCGGTGTCAGGTGGTCTGGTGGCCGGTCCGCGCGGCGGCGCGGTCGGCGGTCGGGGGACGTGCCCGACGGCGGTGGTGCCGCCGAGCGCCGTCGGTCACCCGGTCGTACGGGGTGCGGCGTGGCCGGCGACGACCGCGGACGCCACGCGCTCGATCTGGCGCGTGGCCTCGACGATCTCCTCGTCGCGCCACTCGGCGAACGTCGTGGCGGCGAGGGCGTCGATGTGCTCGTACGCCCGCAGGACGAGCCCGCGCCCCGCGTCGGTGAGCTCGACGGTCCGGGCGCGCCGGTCGTCGTCGTCCACGGTGCGGCGGACGAGGCCCTCGTCGACCAGGTGGCTCACCTGGCGGCTGGCCACGGAGAGGTCGACGCGGAGCTTCGCGGCGACGTCCCCGAGCTGGACGGGACCGCACCGCTGGAGCATGCGGAGCAGACCGAACGACGAGCGCGGGATGTCGAGGTCCCGCGCGATGCGGACGGCCGACTCGCGCTGGGCGCGGGCCAGCTCGTCGAGCGCGCGGATGAGGCCTGCCGCGGGGGACGGGTCGGGTGCGAGCTCAGGGTCCGCGGTGGTCGCGGCGGGGGTGATGACGGGCACGGGCACTCCTTGGTTGCTGCAGGCAAGCATACGCCTCGCAGTTGCTTTCAGCAACCATTGTGCGGAGCAAGGGTTCGGCAGGAGGGCTCAGTGCGTCGTGCGGCTCACGCGCTCATCGCCCATGTCCTCGAGCTCGATGCCCTTGGTCTCCGGGACCTTGCTGAACACGAAGACGAACGACAGCGCCGCGAAGACGGCATACATGAGATAGGGGATCGAGGCGCCGAACGCCGACAGCATCGGCGGGAACGTCAGGGTGATCGCGAAGTTCGCGAGCCACTGCGCCATGGCCGCGACGCCGAGCGCGGCCGCGCGGATGCGGTTCGGGAACATCTCGCCCAGCAGCACCCAGACGAGCGGCCCCCACGACGCCCCGAAGAACACGACGAACGCGTTCGCCGCGACGAGGGCGATGGGTCCCCACGGGTCCGGCAGCGTGATGTTGTCGCCGCTCCCGCTGGACTGCGTGAAGGCGAGCGCCATGATGCCGAGCGACAACGTCATGCCCGCCGAGCCGATGAGCAGGATCGGACGACGGCCCACCTTGTCCACGAGCGCGATCGCGATGAACGTCACCGCGACGTTCGTCACCGACGTGATCGTCGAGACGAGGAACGACTGGCTCTCGTCGAACCCGACCGCCTGCCACAGCGTCGTCGAGTAGTAGAAGATCACGTTGATCCCGACGAACTGCTGGAACACCGACAGCAGGATGCCGACCCACACGATCGGCTTGAGCGCGAACGTCGAACCCTTGAGCGTCCCCTCCTGGGCGTTCTTCTCGTCGACCGCGATCGAGCGGTGGATCTGCGCGATGCGGTCGTCGACGTCCTCGTCCGGGCCGAGGACCGACTCCAGCACGGCGCGCGCCTCGTCGTCGCGGCCCTTCGCCACCAAGTAGCGCGGGGACTCGGGGATGCGCATCGCGAGGATTCCGTAGACCGCCGCCGGGATCACGCAGACGAGGAACATCCACCGCCACGCCTCCCACCCGAACCACAGCTCGTTGGCGGCGCCGCCCGCCGTCTCCGCGAGGAGTTGGTCGGACAGCAGCGCCGCGAAGATGCCGACCGTGATCGCGAGCTGCTGCAGCGACCCCATGCGGCCGCGCAGCCGTGCCGGCGCGATCTCCGCGATGTACGCCGGGGCGATGACGGAGGCGATGCCGATGCCGACGCCCGCCATGAAGCGCCAGATCGCGAGGTCGAACGCCGACCACGCGATCGCGGACAGGATCGAGGAGGCGAAGAACAGGATCGCGCCGAACACCATGACGCGCGTGCGGCCCCAGCGGTCGGCGAGCCGGCCGCCCGACCACGCGCCGAGCGCGCAGCCGAGGAGCGCGATCGCGACGACGAGCCCCGTGACCGCCGAGTCGAGGTCGAACTGGCCCTCGATCGCCGCGACGGCGCCGTTGATGACCGAGCTGTCGAAGCCGAAGAGGAATCCGCCGACGGCGGCGGCGACGGCAAGGCCGATCGCCTTCCGGTGCGCGCTGCGCGCGCTCACGGTCGCGTGACCTGCTGCGTCGCTGCTCGACATCTCGTCCTCCGCTCCGTCCTGGAGCCGGTCGAGGCCCCTCTCGTCACTGTAGGGCGGGGTGCTTTCGGCGGCGCGGTGAACGGGCCCCCGCCTCCGTGGGGCCTCGTCCGGAGCGGGTCGCAGGCGTCGCGCGACGCCCGCCCGGTGCGACCGGGCCGCCGCCGGGTGGACACTGGGCGCGTGCCCGACGACGTCCCCGCCACCCCCGCAGACCGGCCCGACCCGGGTCGGGCCGACCGCACGCAACGACCCCGCCGCCCGGCGATGCTCGACCCGCGCGACGCCGACGAGCTCCCCGGCGAGCTCGACCCCGCGCTGCGCGACCAGGTCGCGCACACGACCGCGCACGCGATCGTCCACCGTGCGCGCGACACCGAGGACCCGGAGGTCGTCGAGCGACTGGTCCACCTCGTCGAGACGGAGGGGCTCGACGTCGTCGCCGGCCTGTGGTCCGACGCCGCCCCGAACTCCCTGCCAGGTGCGCTCTGGCGGCTGTACGTCCTGCGCGAGTGGGTCCGCCGCGACCCGCAGACGGTGACGCTGCGGTACCGCCTCGGGGTCGACGCCGCCCCCGTCCACGAGGCCATCGCCGGCGTCCCCCGGCCACCCGGCCCCCAGGACGTGCGCGACCTCGTCGACGCGGTGCTCTCCGGCGTGTTCACCGGCGACCTCGCCGTCGCGCTCGAACGGGCCGGGTCGTTCTGCCGCATCCTCGCCACCGGCGCCGCGTTCGACGCCGACGCGCGCGAGGTCGCCGACCCCGACGGCGCGCTGCGCACGACCCGAGGCGCCGGGTCGCTCCTGCGCACCGCGCAGGAGCTCGAGCACGCCGCCGAGCTCTGGCGCGCGGACCGCCTCGACTGAACCCCCGAGGGAAACCGCCGGTCGCGCGACCAGGGGTCTATCTCCCGGGGGTCTGCTTCGGCTGGTGGGGGCGGAGGGTGCGGGATCCGGGGGTGGTGCGCACGTCGGGGGGTGGGGTTCTCGCGGAGCGCGAACACGGGGTCGGCGAGGTACCTCGGGGGCCGGCCGGCACGTACGATGGTTCACGACGCCGGGCCGCGGTAGCCCCGGGCTCCACACTCAGCCGCTACGAGCGGCCACGCGCCGAGAGGCGCTCCCGGTCCGGCGTCGCCAACTTCTCCCGCCTTCCCCGCCCGCCGCGCCCGCGTCGTCGCGCACGGGACGGGTGGCAGCCCCGGCGAGGACGCCGGGCACGGGCTGTGAGCGTCCTGAGGATCCGGGACCTTCGCCCCGACGATTCCAGCATCGCGCCGCGCGTCGGATACATTTGACGAGAGTTCGACGTGCGTTCATCCAGAGATCATCCGACCCGAGATCGTGACCACCCCGGCCGACCGGCCTGTCCGGCGGCCGAGCGGCCCCTGTGGCCGACGCCAGCTCAGCCCCTACCCCGCGTCCCTTCCGGAGCCTCCCGTGCGCCTGCGCCTGACACCGCGCGACACCTCGTTCTTCGACCTTCTCGCCGCCTCGGCGCAGCACCTGGTCACAGGGTCCACGCTCCTGGCGGAGCTGCTGGGCGCGGACCGCCCGACGCGCAAGCAGCTCGCGAAGCAGCTCAGCGAGACGGAGCACCTCGCGGACGACGCGACGCACTCGATCATGCGACGCCTCAACCAGACGTTCGTCACGCCGTTCGACCGGGACGACATCTACGCGCTCGCGTCGGCGCTCGACGACTGCATGGACTACATGGAGGAGGCGGCCGACCTCATCGTCCTCTACAAGGTGGACGAGCTCCCGGCCCGCGTGTCCGAGCAGGTCCAGGTGCTCCAGCGCGCGTCGGAGCTCACGGCCGAGGCGATGCCGCGCCTGCGCTCCATGGACGACCTCCCCGAGTACTGGGTCGAGGTCAACCGCCTGGAGAACCAGGCGGACAAGGTCCACCGCAAGCTGCTCGCCGAGCTGTTCGACGACGTGTCCGACCCGGTCCTCCTCATGAAGCTCAAGGAGATCGTGGAGGTCCTCGAGCAGGCGGCCGACGCCTTCGAGAAGGTCGCGAACACGGTCGAGACCATCGCCCTCAAGGAGTCCTGAGCCCCGTGGAGGCAGTGCTCGTCGTCGTCGTCGTGGCGTTCGCCCTGGCGTTCGACTACACCAACGGGTTCCACGACGCCGCGAACGCCATCGCGACCTCGGTCTCGACCAGGGCCCTCACGCCGCGTGCGGCGCTCCTCATGGCGGCGGTGTTCAACCTCATCGGCGCCCTGCTGGGCACGGCCGTCGCGCAGACCATCGCCGAGGACATCGTCGCGGTCAACGACGTCCCACCCCATCAGGGCCTCGTGATCGTGCTGTGCGGCCTCGTCGGCGCGATCACGTGGAACCTCATCACGTGGTGGCTGGGGCTGCCGTCGTCCTCGACGCACGCGATCATCGGCGGTCTCGCGGGCGTCGGGATCGCGTCGGGCATCACGGTCCACTGGGACGCGATCCTCGACAAGGTCGTGCTGCCCATGGTCTTCTCGCCGCTCATCGGCTTCGGCCTCGCGTTCGCGCTCATGGTGCTGCTGCTGTGGGTGTTCCGGAACGCGGCGCCCGCCCGGGCGTTCCGTCGCTTCCGCATCGCGCAGACGGCGTCGGCGGCGGCGATGGCCCTGGGGCACGGCCTCCAGGACGCGCAGAAGACGATGGGCGTCATCGTGCTGGCGCTCGTCGCGGGCGGGTTCCAGGACGACAACACGATCCCGCTGTGGGTCAAGCTCTCCGCGGCGACCGCGATCTCGCTCGGCACCTACGCCGGCGGGTGGCGCATCATGCGCACGCTGGGCCGCAAGATCATCGAGCTCGACCCGGCGCGCGGCTTCGTCGCCGAGTCGGTGTCCGCCGTCGTGCTCTACGCCAACGCGTTCATCTTCCACGCGCCCGTCTCGACGACGCACACCATCACCTCGGCGATCATGGGCGTCGGCGCGACCAAGCGCCTGTCCGCGGTGCGCTGGGGCGTCGCCAAGAACATCGGCGCCGCGTGGGTGCTGACGATCCCCGCCGCCGCGCTCGTCGCGGCCGTCGTCTACTGGATCCTCAGCCCGATCCTGCTCTGAGCCTGCTCGCGCAGGACGTGACGCCCGGGCCGCGCGTCCGTGCGGTCGGGGGCGGTCAGTGCAGCGGCGGGGCGACCTTCTCCGCCGCGACGACGCGCGGGCCCTTGGACGTGCGGGCGACGTGGGCGACGATCATCTCGCCCGGCTCGAGGAACGGGTCGTGCGTCGGCAGCGCGTTCGCGACGGGCCGCCGTGAGTGCTGGCCGAGCACGTCAAGCACGGTGGGCAGCACGGGCCGGTGCGTGCACAGCACCGACGACCGCTCGGCCTCGAGGAGCTCGCGGACGGTCCGCGCGACGCGCGCGGGGGAGCGCTCGTGCTGCGCCTCCGTGAGGTGGTCGATGCTCACGGTCTCCAGCCCGGACGCGCCGGCGTAGGGCGCGATGGTCTGCGCGCACCGGTCCCAGCGGCTCGTCACGACGGTCTCGACCCCGTACGCCGCGAGCACGGGCACCAGGGCGACGGCCTGGGCGTGCCCCGCGGGGGTGAGCGGCCGGTCCTGCTCGTCGCCGTGCCACGCCGAGCGCGCGACGGCCTTGCCGTGCCGCGCGATGACGACGACGTGCGTCGCCAGCCGGCCCTCCTCGCGCTCGCGCACGAGCGCCTCGAGCGGGGCGCGGTCGGCCTGTCGCGTGAGGCGCTGCGCGGCGTCGTCGGCCGAGAGCCACGCCGCGCGGTCGATCTCCTGGGGAGAGACCGGCGGGACGGGGGCGCGCGCGGCGAGCGCACCGACGTCGGACCGCCGTGACGCCCGGCGCGCGGCCCAGTAGTGCACGCGCTTCACGCGGCCCTCGGGCGTGAGGTACTGCAGGCCAGGCAGGGGGACGCCCAGCACGACCGGCTTGCCCGTCTCCTCGGCGACCTCGCGCGCCGCGGCGGCCTGGAAGGTCTCGCCGGGGTCGAGCTTGCCCTTGGGCCACGACCAGTCGTCGTAGCGGGGCCGGTGGACGAGCCGGACCTGCAGGTCGTCGTCGCGCACGCGCCACACGAGGGCCCCGGCGGACTCGATGACCGGGGCGTGCGAGACGTGCGTCGGGCCGAGGGCGTCCACGAGGGGCAGACCGCTGCGCAGGGCGGGGGAGGGCACACCCATCCGCTACCGCCTCCCGACGAGCCGGCGGCGCTGTCGCTGCACGAGGCTCGCCTGGAGGTCGACGAGGGGCGTGCCGTCGGGGCCCGACTCCGGCCGGTGCCACGTGCCGTCGGCGTCGAGGTGCCACGACGCGGTGCGCTCCGACATCGACGCGTCGAGCAGGTCGAGCAGCTCGATCACCTGGTCGGGGTCGGTGATGCGCACGAGCGCCTCGACGCGGCGGTCGAGGTTGCGGTGCATGAGGTCGGCGGACCCGATGAACACCTCGGGTCCGCTGTCCGGGCCCTCGCCGATCGCCGGGCCCGCGGAGTTCGCGAACGCGTAGATGCGCGAGTGCTCGAGGAAGCGGCCGAGGATCGAGCGCACCCGGATGTTCTCGCTGAGGCCGGGGACGCCGGGACGCACGGCGCAGATGCCCCGCACGACGAGGTCGACCTTCACGCCCGCCTGCGACGCGCGGTACAGCGCGTCGAGCGTCGTCTCGTCGACGACGGAGTTGACCTTGATCTTCACCCACGCCTCGTGGCCCTCGCGCGCGGCGCTCGCCTCGCGGTCGATCCGCTCGACCAGGCCGGAGCGGACGGTGCGGGGCGCGACGAGCAGGCGGTGGAACCGCGACTGCGGCGCGTACCCGGAGAGCTGGTTGAACAGGCGCGTGAGGTCCTGCCCGACGTCGGGGTCGCACGTGAGCAGCCCGTGGTCGGTGTAGAGACGCGCGGTCTTGGGGTGGTAGTTGCCGGTCCCGACGTGGCAGTAGCGGCGCAGGCCGTCCGACTCCTGGCGCACGACGAGCGAGAGCTTGCAGTGCGTCTTGAGCCCGACGATCCCGTACACGACGTGCACGCCCGCCTGCTCGAGCTTGCGCGCCCAGGAGATGTTGGCCTGCTCGTCGAACCGGGCCTTGATCTCGACGAGGGCGAGCACCTGCTTGCCCGCCTCCGCGGCGTCGATCAGGGCGTCGACGATCGGCGAGTCGCCCGACGTCCGGTACAGGGTCTGCTTGATCGCGAGGACCGCCGGGTCCGCCGCCGCCTGCTCGAGGAACGTCTGCACCGACGTCGAGAACGAGTCGTACGGGTGGTGCAGCAGCACGTCGCGCTCGCGGATCGCGGCGAACACGTCCGTCGGGGACGAGCTCTCCACCTCGGCGAGGAGCCGGTGCGTCGTCGGGACGAACGGCGGGAAGTGCAGGTCCGCACGGTCGAGGTCCGCGATGAGGTTGAGCCCGGTGAGGTCGAGCGGCTCGGGCAGCTCGTACACCTCCTCCTCGACGACGCCGAGCTCGCGCACGAGCAGCGCGCGGATGCGCGGGCTGATGCCGGGCGTGAGCTCGAGCCGCACGGGCGGGCCGAACCGCCGGCGCAGGAGCTCCTTCTCCATCGCCTGGAGCAGGTTCTCGGCGTCGTCCTCCTCGACCTCCACGTCCTCGTTGCGCGTGACGCGGAACAGGTGGTGCTCGCGCACCTCCATGCCCGGGAAGAGGTGGTCGAGGTGCTGGGCGATGACCTCCTCGATGGGCACGAACGACGTCGGCCCGCGGTCCGGGGCGGCGGTCTGCGACGTCGGCGCGCTCGGGCGCCCGCGCGCGTCCACGGCGATGAACCGCGGCAGCAGCGGCGGCACCTTGACCCGGGCGAAGTGCTCCTTGCCCGTGGTCGGGTTGGCCACGACGACCGCCAGGTTGAGCGACAGCCCCGAGATGTACGGGAACGGGTGCGCCGGGTCGACGGCGAGCGGCGTGAGCACCGGGAAGATCTGCTTGCGGAAGAACTTGTGCAGGCGCTCCTGCTCGCGCGTCTCGAGCTCGTCCCAGTGGACGAGCGTGATGCCCTCCGCGGCGAGCGCGGGCTGCACGTCGTCGGCGAACACGCGCGCGTGCCGCGCCATGAGGT
This sequence comes from Cellulosimicrobium sp. NPDC030954, assembly GCF_055571305.1. Taxonomy (NCBI): domain Bacteria; kingdom Bacillati; phylum Actinomycetota; class Actinomycetes; order Micrococcales; family Promicromonosporaceae; genus Cellulosimicrobium; species Cellulosimicrobium sp. NPDC030954. Next base: position 376,941 of record NZ_JBVIFN010000001.1, read on the forward strand.
CGTGCGCGCGCTCGCTGATCGCGTCGAGCACCTGGCGGGGCGACAGGCCCGACGCCGCGGTGACCGCGATGCCCGTCGCCATGCGGCGCTTGAGGCCCGCGACGCGCACCATGAAGAACTCGTCCAGGTTGGACGCGAAGATCGCGAGGAACCGGACGCGCTCCAGGAGCGGCTGGCTCGGGTCCTCCGCGAGCTCGAGCACGCGCTGGTTGAACGCGAGCCAGCTCAGCTCGCGGTCGGCGAACCGGTCGTCGGGCAGCGGACCGAGGTCGAGCTCCGCACCCACCTGCCCGATCTCCGGCTCCTCCGCGATGTGCTCGGCGATGTGCGCGGCGAGGTCCGGGTCGAGCGTGCGCTGCGTGGACGTGTCGGTCATGGGTTCATGGTGGCACCAGTTGGTGAACGGTGCGTGACACGGGTCACCGCGCGGTCGGGCGCGCGTACTGCACGTGCACCGCGCGCCGCGTGAAGCCCGCGCGCTCGTACGTGCGGACGGCGGGCACGTTGTCGCCGTCCACGTAGAGGACCGCGGTCGTGGCGCCCCGGTCGGCGAGGTGCGCGAGCCCGACGGCGGTCAGCAGCCGGCCGAGCCCCTCGCCCTGGGCGGTCGGGACGACCCCGACGACGTAGATCTCGCCCTCGCGCGCGCCGTCGGGCTGACCGGTCGGGACCTTGGTCCAGACGAACCCGACGAGCCCGGGCGCCCCGTCGCCGGGCGCCGGGTCGCGCTCGAGGAGCAGGAGGCCGGCCGCGTCGAACCAGTCCTCGCGCATCCGTGCGTGCAGGTCGTCGACGGTGAGCCGGCCCTGCTCCGGGTGGTGCGCGAACGCGAGCGCGTTCGCCCGGACCCACGCGTCGTCGTCGTCCCCGGGCACGAACGCGCGCAGCCGCAGGCCGTCGGGGACGGCGGGGCGCTCCTGCGGTCCGGCGAGCGGCCGTTCGAGGACCAGCAGCTCGCGCACGACGTCGTACCCCGCCCGCGCGGCGAGGCCGCGGGCCGCGGGGAGGTCGCCGTGGGCCCACACGCGCAGCGGAGGGCGCGGCGCCCGGGCGGGCTCGCCGTCGGTCTCCGCGCAGGGGTGCGGCTGCCCGTCGTGGTCGGCGCCCTGCTCGTGGTCGCTCGGCCGCGGTTCGGCCGCGCGGTCGGCGGCGCTGCCGAGCAGGTGGAACCCCAGCCCGTGCCGGCGGTGCGCGGGGCTCACCACGATCTCCGCGCTCGGCGCGTCGCCGCGCTTGTCCACCTGCGCGTAGCCCGCGAGCTCGCCCTCGCGCCACGTGAGGAGGTGCACGACGTCGTCGGTCGCCTCGCGCAGGTTGAGCAGCGGCTGCTCGGAGAGGGGCGCGACGCCGTCCGCGCTCTCGGCCGCTGCGGCGAGCTCGTGGACCTGCGTGATCTCGACGTCGTCGATGAGCGGCCCGGTGTGCCAGAGGATCGCGGTCTCCACCGCCCAATCTTGCCCCCGGCGCCCGCGCCGTGCCGAACCCGACGTTGCCCGTCGTCGAGCACGACATGGAGGTCGCCATCAGCTCGATAACGCCCCTCATGTCGTGTTCGGCACATTGCTGGGTGGCGGGGAAGGTTCGGCTGGGCCGGGTCGTTGAGGGGGACGTGAGCCAGGTGAAGGACGTGCGGGACACGGTGGGCACGGGTGCGGGGGGCGCCGGTGGCCCGTGGGGCGCCGTGCGCGACGTCGTGGTCGTCGGCGCCGGGCAGGCGGGGCTCTCCGCCGCGTACCACCTGCGGCGCGCCGGGCTCGACCCGCTCGTGCTCGACGGCGGTCGTGGTCCCGGGGGCGCGTGGCAGGAGCGCTGGGACTCGCTGACCATGGCGGAGACGCACGCCGTGCACGACCTCCCGGGCGTCCCGCTCCCGGCCGGCGACCCCGCGGAGCGCGCGAACGTCGCCGTGCCGCGCTACTACGCGGCGTACGAGCGCGAGAACGACCTGCGCGTCGTGCGCCCGGTCACCGTCGACGACGTGTCCCAGGACCCCGACGACCCCGCCCTGCTGCGTGTCCGCGCGACGGTCGGCACCGGGCCGGACGCGCGCGGGCTCACCGTGCGCACGCGCACCCTCGTCAACGCGACCGGCACGTGGACGCGGCCGTTCTGGCCCCGCTACCCGGGCATGGAGACGTTCCGCGGCCGCCAGCTCCACACGCACGACTTCCGCTCCGCCGCGGACTTCGCGGGGCGGCACGTGGTGGTCGTGGGCGGCGGGGCGTCCGCGACGCAGCTCCTGCTGCAGATCGCCCCGCACGCGTCCGGCACCACGTGGGTCACGCGCCGCGAGCCGGTGTGGGTCGAGGAGGAGTTCTCGCCCGAGCTCGGTCGCGCCGCGGTCGCGCGCGTCGCCGAGCGGACGTCCGCGGGCCTCCCGCCGGGGAGCGTCGTCTCCGTCACCGGCCTCCCGCTCTCCCCGCGCTACCGCGCGGGGATCGCGAGCGGGGTGCTGCGGCGCCGGCCCATGTTCGACCGGGTGACGGCGTCGGGCGTCGAGTGGGCCCCGGGCGCGAACGACGACGGCCTGCTGTTCCAGCCCGCCGACGTCATCCTCTGGGCCACCGGGTTCCGCGCCGCGCTCGACCACCTCGCGCCGCTCGGCCTGCGCGCGCCCGGCGGCGGGATCGTCCTCGACGGCACGACGGCGGCCCGCGACCCCCGCGTGCAGCTCGTCGGGTACGGGCCCAGCGCGTCGACGATCGGCGCGAACCGGGCCGGCCGTGAGGCCGCACGCGGGGTCTTGCGCGCTCTGGGGACGAGCCCGGGGCGCGGCGACGCGGCAGGATCTCGGCGCCCGGTGGCGGCGTGAGGGCTCGTCAGGGCGGCCCGCCGGGACCTACCGTGCTCCGGTGAGCACCGAGCCGCCCGCCCCCGATCCGTCGACGCCTCCGTCGACCCCGACCTCCGACGTGCGTGACGACGTCCCCGCGCTCCCGACGCAGCGCCGCACCCTGACGACCCTCGCCGCGACGCAGGTGCTCTCCGGCGTGGGCGTCGCGAGCGGGATCGCGGTCGCCCCGCTCGTCGCGTCCGCGCTCTCGGGGTCGGACGCGATCGCGGGCCTCACGTCGACGTCGGGCGTCGTCGGCGCCGCGCTCGTCGCGCTGCCCCTCGCGCACGTCGCGGGCCAGCGCGGGCGGCGGCCGTCCCTCCTCCTCGGCTTCGGCGTCGCGACGGGCGGGGCGGTCCTTGCGACCGTCGCCGTGCTCGTGGGCTCCTGGCCGCTGCTCGTCGTGGCGATGCTCCTCTTCGGGTCGGGGACCGCGGCCGGGCTCGCGTCGCGCTTCGCTGCGACCGACCTCGCGACGCCCCAGCGGCGGGCGCGCGACCTGTCGGTGGTGGTGTGGGCGACGACGGTCGGGTCCGTCGTCGGTCCGACGCTCGCCGGGCTCGCCGACCGCGTCGCCGGGCCAAGCCTGCGCCTGGGCGGCGACGCGCACGCGCAGCACGGCTCGACGGCACCGAGCGCCGCACCGTTCGTCCTCGCGGCGGTCGCGTTCGCGCTGGCGGCTGCCGTCGTCGTGGTCTGGCTGCGACCCGACCCGCTGCTCGCGTCGCGCGCGACAGCCGACGCGGTGTCCGACGCGGTGCCCGACGCAGGGCCAGGTGCGGTGCCCGGCGCGGCCTCGGGCGCGGCGCCGGGGGCCGGACCGGGTGACGGCAAGGGATCGTCGTGGCGCGACGGCCTGCGCGCCGGGTGGGCCGTCGTGTCGGCCAGCCCGACGGCGCGCCTCGCCCTCGGGGCGATCGTCCTCAGCCACCTCGTCATGGTCGGGCTCATGTCGATGACGCCCGTCCACATGAACCACGGCGGCGCGACGCTCCAGGTCGTCGGGCTCGTCATCAGCGCGCACATCGCGGGCATGTACGCGCTGAGCCCGGTCGTGGGGTGGCTCGCGGACCGGGTCGGGCACGCGCGCGTCCTCTACGTCGGGGGCGCGCTGCTCCTCGCGGCCGCGGTCGTCGTCGCAGGCGCGCCGGGGGAGGACTCCGCGCGGCTGACGGTCGGCCTCGTGCTCCTGGGGCTCGGCTGGTCGTGCGGGCTCGTCGCCGGGTCGGCGCTGCTCGTCGACGCGACGCCCGGGCCGTCGCGCACGTCCGTGCAGGGGCTCTCCGACCTCGCGATGAACACGGGCGGTGCCGTCGGCGGCATCCTCGCCGGAGCGATCATCGGGTTCTCGTCGTACGGCTCGCTCGCCTGGGGCGCGGCGGTCCTCGTCGCCGTGTGCGCGGTGCTCGCAGCCCCGCTGGCACGGCGGGCCACCCTGCGCTGACGGCGGTCGAGCCGACTGCGTCCGCGCCGACGGCCGCCGAGATCGGCGCTCCCGGTCCAGATCGGCAGTCGCGGCTGCCGATCTCGACAGGGAGTGCCGATGTCGCGGTGCGCCCGGGTCAGGGGTGGAGCGTGGCAGGGAGGGTCGTGCGCTCGTCCCGGCGGACGGCGCCGGCCTGCGCCGGGGTGAGGAAGAGTGCATGCGCGAGGTCGGCACCGCGCGCGTCGGCTCCCCGGAGGTCCGCGCCGAGGAGGTCGACGGCGTCCAGCCGGGCGTCGCGCAGGTCGGCGCCCAGCAGCAGCGCGCCCCGCAGGTCGGACCCGGTGAGGTCGAGCCCGCGCAGGTCGGCGCCGACGAGGTCCGCACCCGGCCGCAGGCGGCGGCGCGCGCTGCCGTCCGGCACCCGGTGCCCGACGGCGTGCCCCGGCTTCCCCCGGTCGTGCCCCTCGGCGTGTCGTCCGCCGCGTGCCGCCCGCGACCCGGTGTCCGCTCCGTCCGGACGGGGAGGACGGCGCGACGCGGCGCGCCGGGCCGTGTCGCGCACGAGCGCGCTCGCGCGGTCGACCAGCGGCCCGACGTCACGACGGACGGCGCCGACGTCGAGCGCGAGGAGGTCCGCCGGCGCGAGCTCCGCGAGGGGCGCGGTCCGGTCGAGGGCCCGCCGGGCGTCGTCGTGCACGGGCGCGGCGGCGGGCAGCGTCAGCACCTCGGCGAGGTACCAGAGCAGCTCGTGGAGCTGCGTGACGACGGGGAGCGCCGCGAACGCGTCGCGGGCGGCGGCGGGGTCGTCGCGCCACGTCGCACCGTCGTGCGCGGACCGGACGGCCGCCGTCACCCGCTGGCCGGCCCCGAGGCAGTCGTACGCGACGCAGCCGGGGAACCCGGACTCGCGCAGCCGCGCGTGGATGCCGCAGCCGAAGTCGTCGCGCAGGTTCGGGCACGGGGCGCCCGCGGGCTTGTCGATCGCGAAGTCGGCGGAGCGCACGAGGTGCAGCCCCACGCAGCACAGGCCGGTGCAGCGCGCGCAGTCGCTGCGCAGGTCGAGCTGCTCGACGAGGAGGGCGCGACCGTCGGCCGCGGGAACGGGTGGCACGTCCCGACGCTACGCCGTCCGCGGGACGCCGGGCACGGGCATATCGACCGCCGAGCGCGGGAGGGCGACCGGGTCCGGACGGGGTCGGTGTCGCTCTCCCCGCGAGAACGACACCGACCCCGTGGTCGGCGGAGGCCGGTCAGTCCTCCGAGGACGACGGCTTCTGCAGGCCGGCCGAGATGAGGTCCATCACCGACGAGTCGGCGAGGGTCGTCGCGTCGCCGACGGTGCGGTTCTCCGCGACGTCGCGCAGCAGGCGGCGCATGATCTTGCCGGACCGGGTCTTGGGCAGCTCCGGCACGACGAGGATGCGCTTCGGCTTGGCGATCGGGCCGATCTCCTTCGCCACGTGGTTGCGCAGGTCGGTCTGCACGGCGGCGGCCCCCTCGGCGTCCGCGGCCTTCGCCGCGTGCTCGCCGCGCAGGATGACGAACGCGACGACGGCCTGGCCCGTGAGGTCGTCGCTCGCGCCGACGACCGCGGCCTCCGCGACGATCTCGTTGGACACGAGCGCCGACTCGATCTCGGTCGTCGACAGGCGGTGGCCCGAGACGTTCATGACGTCGTCGACGCGGCCGAGGAGCCAGATGTCGCCGTCCTCGTCCTTCTTGGCGCCGTCGCCCGCGAAGTAGATCCCCGGGAAGCGTGACCAGTAGGTGTCCTTGAAACGCTCGAGGTCGCCCCAGATGCCGCGCAGCATCGACGGCCACGGCTCGGACAGCACGAGGTACCCGCCGCCGCCGTTCGGCACCGAGCGCGCCTCGTCGTCGACGACGTCCGCGACGATGCCCGGGAGCGGCACCTGGGCGGAGCCCGGCTTGGCGGCCGTCACGCCGGGGAGCGGGGAGATCATGATCGTGCCCGTCTCCGTCTGCCACCAGGTGTCCACGATGGGCGTGCGGTCGCCGCCGATGACGCGGCGGTACCACATCCACGCCTCGGGGTTGATGGGCTCGCCCACCGAGCCGAGGACGCGCAGCGACGAGAGGTCGAACTTCGCCGGGATCTCCTCGCCCCACTTCATGCACGCGCGGATCGCGGTCGGCGCGGTGTAGAGGATCGAGACCTTGTACTTCTCGACGATCTCCCACCAGCGGCCCTGGTGCGGGGAGTCGGGCGTGCCCTCGTAGATCACCTGCGTCGCGCCGTTGAGCAGCGGCCCGTAGACGACGTAGGAGTGGCCGGTGACCCACCCGATGTCGGCCGTGCACCAGTAGACGTCGCTCTCGGCCTTGAGGTCGAAGACGTTGCGGTGCGTGTACGCGGACTGCGTGAGGTAGCCGCCGGTCGTGTGGAGGATGCCCTTGGGCTTCCCGGTCGTGCCGGACGTGTAGAGGATGAACAGCGGGTGCTCGGCCTCGACCCAGACGGGCGTGTGGGTCGTGTCGGCCGACTCGAGCGCGTCGTGCCACCACACGTCGCGGCCCTCGGTCCAGGCGGTGTCCTGACCCGTGCGGCGCACGACGAGCACGTGCTCGACCGTCGTCGGGTCCGCGCCCTCCTTGGGCGCGAGCGCCTCGTCGACCGCGGGCTTGAGCGCGGAGGCCGCGCCGCGGCGGTACCCGCCGTCGGCCGTGATGACGAGCTTCGCCTCGGCGTCGGCGATGCGGCTGCGCAGGGCGTCGGCGGAGAACCCGCCGAACACGACCGAGTGCGGCGCGCCGATCCGTGCGCACGCGAGCATGGCGACGACCGCCTCGACGATCATCGGCAGGTAGATGACGACCCGGTCGCCCGTCTCGACGCCGAGCGCGGCGAGCGCGTTCGCCGCGCGCGACACGTCGCGCTGCAGCTCCGCGTACGTCACGGTGCGCGTGTCGCCGGGCTCGCCCTCGAAGTGGATCGCGACCCGGTCGCCCAGGCCCGCCTCGACGTGGCGGTCGACCGCGTTGTACGCGGCGTTCAGCGTGCCGTCCGCGAACCAGCGCGCGACCGGCGCCTGCGACCAGTCGAGCGTCTCCGTGAACGGCGTCCGCCAGGTGACGAGGTCGTTCGCCTGCCGTGCCCAGAACGCGAGCCGGTCGGCCTGCGCCTCCTCGTAGAGCTCGGGCTTCGCGTTCGCCTGCGCGGCGAACTCCGGGCTCGGCGGGAAGCTCCGGGTCTCGTGGAGGAGGTTCTCCAGGCTGGGGGTGGTGTCCGCCGCCGCGGTGGTGGACTCGTTCTCTGGCACGCTGACCTCCGGTGCGCATCGACTCTGGTGCGGCGCCCGTGCGTGGGTCGCCGAGGGAGCGGCGGCGGACGCAGGACGGTCGGACGCCCACGATGGTGGGCCCCGACCTTGGGGAGTCTAGACCCGTTGTCGTGAGCGCGGTCACAGGAGTCCACCATTCGGCGGGACCGCTCGCAAATGCCCGGCACCGGCTGTCGGCGGTGCAGCAGAGGCTGCTCCCGGGTGAGAGCGTCAGCGCGCCCGGCGCTGCCGGACCGCCTCGTACAGGACGACCGTCGTCGCGCTCGCGGCGTTGAGCGAGCTCGCCGAGCCGAGCATCGGGATGCTCACCATGACGTCGCACGCCTCGCGCCACCCGGCGCTGAGGCCGGACGTCTCGTTGCCGGTGAGGACGAGCGTCGGGCCGGTGAGGTCGTGGTCCGCGAGCTCGACGTCGCCGTCCTCGTCCGTCCCGAGCAGGGTCAGTGGGACCCCGGCGGACCGCTGCGCGGCGACCCAGTCGAGGACGTCGCGCCCCGCGGGGACGCGCACGGTCGGCACGGAGAAGATCGAGCCGGTGCTGGCACGCACGGCGCGCGGGTCGTACGGGTCCGCGGCGTGCCCCGCGACGACCAGCCCGCCGCCGCCGAACGCGTCGAGCGAGCGCGCGACGGTCCCGACGTTGCCCGGGCTCGTGGGGCGGTCGAGCACGACGCCGAGGAACGCGGCGTCCTCCCCGGAGGCGCGGCCGCCCACGGTGATCCGCCCCAGGTCGTCGGGCGGCGTCGCGACGACCGCGAGCAGCTCGGGCGCGTCGTCGTCCTTGCCGCCGAGCTCGCGCATGAGCTCCGACGACACCGCGAACCGCCGGGTCCGCACCCGGTCGAGCATCGCGTGGGCCCAGCCCGACAGCGACCGGTCCGCGTCGACGAGCCACGTCCGCACCGTCCAGCCCGACTCGACGGCGAGCGTGATCGGCCGCACCCCCTGGACGAGCGTCTCGCCCGCGCGGTGCCTCTTGGTGCGGTTGGTGAGCAGCGCCTCCCACTGCTGGAACGCGGCGTTGCGGGTGGTGACGCGCTGCACGGGTCAGGCCTCCGGGGTGGTCGGGGCCGGCGAGGCCGACGGGGATGCTGTCGCGGACGCGACGCGCGGGAGCCCGCCGGTGAGCGCGGCGGGCTCGGTCGCGTCCGCCTCGCGCGCGGCGCGCTCGACCGCGGCGGCGACGAGCGACGTCACCTCGGGGTTGAACACGCTCGGGATGATGTAGGTCGGGTTGAGCTGGTCCTCGTGGATCGCGGACGCCAGGGCGCGCGCCGCGGCGAGCAGCATCCCGTCGGTGATGCGGTGCGACTGCGCGTCGAGGAGGCCGCGGAACACGCCCGGGAACGCGAGGACGTTGTTGATCTGGTTCGCGAAGTCGGAGCGCCCGGTGCCGACGATCGCCGCGTGCCGCGCCGCGTCGTCCGGGTCCACCTCGGGGCGCGGGTTCGCCATCGCGAAGACGATCGCGCCGGGCGCCATGCGCGCGACGTCGTCGCCGGTGAGGACGTCGGGCGCGGACACGCCGATGAAGACGTCCGCGTCGACGACGGCCTCGCGCAGCGTCCCCGTGACGTGGCGCGGGTTGGTGTTGACGGCGGTCCACGCGAGCGACGGCGACAGCCCCGGTCGCGCCGGGTGCACGACGCCCTCGACGTCCGCGACGACGACGTCGTGCGCGCCCGCCGCGAGGAGCAGCTTGAGCACCGCGGTCCCGGCGGCGCCCGCGCCCGACAGGACGATGCGCACGTCGGACAGCTCCTTGCCGACGACCTTGAGCGCGTTCGTCAGCGCCGCGAGCGCGACGATCGCCGTGCCGTGCTGGTCGTCATGGAACACCGGGATGTCGAGCTCGGCGCGCAGCCGCGCCTCGATCTCGAAGCAGCGCGGCGCCGAGATGTCCTCGAGGTTGATACCGGCGAACACGGGCGCGATGGCCTTGACGGTCCGCACGATCTCGTCGACGTCGGTCGTGTCCAGCGCGATCGGGAAGGCGTCGATGTCCGCGAACCGCTTGAACAGCGCGGCCTTGCCCTCCATGACGGGCAGCGAGGCGAGCGGGCCGATGTCGCCCAGCCCGAGCACCGCCGAGCCGTCGGTGACCACCGCGATGGTGTTGCGCTTGATCGTGAGGCGGCGGGCGTCGTCGGGCTTGGCGGCGATGGCCTCGCACACGCGCGCGACGCCGGGCGTGTAGATCATCGACAGGTCGTCGCGGTTGCGGATCGGCACCTTGGACTCGATCTGCAGCTTGCCGCCCAGGTGCAGCAGGAACGTGCGGTCGGAGACGCGGTCCACGACGACGCCCGGCAGCGCGCGCAGCGCCTCCACGATCTGCCCGGCGTGCTCCTCGCCGCGCGTCGCGACCGTGACGTCGACCGTGATGCGCTCGTGGCCCGACGCCGTGACGTCGAGGGCGGAGACGATCCCGCCCGTGTGCTCGATCGCCGTCGTCAGCTCGCTCACGGCGGTGGGGCGCGCCTCGACCTGCAGGCGGACGGTGATGGAGGAGGAGACACTCGGCGCTGACGTCATGGGCTCCAGTATCGCGCGGCGACCACGCGCCCGGCACGACGACGGCGCCCCGTCAGGAGCGCCGTCCCGCCAGCATCGCGGCGGCTATCAGGCGTGCAACCGTGTCCGCTGCAACGGCGCGAGGTGGCCGTCGTGGCCGGGTCTCGTCCGGTCAGCGAGTCCCTACGTGGACTTCCTGCGCGTGGGTACCGCCGAGATGCTGTTGTCCCTCCATCACAGCCCGGGCGGGCGGGGAGCGCAACCCGTCGGCCGCGACTTCCACACCCTGTTCTACGACCGTTCGAACGCCCGGGTGCGGTTGGTCCGGGACGTCCGGATCAGGACCGCGAGATAGCGATCCCCGGCGCCGAAACCCTTCTGGATCATGCTGGGAGTCGCTATCTCGGCCGGGGGTCGCTATCTCGCGGCGGGCGGTCCTAGCGCCGCCGGCGCAGGGTGCGCCACACCAGCCACGCCACGACGCCGAGCGCGACGACCCCCGCCGCGGCGAGGAGCGGCGTCGAGCCGGCGAGGTGGGAGCGCAGCGCGACGGGCTTCGAGAACGTCAGGGCGCCCCAGCCGTGCTCGGCGGCGAGCCGGCGCAGCGTCCGGTCGGGGTTGACGACGAACGCGTGCCCGACCGCGCCCAGCATGGGCGCGTCGGTCACCGAGTCGGAGTAGGCGTAGCTCGCCTCCAGGTCGTACCCCTCGCGCGCGGCGAGCTCGCGGATCGCGGCCGCCTTGTTCTCGCCGTACGCGTAGAAGTCGATCGCGCCCGTGTACCGGCCGTCCTCGACGGCCATGCGCGACGAGATCGCGTGGTCGGCGCCCAGCACCGCCGCGATGGGCTCGACGACCTCGCTCCCGGAGGCGGACACGATGACCACGTCGTGCCCGTGCTCGTGGTGGGACTCGATCAGCTCGACCGCCTCCGCGTAGACGACGGGGTCGATGTGCTCGTGCAGCGTCTCCTCGACGATGCGCGACACCGTGGCGACGTCCCACCCGGTCACGAGGCTCGACAGGTGCGCGCGCATGCGCTCGGTCTGGTCCGCGTCGGCACCGCCCACCATGAACAGGAAGTGCGCGTAGGCGCTGCGCAGCACGTCCCCGCGGTTGATGAGCCCGCCGGCGAAGAACGGCCGGGAGAACGCCGCGGCCGACGACGTCGCGATGATCGTCTTGTCCAGGTCGAAGAACGCGGCGACCCGGCCGGCGCGCGGCGGGTCCGTCGGGTCCAGGAGCGGAGTCACGGTCGCGAGCCTAGCCGCGCAACGTGGCCGTCCACAGGAGCGCTCGCCGAGGCACCCGTCCACAGGTGGTACGTCCCGCCCGACGCCGCCCGCCCGGCCACGGCAGGGTGGGGCGCCGGTCGACGGGCGGTAGGGGAGGACGCGATGGGCGGGACGGTCGTGGCGGTGGTGGGAGCGCGCGGCGGCGCGGGGGCGAGCGTGGTCGCCTCCTCGCTCGCCCGGGCGGTGGCACGACGGCGCGCCCCCACCTGCCTGGTCGACCTCGCGCTCGTGGGCGGCGGGCTCGACGTGCTGCTCGGCATCGAGCAGGACCCGGGCGTGCGCTGGCCCGACCTCGCCGACGCGCGCGGCCGGCTCGACGGCGAGGACCTCCTCGCACGCCTGCCGCGGTGGGGCACGGTCCCGGTCGTCAGCACCGAGCGCGGCGGCGGCCCGGAGCCCGCGGCGCTCGCAGACGTCGTGGCGGCGCTCGCCGAGGCCACGTCCGGCCGGTCGGGGGTGCTCGTGCTCGACGTCGACCGCGCCGCGCTCGGGTCCGGTGCCGCGGGCGCGGGGCTGCTCGGCGCGTGCGACGAGGTGCTGGTCGTGACGCCGCTCGACGTGGCCGGCGTCGCGGGTGCGGCGGCGGTGCGCGACCGGGTCCCCGGTCCGGCGGCGCTCGTCCTGCGCCGGCCGGCTCCGGGGCGGTTGTCCGGCGGCGAGGTCGCGGACGCCGTCGGGCTCGGGGTCGCCACGACGGTCGGCTGGGACCGGGGCCTCGCCGGAGCGATCGAGCGCGGCCAGGGCCCGTGCGTCGGGCGCGGGCCGGTCGTCCGCGCGGGACGTGACCTCGCGGCGCGGTACGCGGGGAGCCTCGGGTGAGCGGGCGCGACGCCAAGCCGGGACGCTCGGAACGGGGGCGCGGCCCGCTGCTGGACGGCGTCCGGGACCGCCTCGTGCGGGCCGGCGCGGAGCCTGGCCCGGGCTCGGCGGGACCCGACGACGCGGCCGTCGCCGACGCGCTGCGGGCGTCCGGGCGCGTGCTCGGCACGACCGCCCTGCGGGAGCTGACGCGCACGGCGCACGCGGAGATCTTCGGCGCCGGACCGCTCCAGCGCTACCTCGACGAGCCGGGGGTGACCGACGTGCTCGTCAACGGGCCCGACGAGGTCTGGGTCGACCGCGGCGCCGGGCTCGAACGCGTCGTCGTCCCGCTCGGAGGGCCGGAGGCCGTGCGGTCGCTGGCCGTGCGGCTCGCCGCCGCGGGCGGCCAGCGCCTCGACGACGCCTCGCCCGTGGTCGACGCCCGGCTCCCCGACGGGACGCGCCTCCACGCGGTGGTGGCGCCCGTGTGCGGGGCCGGGGCCGTGATCTCGCTGCGCGTGCTGCGGACGCGGACGTTCGGCCTGGCCGACCTCGTCGCGTCCGGCACGGTCCCGCGCGACTGGGAGCCGGTCCTGCGCGGGCTCGTCGCGGCGCGCGCGAGCGTGCTCGTCTCCGGTGGGACCGGGACCGGCAAGACGACGCTGCTCGCCGCGCTGCTCGCGCTCGTCCCGCCCGACGAGCGCATCGTCTGCGTCGAGGAGGCGCGCGAGCTCGACCCGGACCACCCGCACGTCGTCCCGCTCACCGCACGCCGGGCGAACGTCGAGGGCGCGGGCGGCGTCGACCTCGCCGACCTCGTGCGCGCCGCGCTGCGGATGCGACCCGACCGCATCGTGCTGGGCGAGTGCCGCGGTGCGGAGGTCCGCGAGGTGCTCATGGCGCTCAACACCGGCCACGAGGGCGGGCTGGCGACCATCCACGCCAACGACGTCGAGGTGATCCCCGCCCGCCTGGAGGCGCTCGCGGCCCTCGCGGGGATGGACCGTGCCGCCGTGGCGGCGCAGGCCGTCGGCGGGCTCGACGTGGTGCTGCACCTGCGCCGCGTGCGCGCGGGCGGCACGACCCGGCGCGTGCTCGCCCAGATCGGTGTCGTGCGAGGCGACGTCCGGGCCGGGCTCCGGGTCGACGTCGCGGGCTCGTGGGACGGGGCGGTTCCGCGCGGTGGGTCTTCCGGCGAGGACGAGGGGCCCGTCGCGGGCCCGGCCTGGGACGAGCTCGTGGCGCGGTGGTGCGCGTGAGGTCGACGTGACGGTCCTCGTGGGTGCGCTGGTCGGTGCCGCGGTCTGGTGCGCGACGGCGCGGGGCGGGCGCCGGGCCCGCGGCGTCGTCGGCCCGTGGTCGCCGCGGCCCGGGCGACGGCTGCACCTGCGGGGCCGGTCCCGGGCACAGGCCGTGCCGGAGCTCGTGCGCGTCGTCGTGACGCAGGTGGGGTCGCTCCTGCGGTCCGGGGCCGCGCCCGGTGCCGCGTGGGAGCGGGCCCTCGGGGTGCGGGTCGACGCCGCGGGCGTCCCCCGCGTCGTCGACCTCGCGCCGCACGTGGGCGGGCTGCCCACCGCGCGCGCCCTCGTGGCGGCCTGCCGGCTGGCGGTCGAGGTGGGCGCACCGCTGGCCCCGGTGCTCGACGAGGTCGCGGCCTCCGTGGCGGCGGACGCGGAGGCCCGCGCGGAGCGGGACGCCGCGCTCGCCGGGCCGCGGGCGACCGCGCGCGTGCTCCTGTGGCTCCCGGCCGTGGGCGTCCTGCTGGGCTACGTCCTCGGCGCCGACCCGCTCGGCACCGCGACCGACGGCGGCATCGGGTCCGTCGGGGTGCTCCTCGGGCTCCTGCTCCTGCTCGCGGGACGCACGTGGTCCGGGCGGCTCGTCGAGCGGGCACGCGCCGCGGGGGAGGACCGGTGAGCGCGCTCCTGGTGACGGCGTGGGTCCTGGCGGCGACGACGCCGTGGTGGGCGGCGCGGGCGGCCGTCGTGCGACGGGCCGGCGCTGTGGCCCAGCAGGACGGTGCGGCCGGAAGCCCTGACGGGACGGGGGATGTGGGGACGCGGAGGGCCGGGCGCGGAGGGCGGGAGCGCGCGGAGGACGCCGGGCCCCTCGAGACGGGCGTGCTCCTCGAGCTCCTCGCGGCCGCGGTTCGGTCCGGCGCCGCGGTGCCGCGCGCCCTGGACGTCGTCGGGTCGAGCGTCGGTGGTCGTGAGGGTGCCGCGCTGCGGGCCGCGGGCGCTGCCCTCCTCCTCGGCGCGTCGTGGGACGCCGCCTGGGCGACGGCCCCGCCGCGGCTCGCGGTCGTGCAGCGCGCGCTGCGTCCGGCCTGGCTGCACGGCGCAGCGCCCGCGCCCGCGCTGCGCGCCGCGGCGCAGGCGTCGCGCCAGGACCGGACCGCCGCTGCCAAGGCCGCCGCGGCGCGCCTCGCCGTGCACCTCGTCCTCCCGCTCGGCGCCTGCTTCCTCCCGGCGTTCGTGCTCGTCGGGCTCGTCCCCGTCCTCGTCTCGCTGGGGTCAGGTCTGGTGGGCGGACGGTGAGCCTCGGCTCCCTGCTACGCGGACGGCTCCCGGCGGGTGACGCGGAGCCCTGCGACCACTAGTCCTGAGACCCCCACCCCGCCCAGGACGAGAGCGGCGGTCGTGATGCCGGGGAGGACCGTGCGGGACGTGTGCACCTCGCGGCCGTCCGGTAGATGCCACGTGCAGTCGAGGCGGGCCGGCAGGAGCGTGAACCGTCCGACCACGCGGTCGGTGTAGCCGTCGAACCTGGGTGGCGCCTGCTGCTCCAGCAGGCAGGCGATCGAACCGTCGTTCGCGTGCCGGTAGCGCACGACGGCGGTCGGGGCGAGCGCCACCAGGACGGCAACGACGACGCACAGGATTCCGCCGGCGAGGGCCGCCAGGCGCGCGCGGTCGAGGCGCGTCGTCCGCGCCGCACCCTCCTCCGACGCTCGTGCCACGCCAGGATGCTACGCGCGTGGGCGTCCACAGGCCCGGATCGAGAGGGTCCCGTCCACCATCGATAGTCGGATCCCTACGTGAGCACGCCTGCGTGCGGCACGGTGGCGCCGCACGCCCGCGACCGCGGGCCACGAGAAGGGGGAAGCACCCATGGCAGGACATGTACGGCGCGTGCTCGCGCGCCTCACGGGCGACGGCACGGGGCAGGACGCCGAGTCCGGCCTTGCGACCGCCGAGTACGCGATCGCGACGGTCGCGGCGGCGGGCTTTGCCGGGCTGCTCATCGTCGTGCTGAAGAGCGGCGAGGTGCGCGAGCTGCTGCTCGGCATCGTGCGCAGCGCGCTGTCGCTGGGCTGAGCCGTGCGACAGGACGCAGGCGCGGGCACCGGTGCGTGGCGCAGCTTCCGGTCGCGGGCGCTGCGCTCGCCGGAGGTCCGGTCGCGCGGCGATCGGGAGCGGGGTGCGGTCACGGCCGAGCTCGCCGTCGCGCTGCCGGCGGTCGTCCTCGTCCTCGTCGTCGTCCTCACCCTCGCCGCGGCGGCGGGCGCCCAGATGCGCTCCGCCGACGCGGCGAGGGCCGCAGCCCGTGCGGCGGCGATCGGCGAGGACGACGCGACCGTGCGCGCGACGGCGCTCCGGGTGGCGGGGGACGACGCGACCGTCGGCGTCGTGCGCGGCGACCCGTGGGTCGAGGTCCGGGTCACGACGCCCGTCGTCGGTGGGTGGCTCTCGGGGTCGCCACTGCGCGCGAGCGGCGAGGCCGTCGCGTGGGTCGAGCCATGACCCGGGAGCGGGCCGCCGTCCGGCGAGACGCGGCCGCGCGTGCGCGGGCGAGGCGCCGTGCCGGTCGCCGCGCTGCCCTGGCCGGGGCCGGGCGGCACGACGAGGCGCCCGACGCGGAGCGCGGCGCGGGCACGGTGCTGGTGCTCGGCATCGTCGCCGTCGTGCTCGTGCTCGCCCTCGGGCTGGGCGCGCTCGCGCACGCCCAGGCGGCCCGCGGGGCGGCTCAGACCGGCGCCGACCTCGCGGCGCTCGCGGCGGCAACGGCCGCCCGCGACGGCTGGGAGCCCTGCAGCCGCGCCCGTGAGGTCGCGGCCCGCAACGCGGTGGCGGTCACCGCGTGCGCAGAGCAGGGCGGCGGGGTCGTGCGGGTCGACGTCGCCTCGACCGCCGGCGTCACCGTCCTCGGCGTCGCGCTGGGCCGGGCGACGGCTGCCGCCCGCGCCGGCCCGGCGACCGCACGCTGAACGAGCGCCCTGGTCGCGGTGACCACCCACCCTGACCGGCCCAGGCGACCACGCGGCGTCGGGCACAGAAACCCGGTTCTACCTCGCGCAAACCAGGGCTCTACCTCGCGCGACCACGGTTCTACGGGGTGGGGGCGTGGGCGAGGACGGCGTCGAGCAGGCGGACGGCGGCGGCCTTCTCGAGCGGGGCGTTGTACGACCCGCACTTGGGGGACTGCACGCACGCCGGGCAGCCGTCGTGGCAGGGGCAGCGCGCGATGGCGTCGCGCGTGGCGCGCAGCCACGTCGCGCCGAGCTCGTACCCGCGCTCGGCGAAGCCCGCTCCGCCGGGGTAGGCGTCGTGGACGAACACGGTCGCCTCGCCGGTGTCGGCGTGCAGGGCGGTGGAGACGCCGCCGAGGTCCCAGCGGTCGCACGTCGCGAGGAGGGGGAGCAGGCCGATGGACGCGTGCTCGGCGGCGTGCAGGGCGCCGGGCAGCTCGTCGGCGTCGACCTCCGCCTCCTCGATCACGGACGCGGGGACCGTCCACCAGACGGCCATGGTCGGCAGCGTGCGCTCGGGGAGGTCGAGCGTCTCGGTGCCGAGCACCTGCATGTCCGGGAGCCGTCGGCGCTGGAAGCTCACGACCTGCGAGCACACGTCGACCGGGCCGTACCCCCAGCCGACGGGCCCCCAGGACCGCTCGACGACCTCTCGTCCGGCGGCGACGTCCCCGTCCGCGGGCTCGTCGACGATCGTGATGGACGTCGTGGACCGGGACCACGTCCCGTGGTCGACGTCCTGGCGGCGCACGAGCGCGACGTGGTCGGTCAGGTCGAGGTGCTCGACGACGTAGGTGCGGCCCTGGTGGACGTACACCGCGCCGTCGTGCACGGACCCGTCCGCGGACGCCGCGTCGACCGTGCCGAGCAGCCGGCCGGTGCGGGCCTCGGCGACCCGCACGGGCGCGCCGCCCGAGCCGCGCAGGTCGGTCATGCCCGACGCGGGCTGCGCGTGCGTCCAGTACCACCCGGAGGAACGACGGCGCAGCGCGCCCCGGGCGACGAGCACGTCGAGCAGGCCGCGCACCGCGTCGGGGTCGCCGAACGCCGCGAGGTCGTCGGACCGCAGGGGGTTCTCGGCAGCGGCCGCGCACAGGTGGGGCGCGAGGACGTAGGGGTTCGCGGGGTCGAACACGGTCGCCTCGAGCGGGGCGTCGAGCACGGCCTCGGGGTGGTGCACGAGGAAGGTGTCGAGCGGGTCCTCCCGGGCGACGAACGCGACGAGTCCGTCGGCCCCCGCGCGCCCGGCGCGTCCCGCCTGCTGCCACACCGACATGCGCGTGCCGGGCCACCCCGCGATGAGGACGGCGTCGAGCCCGGAGATGTCCACGCCGAGCTCGAGCGCGTTGGTCGTCGCGAGGCCCAGGACGTCGCCCGCGCGCACGGCGTCCTCGAGCTCGCGCCGCTCCTCGGGCAGGTAGCCGCCCCGGTAGGCGGCGACGCGCCGCACGAGCCGCGGGTCGACGACGCGCACGCTGTCCTGCGTCTGCACCGCGACGGACTCCGCGCCGCGACGCGAGCGGGTGAACGCGAGCGTGCGCGCGCCCGCGATGACGAGGTCCGCGAGCAGGTCCGCCACCTCGGCCGTCGCGCTCCGACGGGGATGCTCCGCCGCGGCGTCGACCGTCGTCGGGACGGTCGGGTCGTCCTCGCGGCCCTCGGCGGGCGTGTCGGAGGGCCCGGCCGCGGACGTCGCGTCGAATCCCACGACGACGGGCGGCTCCCACAGCGCGAACGTCTTGCGCCCCGCGGGCGAGGTGTCCCGCGCGACGGTCACGACGTCGTCGGGCTCGACCCCGACGAGCCGCGCGGCGCTCGTCGCGGGGTCGGCGGTCGTGGCCGACGCGACGACGAACGTCGGCGGGCGGTCGCCCTCGCGCGCGTAGTGCGCGGCGAGGCGCCGCAGGCGGCGCAGGACGAGGGAGACGTGCGCGCCGAACACCCCGCGGTAGGCGTGGCCCTCGTCGACGACGACGTAGCGCAGGTCGCGCAGCAGCCGCGACCAGCCGCGGTGGTACGGCAGGAGCGCGAAGTGCAGGAAGTCGGGGTTGGTCAGCACGACGTCGGCGTGCTCGCGGAC
The DNA here is from genome assembly GCF_055571305.1 of Cellulosimicrobium sp. NPDC030954. Lineage (NCBI taxonomy): Bacteria > Bacillati > Actinomycetota > Actinomycetes > Micrococcales > Promicromonosporaceae > Cellulosimicrobium > Cellulosimicrobium sp. NPDC030954. Next base: position 395,441 of record NZ_JBVIFN010000001.1, read on the forward strand.
CCACCGCCGCTCGTCCTGCCCGGTGTCGCCGTCGCACGTCGCGACCCGGACGTCGCGCGTCCCGGCGGCGTCGAGCAGCCGCTGGAGCCCTGAGAGCTGGTCCGCGGCGAGCGCCTTGGTGGGGGACAGGTAGAGCACGGAGCCGCGGCGTGCGACCGACTCGATGCGGCCGGGGTCCAGGACGCGCGCGGCGGCGTCGGCCCGCACCGCCGAGAGCGCGGGCAGCCAGAACGCGAGCGACTTGCCGGACCCGGTCGACGTGGCGAGCGCCACGTGCCGACCGGACCAGGCGGCGTCGGCCGCGGCGACCTGGTGCTCCCACGGGCGCTCGACGCCGAGCGCGCGGTAGCCCGCGACGAGCGACGCGTCGGCCCACCCCGGCCAGTCGGCCTGCACCCCCTCCCGAGCGGGCAGCTCGCGCACGTGCAGCAGCCGCTCGTCGCGCCGCCCGCCCGCGCGCAGCACGTCGAGCAGGGCCGCGCTCGTCGGTCGCAGGGAGGTGGGGGAGGGGGCGTGCGGCACGCCTCCGAGTCTCCCACCTCCGGCCCGTCCTTCGGCCGACGGCGGCCGCGCTCGGGACTTCCGGCCCTCGCGCGGCGCGCGCCGCGCGGCCGAGGATCGACGCATGGGAGCGGTGCGCGGGGTCCGGGTCGTGGTGACGACGGCGCTCGCCGTCGGGGCGCTCCTGCTCACTCGGCGCATGACCCAGACCTGGGGCACCTGGGAGGGCGAGCACGAGTGCGTGCTGCCGGGCGACGACCTCGTGCCGGACGCGCGCGCCGTCGTCGCGACGCGGGCCGTCACGATCGACGCGCCACCGGCGGACGTGTGGCCGTGGCTCGTGCAGCTCGGCCAGGGCCGCGGCGGCTTCTACTCCTACGACGCCCTGGAGAACCTGGTCGGCCTGGACATCCGCAGCGCCGACGCGATCGAGGAGCGCTGGCAGGACCTGGCCGTGGGCGACGACGTCCACCTCGCCGACGAGGCCGTGCTGCGCGTCGCGGAGCTGGAGCCGGGATCGCACCTCGTGCTGCTCGGCACGCCCGGCCCGGGGCAGCCGGACACGATGCCGTTCCGGTTCTCGTGGGCGTTCGTCGTCCGCCCGCTCCCGCCGGGCGAGGACGGCGTGCCGCGCTCACGCCTGCTGGTCCGCGAGCGCTACCTCCCGCGCGGCGCCGCAGGCCGCGCCGTCGTCGAGGCGGTCCAGCCCGTGAGCTTCCTCATGACGCAGAAGATGCTGCGCGGCGTCCGCGCCCGCGCCGGACGTGAGTGACGTATCAGCCCGCTCGCCGACCCCGCCCCCGCGACCCCTCCGACCGCCGACCAGGCGATCGTGGCCGCCCGAACAGGTGGTCCTGGTCCGTCCGACGCGCGGGACGAGCCAGGACCACCGGTTCGGCCGGGTGGAGGAGGGGGAGGGGGGTCAGCCGCGGAAGATCTCCGCAACCGCGCGGGAGAGGTACCACGGGTCGACGACCGCCGTCAGCTCGCGCGCGGAGTGCATCGAGAGGATGGGGACGCCGACGTCGACCGTGCGGATGCCGAGGCGCGTCGCCGTGAGCGGGCCGATCGTCGAGCCGCACGGCACGGTGTTCTTCGACACGAACTCCTGGCTCGGCACCCCGGCCCGCGCGCAGGCCCGGGACCAGGCCGCCGCGCCGTGCGCGTCGGTCGTGTACCGCTGGTTCGCGTTGATCTTGAGGATCGGCCCGCCGCCCGCGAGCGGCCGGTTCGCGGGGTCGTGACGCTCCGGATAGTTGGGGTGCACCGAGTGCCCGACGTCGCTCGACACGCACAGCGACGCCGCGAGCTGGCGGTGCCGCTCCTCCTGCGTCGCGCCGAGGCCGGCCGCGATCCGGTCGAGCACGTCCGCGAGGAACGGGCCCGACGCCCCGGACCGCGACTCCGAGCCGATCTCCTCGTGGTCGAACGCCGCGAGCACGGGGATCACGTCGCCCTCGACGGGTCGGTCGGACGGGCCCGCGACCTCCAGCAGGGCGACGAGCCCCGCGTGCACCGAGAGGAGGTTGTCGAGCCGCCCGGACGCGAGGAACGCGTCGTGCGCACCGAAGACGCGCGGCGGCTGCGTGTCCGCGACGACGACGTCGTACCCCGCGACCTCGCTCGCGCGCACGCCCGCGTGGCGCGCGAGCTCGGCGAGCACGTCCCCGCCGTTCGTCCCGTGCGCCGCGCCCGCGACGTCGGACCCGGCCGGTCCCGACGCTGACGCGAGCCCCCACACGGGCTGCGTGTGCTGCTGCTTGTCGAGCGTGAGCCCGTCGTTCGCCGCACGGTCGAGGTGGATCGCGAGCTGCGGGATGCGCAGGAGCGGGCCGGTGCGCACGAGGTGCTCCGCGCCGTCGGACGTCACCAGCCGCCCGGCGAGCTCCAGCTCACGGTCGAGCCACGAGTTGAGCAGCGGCCCGCCGTAGATCTCGACGCCCGCCTGCCACCAGCCCTCGCGGCCCACGCTCGGGCGCGGCTTGAGCTTGAACCCGGGTGAGTCGGTGTGCGCGCCGAGGACCGCGAACGGCGTCGTCGCGGTCGCGCCCGCGGGGACGGCCCACGCGATCACGGCGCCGTCGCGCACGACGACGTACCGCCCGCCCGCGCGCCCGTCGCCCTCGCTGCCGGTCGCCGGCGGCCACGCCGCCGTCTCGTCGAGCCGTTCGAAGCCGACGGCCTCCAGGCGGCGCGCGACCTCGTGCGCCGCGTGGTAGGACGACGGGGACGCCTCGACGAAGGTCGCGAGGTCCTGGGCGTGCGCACGCGCGCGTTCGTGGGGGGTCGGGTCGGTCACGGCGGGCGTGGTCGGTGAGGTCACCCGCCCATCATCGCCCACGGCGGGGTCCTCACCCCGGGTCGCTGGCGGGAAGAGTCACCCGACGACGACCTCGAACGGTGCGCTGACGATCGTCGTGGACGTGCCGGTGGTGCCGTCCCAGGCGTCGAGGTCGGCGGTGCTCCCGAGCGCGTCGACCTGGAGCACGTAGTAGCCGGTGTAGGTGCCGGGCGCGAGCGCGCCGCCGTCGCACGGGCTCGTCGGGGTGATGCCGAAGGGCTGGTGCTCCCCGGACGCGAGGTCGATCGCGTGGAACGGGTCGGGCTCCATCATCGGCACGGCGACGACCACCGCGTCGTCGACGAGCACCGTGCGTGCGAATCCGTTCGACGCCGCGACGAACGGCTCCTCGCCGTGGTTCGTGAGCTCGAGGGACCCGACGTCACCGTCTCCGTCCTGCACGCCGAGGACCCCGGCCCCGCCCGGCCCGGTGAGCGTGAGCGTCGTCGTGGCGGCGAGGTCCGCCTCGGGAGTCCCGCACGCCACGGTCGTCCCGGTGAGCGGTGCGACGACCTCCGGAGGGGCGGACGTGGCCGCGGGCGGGGGTTCGGTGGCACGCCATCCCGGGAGTCCCAGCGCCGCGGCTGCGACACCGACCCCGACGACGCCGGCCGTCACGATCCCGGCCGTCGCGGTGCGGCGGACGCGTCGTCCGCGGCGGACCCGGTGCTGGACGTCGGCGAGCGGCAGCACGACGCCCTCGCGTCGTGGCGTGTCGGCGAGATCGTGGAGGAAGTCGTCGAGGCGGGTCATGCGTCTGCCCTCCGAGGCGCGGTCGGGGCGTGGGGTGTCACGAGCCCGACCTGGTCGTCGGTGTCGTCGTCCGCAGTGTCGTCGAGGGGACCCAGGAGGGTCTCGAGCTTGCCGACGGCGTTGTGCAGGTAGCGCTTGACCGTCCCCACGGAGAGCCCGAGGTGCTCGGCGATCCGCGGGACGGTGAGGTCGTCGTAGTAGCGCAGCACGACGCACGCGCGCTCCTGCGGCGCGAGCGCTCGTAGCGCGTCGCGGACGTCGGCGGAGGTGTCGGCGGCCTCCGCCGGTCCGTCCCGGTGCCTGGGAACGGCGACGAGGTGCTCGACGTCGCGCCAGCGCCGGGAGCGCCGGTACCCGTCGACGTACAGCGAGAGGATGGCGCGGCGCACGTACGACTCGGGAGCGTCGGGCCACCGGTGGCGACGGGACCGGACGAACACGCGGACCACGGCCTCCTGCGCGAGGTCCTCGGCGGCGGCGATGTCCCCGGTGAGGAGGTACGCGTAGCCCACGAGCGCGCTGCCGCGGTCCCGCACGAGCACCGTGAGCGGGTCGTCGTCGGGGCGGTCCTGGCCGGTCGCTGGTCGCACGGTCCTCCTCGAGGTGGGACGTCGCGGGTGCGTTCGTCTTGTCGCACTCTGAGACGAGCGGCGCCCGCGAAACGTTGTACCGCGCGGGGCGCGGGCCCGCTCCCTAGGGTGGGTGCGTGAGCGCAGGCCGAGGAGCGGACGCGCCGGACCGCGCGACGACCTGGGTCGTCCTGCCCGGGCTGGCGCTGACGCCCGAGGACTTCGCGCCGCTGGTGGGCGAGCTCCGAGACGCCGCGCGCACCGACGACGTCCGCGTCCTCGACGCGTGGCGCACCCCGGTCACCGGGCCGGTCGACGCGGTGCGGACGGCCCTGCGGGTCGACGGCTCCGGACCGGTGGGCCTCGTCGGTCACTCCGTGGGCGGGCTCGCCGCGCTGGAGTGGGCGCTGCTCCACCCGGACGAGGTGCGCCGTCTCGTGCTCCTGGACCCGACGAGCCCGTGGGAGCCGCACCTCCCGGCCCTGCACCCGGGGCGGCCGACCGCCCGGGCGGGGGACGCGCTGGCTGCGCTGGTCGGCAGCGCGCTCGGGACGGCCGGACCGGCCCTGCGACGCGGGGCGGTGCGGGTCGTCGCCCGTCGCGCGGACCCGCTCCCGCGCGACGTGGCGCGGGTGCGCTACGGGAGCGCGAGCACCTGGACGATGCTCGCCCACGAGTGGTTCGCGAGCTGGGAGCAGGCGCCGCGCGTGCGCGCGCTGCTCGACTCAGGGCGCTCCCTGTCCACGGCGGCGGACCCGTTGCTCGTCACGGGTCTGCGCGGGGGCGCGCGCTTCCTGCGGCAGCAGCGCGAGCTGTCCGACCGGCTCGCCGTCCCGCGCGTCGGCCTCGCGGGCGAGGGGCACCTGTTCCCGCTCACCCGGCCCGACGTCGTCGCCCGCCTCGCGGCGGGTGCTCACCGCACGGAGCGGCCGACGCCGGGCGCACCGCACGGGCACGCCCGGCCCTGACCGGCCCGGATCCGCGCCGGGTCAGGTGATCGTCAGCCGGACCGGTGCCGAGACGAGCCAGCCCTTGTAGAGGCTCCCGTTCGCGGTCTCGGCGCCCCACGACCCGTCGAGCTGCTGGAGCGAGTACCGCGTGATCATCCACGGGTGCACGACCTGCACGGTGTACTCGCCGGGCGGCAGCGACGCGTCCGAGGGCAGCCCCCACTCGCACGCCACCGCGGTGGTGACGGCGTGGTCGAGCTGCTCGGTCGCGCCCGGCTCGAGGACGGCGTACGCCTCGGAGTCGGTGGCCGGCACGGTCGAGCTGACGATGACCCCGTCCTGGGCGACGACGTACGCACGGAGCCAGCGGAAGTCGACCGTCTCGGTGCGCGCCGTGGGGAGCCCGGCGAGCCGGGCGGCGAGGGTGACCTCGGTCCCGCTCGCCACCGAGAGGGCTCCCGGGGTCTCGAGCCGTGCGAGGAGCTCGTCGCCGGTCGGGGAGGGGGCGGGCATGCCGCACCGGAGGCCCTCGTACGACGGCGCGGCGGGGAATGTCGTCGTCGGGCCGGTGAAGGCCCCGGGCACCGGGTCGGGGGTCGCCGGGGGCGCTGAGTGCTCAGCGTCGGGGGCGGCCGAGACCGTGAACGGGACAGACGGCGTCACGAGCCAACCGTCGAACAGCGGCTCGCCCGACCCGGTGGCGGCGGTCACGGCCTCGCCCCAGGCACCGTCGCGCTCCAGCGCGTACGACGACACGACCCAGGGGACGACCACCGCGAGCTCGTAGTCGCCCGGCAGGAGCGACGGCGAGTGCTCCGTGACGCCGGCGGGGTCGCACGAGGCGGACGAGTCGACCGACGTGGTGAGGTCGAGCACGTCGCCCTCGGCGAGGTCGACCGGCGCCGCGCCGTCGAGGTTCGTGGGCGTCACGGACGACACCACGAGCCCGTCCTGCACGACGACGTACCCGGTGAGCCCGGCCGGGTCCAGGGCGCTCACGCGCGCGGCGGCGTCGACGGACACGCGGCCCGTGACCTCGACGAGGTCCGGGGACGCGACGGTGACGGCGGCCGGGTCGACCGACGCCGTCGCCAGCAGGTCGCTGCCCGTCGCCGTGGGTGCGGGTGCGCCGCACCGGAGCGCGTCGGTCGTGACGGGCGAGGGGAACGCGGCCCGGTACGTGGGCGTCGGGCTCGGCGTGGGCTCGGGGCTCGGGGCGGGAGCGGGCAGGACGGGGCGAGGGTCCTCGGCGAGCAGGGCGTTCGCGCCGACGCCCGCGGCGGCGACGGCGAGCACGGCGGCCGTGCCGACGAGCACGGCGCGACGCCGGCGGACGTGGCGCACGCCGTCGCGGACGAGACCGGCGGACGTCGCGTCGTCGGTGCGGGGGACCACCTCGTCGGCGACCGAGCGCAGCACGACGTCGAGGTCGACGGGGCCGGGGTTCGTGGGGCGGTTCATCGCGCACCTCCAGGGGCGGACGGGGCGGGCGGGGTGGAGGGGGCGGTGCCGCGGACGGGAGGCGTGACGGGCAGGTCGTCGTCGGCGACGCGCAGCGGGCCGAGCCGTGCCGCGAGCTTGGCGTTCGCGTCGCTCAGGTACCGCTTGACGGTGCCCTCGCTCAGCGAGAGCCGTTCCGCGACGTCCCGGACGGTGAGGTCGGAGAAGTGGCGCAGGACGACGCACGCGCGCTCGCGGGGAGCCAGCACGCCGAGCGCCTCGACGACGTCGACGCGCGCCTCGACGACCGGTTCGACGCGGTCGGCCGGGTCGGACGGGGCGAGGAGGTGGCGCACGCCGTCCCAGCGCCGCCGCCGTCGGGTGCCGTCGAGGAACCCGCTGAGGACCGCGCGCCGGACGTAGCTCTCGGCGAGAGCGAAGTCGGTCGCCGCGCGGCCCCGCCGGAACGTCCGGAACAGGGCGTCCTGCACGAGGTCCTCCGCCTCCGTGACGTCTCCGGTCAGGAGATGGGCGTAGCCCACCAGGGCGCGTCGCCGCGTGCGGACGATCTCGTCCAGCACCTCTTCCCATCGCGCCATCGCGACCGCCTCCCCCGCTCGTGGAACCACTCTTGTCCTTCTCAACGACGGGGTCGAGGGTTTCGTTGGGGTGGCGGGAGAGCGCGGTTCAGCGCGGCCCAGGGCCGGTCGGCGCGCCGTGTTTGTGACGTCCTGCACGAGTGGTCGTGACGTGCGCCACACGTGCGTAGACTCACCCCCATCGCTCCGGCAGGGGACCGGCGCGACGGTCGCGCGGTTCGTCAAGGAGGACGGATGCTCACGCTCGGTTCGGAAAGTCTCACCATCGTCACCGTCATCGCGGTGATCGCGCTCGTCGCGCTGGTCTTCGCGTTCGTCCTGCGCAGACAGGTCCTGGCCGCGGAGGACGGCACGGCGAAGATGCAGGACATCGCCCAGGCCGTGCAGGAGGGCGCCGGGGCCTACCTGAGCCGCCAGTTCCGCACGCTCGCCCTGTTCGCGGTGATCGTGTTCGGCCTGCTGTTCCTGCTGCCCGGTGACGGCGGCATCCGCGTCGGGCGCTCGGTGGCGTTCCTCGTCGGCGCGGGGTTCTCGGCGGCGATCGGCTACCTCGGCATGTGGCTCGCGGTGCGGGCCAACGTGCGCGTCGCGTCGGCCGCGACCCGGCCCGGCGGACGCACCGAGGGCGCGCGCATCGCGTTCCGGACGGGCGGCGTCGTCGGCATGTCGGTCGTCGGCCTCGGCCTGCTCGGCGCCGCGGGCGTCGTGCTGATCTACAAGGGCGACGCCCCGGCGGTGCTCGAGGGCTTCGGCTTCGGCGCCGCGCTGCTCGCCATGTTCATGCGCGTCGGCGGCGGCATCTTCACCAAGGCGGCCGACGTCGGCGCGGACCTGGTCGGCAAGGTCGAGCAGGGCATCCCCGAGGACGACCCGCGCAACGCGGCGACGATCGCGGACAACGTGGGCGACAACGTGGGCGACTGCGCGGGCATGGCCGCCGACCTGTTCGAGTCGTACGCGGTGACGCTCGTCGCGGCGCTCATCCTCGGCAAGGCGGCCATGGGCGAGGAGGGCCTCGTCTTCCCGCTCGTGGTCACCGCGATCGGCGCGCTCGTCGCGGTGCTCGGCGTCTTCATCACGCGCGTCCGCGGCCAGGAGAACGGGCTCAAGGCCATCTACCGCGGCTTCTACCTCTCCGCGCTCATCGGTGCGGTGCTCGCCGCGGTCGCCGCGTTCGTCTACCTGCCCTCGTCGTTCTCGGCGCTCGACGGCACCGCGGACCTCGGCGACCTCTCGGGCCTCGCGGCCGACCCGCGCGTCGTCGCGAGCCTCGCGGTCGTCATCGGCATCGTCCTCGCCGGCATCATCCTGTGGATCACGGGTTACTTCACCGGCACGACGTCCAAGCCGACCCTGCACGTGGCCGCCACCTCCCGCACGGGCGCGGCGACGGTCGTCCTGTCCGGCATCGGCGTCGGGTTCGAGTCCGCGGTGTACACGGCGGGCGTGATCGCGGCCGCCATCTGCGGCCTGTTCCTCCTCGCGGGCGGCTCGGTGTGGCTCGCGCTGTTCCTCGTCGCGCTCGCCGGGTGCGGGCTGCTCACCACGGTCGGCGTCATCGTCGCGATGGACACGTTCGGCCCGGTCTCGGACAACGCGCAGGGCATCTACGAGATGTCGGTGGGGGAGAGCAGGGACGGTGGCAGCGATGTCGACGAGGCCGCGCAGATCCTCACCGACCTCGACGCGGTCGGGAACACGACGAAGGCCATCACCAAGGGCATCGCGATCACGACGGCGGTCCTCGCCGCGACCGCGCTGTTCGGGTCGTACGCCGACGCCGTGAGCCACGCGATGGCGGACGTCCAGACGGTCGGGAGCGGCCTCGTCACGGCGATGCTCGACTACGAGATCATCTCGCCGATCACGCTCGTGGGCGTGATCCTCGGCGCCGCGACGGTGTTCCTCTTCTCCGGCCTCGCGATCGACGCCGTGACGCGGGCCGCCGGCGCGATCGTGTTCGAGGTGCGCCGCCAGTTCCGCGAGCACCCGGGGATCATGACGTTCCAGGAGCGCCCGGAGTACGGCAAGGTCGTGGACATCTGCACCCGCGACTCTCTGCGCGAGCTCGCGACGCCGGGCCTGCTCGCCGCGTTCGCGCCCATCGCGGTCGGCTTCGGCCTGGGCGTCGGCCCGCTCGCCGGGTTCCTCGCCGGGGCGATCGGCGCGGGCGTGCTCATGGCGGTGTTCCTCGCCAACTCGGGCGGTGCGTGGGACAACGCGAAGAAGATCGTCGAGGACGGCGCGTACGGGGGCAAGGGCTCCGAGGCGCACGCGGCGACCGTCATCGGCGACACCGTCGGCGACCCGTTCAAGGACACGGCCGGCCCGGCGATCAACCCGCTCATCAAGGTCATGAACCTCGTGTCGGTGCTCATCGCCCCCGCGGTGGTGCTGATGAGCGTGCCGGCGGACGCGAACCACGCGCTGCGCATCGGCATCGCCGTGGTCGCCGCGGCGATCGCGTTCGGCGCGGTGATCATGTCCCGCCTGCGGGCGGCGCGGGTCGACCGCGAGGAGACGTCGGTCGAGCCGGAGCGGGTCGCGACCGGCGCCTGACCGGCAGCAGTCCAGCACACGACGACGCCCGGGCCTCCATGGCCCGGGCGTCGTCGTGTGCTGGTCTCGCGGACCGGGTCCGCTCTCAGCCCTTGACGATGAACGGCGCGCGCAGGAGCGCGTCCTCGCGGGACGACGGGCCGACGCGGAGCTCGAACTCGCCCGGCTCGACGACCCGGTGGCCCTGGGCGTCGACGAGCGTGCAGTCCGCGACGGGGACCTCGAGGTCGACCGTCACCTGCTCGCCGGGCGCGAGCGCGACCTTGCGGTACGCCTTGAGCTCCTTCTCGGCCCACGTCACCGACGTAACGGTGTCGCTCACGTAGACCTGCACGGTCTCGCGGACGGGCCGCGTGCCGGTGTTGGTCAGCGTGACCTGGGCGCGGACGACGTCGTCGGGGCCGTGCACCGAGCCCAGGACGCGCAGGTCCGCGTAGTCGACCGTCGTGTAGCTCAGGCCCTCCCCGAAGGCGAAGGCGGGGCGCTGGGTGAGATCGGCGTACCGGTCGCCGTGCTGGCCGCGGACCACGTTGTAGTACGTGGGCTGCTGGCCGGCGTGGTGCGCGAAGGAGATCGGGAGCCGGCCCTCGGGCTCGATCTGCCCGAGCACGAGCTCGGCCACGGCCTGCCCGCCGCGCATGCCGGGGTTCGCGGCCCAGACGATCGCGGCCGCTGCGTGGGCGGACGGCGGGAGCACGAGCGGCTTGGACGCGACGACCACCACGACGACGGGCGTGCCGGTCGCGACGAGCGCGTCGAGCAGCGCGACCTGGCCGCCGACGAGCTCGAGCGTCGCGGTCGACTTGCCCTCGCCGACGAGCTCGATCCGGTCGCCGACGACGGCGACGACGAGGTCCGCGTCGCGCGCCGCGGCCACGGCCTCGGCGATCAGCGCGTCGTCGGGCTTCGCGGGCACGACGACCTGCGGGCGTGGCTGCCCGTCGGGGAACAGCTCGCCCTCCGGGTCGGGCTCGAGCGTGAGGATGTCGGCGCCGCGCGCGTGCGTGACGGTCCAGCCCTCGGGGGCGAGGGCGCGGAAGCCGTCGAGGACGGTCGTGGTCATCTCGCGCGGGTGGCCGTCGGGCAGCCAGTCGGCCTGGCCCGACGCGCCGGCCCAGTCGCCGAGCTGTGTGTGGTCGTCGTCCGCGTTCGGCCCGACGACGGCGACCGTGCGCCCGCCCGTGAAGGGGAGCGTGCCGTCGTTCGCGAGCAGGACGAGGGAGCGCCGCGCGACCTCGAGGTTGACGGCGGTGTGCTCCGCCGAGGCGATGACGGCCTCCTGACGCGCGACGTCGGGGCGCCGCGGGTCCTCGAACAGGCCGAGCCGGAACTTCAGCGTGAGGATGCGGCGCACGGCCGCGTCGATCGCCGACTCCTCGACGAGGCCGCGCGCGACCGCCTCCAGCGCGCCCTCGAAGAACTTCGGCGTCGTCATGACCATGTCGTTGCCCGCGCGCACGGCGGCGGCGGAGGCGTGCACGTAGTCGGGCTGGATGTGCTGCTCCCAGACCATGCGGCCCACGTTGTCCCAGTCGGTCACGAGCGTGCCGGTGTAGCCCCACTCGCCGCGCAGGACGTCGTCGAGCAGCCAGCCGTTGACGGTGACCGGGACGCCGTCCATGGACTGGTAGCCGAGCATGAAGGTCGCGCAGCCCTCGCGGGCGACGCGCTCGAACGGGGGCAGGAACCAGGACCGGAGCTTGCGCGGCGAGATGTCGGCCTCGCTCGCGTCGCGGCCGCCCTGCGTCTCGGAGTAGCCGGCGAAGTGCTTGGCGGTCGCGAGGACGCCGGTGGGGTCCGCGAGGCCGTCGCCCTGGTACCCGCGCACCATCGCCGACGCGAGCTCGCCGATGAGGTACGGGTCCTCGCCGAAGGTCTCGTCGACGCGGCCCCAGCGCAGGTCGCGCGCGATGCACAGCACGGGCGAGAACGTCCAGTGGATGCCGGTCGCGGCGACCTCGACGGCCGTGGCGCGGGCGACCTGCTCGACGAGCTCGGGGTCCCACGTGGCGGCCATGCCGAGCTGCGTGGGGAAGATCGTCGCGCCGACCCAGAAGGAGTGGCCGTGGATGCAGTCCTCGGCGACGAGCAGGGGGATGCCGAGCCGGGTCTGCCCGGTGAGCGCGTGGGCCTCGACCACGTTCTGCGGGGACGTGTGCAGCAGCGACCCCGCGTGCTTGTCCAGGACCGCCGGCCCGACGCCGTCGCGCGCGTCGAGCTGCAGCATCTGCCCGACCTTCTCGGGGAGCGTCATCCGCGCGAGGAGGTCCTCGACGCGGTCGGCCACGGGCAGAGCGGGGTCGAGGTAGGGGAGGGTGCTCACGGACGGTCCTTCCACGGCGACGGCGACGGTTCCCGGGTGCGCGTCGAGCGGTCACGTCTCACGCGCTCGGGAGGCCCGGGCGCGGCCACTCTACCGGCAAAACTGAATAACCGGTAAGTAAGTTAGTGCGCCTCAGTGCCAGTGGTCCAGGAAGCGCGCGACGGTCTCGGTCGCGTGGTCCAGCACGCGCCCGTCCTCCGCCGCCGCCGCGGACAGCAGCGCCGCGTCGACGACGTGCGCCACCAGGTCGACGTCCGACACGTGCGCGTGGCCCGACGCGTCCAGCACGGTCTGCGCCGCGGCGAGCAGACGCGGCCGCGACGCGCGCATGATCGGCCGCAGCGCAGGGTCGCGCATCGCCGTCAGCATCGGGTCCAGCCGCACGTCGACCACGGTGTCGTCCACGTGCGGCGCGTACAGCGTCTCGATGAGCTCGCGCGCCGTCGCCGCGCTCGAACGAGGCTCCCGCGACAGCGCGTCGGCCCGCTCCTGCGCCGCCGTCGCGCGCACGTCCTCCGCGGCCTCGACCGCCGTCGAGACCAGCGACGCGCTCGTCGGGAAGTAGTACGACGCCGAGCCCTGCGGCACGCCCGCCGCCCGCGCCACCTGGCGGTGGGTCACGGCGCCGAAGCCCTCCTCGATGAGCAGGTGCGCCGCCGCCTCGGCCATCGCGCGCTGCCGCTGCGCGCTGCGTCCCTGCACCGTGGCGCGCGCGCCGTGCGGCGCGTCGTGCGTCGCGTCGTGGACCGCCCCGGCCCCCGCGCTCTCCCCGTCACGCCGCGCTTCCCGGTCGATGGTCCCCGCTCCCTCGTCCACGCGGCCATCGTAGTGAGGTCGACCCACCGGCTCCGGGCCGAGGAGGGTTCCACCTCGACGGGGCGGGTCTCTTCGCCGGGGGTGCGGACGGACCCGGTGCGGCGGGCGAGGAATAACCTATACGTTCGTATGGTTATCGCCCTCGGGTCGTGAGTGCGGCTCGTGGGAACGAACGAGGAGTGGACAGAGATGGTCGCCGCCGAGGGGCTCGTCATCGACTGGGCGCAGATGCCCACGTACAACACCGTGATGTCCGTCGCCGTCGGCGCCGGGCTGATCCTGCTGGTCATGCTCGGGCGTGAGCTGCTCCGATCGCCGGGGAAGGTCGTCGTCGAGGGCTGGTCGCTCGCGTTCGGCGTGCTCGGCACGATCCTCACGGCGACGGGGCTGCACATGACGCTCACGTGGCCGCTCGCCGCGGGCGGCTTCCCGTTCGACAACATCATCTTCGGCGAGACGAGCCTCGCGTTCGGCGTGCTGCTGGTCGCTGCGGCGTTCTACCTGTGGACCCGTGGCCGGACCGCGCTGGAGCGCGCGGACGCGACGGAGCACCTGCAGGCCGTGGCCCGCCCCGTCTCGGTGTTCGTGCTCGGCATGGGACTCGGCCTCGTCGCCATCGCGATCGCCGGCGTGACGTACCAGCTCTTCGCCGCCCCGCCGGAGGAGCCCATCTCGGGCGCGTTCGCCGCCTACCCGCTCGTCGAGGCGATCTTCATGTCCGGGCTCATCGCGCTCGTCGGCGTCGGCGCGATCCTCTTCCCCTTCGCCGTCCGCTCCGGTCGCCGGGTCGTCCGCGTCGTCATCGGGTGGGCGTGGGGCCTGTCCGGCGTCGCGTTCCTGCTGTTCGGCGCGATGAACTTCTTCACCCACATCGGGCTCATCGTCAACACGATGGGCTGACGACGGGTCGACGTCCGACGGGCGGGCAGGACCCGCGGGCCGGGACGGCTCGCGGGGTTCGCCTCGCGCGCGCGAGGCGTCATCATAGGGGCCATGCAATCACCGGTGCGCGCCGTGGCCCACGCCGCGGTCCTCGCCGTCGTCGCCGGGCTGTGCCTGGCCGTCGTCGCGAGCGGGGCGTTCGACGTCGTGTCGTTGCCCGACGCCGCCCCGGCCGCCGTGCCGTCGCCGCCCGCCGCGCCCCAGGGCGGGGACGCCGCCCCGGTGGACGACGGCGGCGCCGACGACGCCCCGGGGACCACGCCCGACGACGAGGCGGCCGAGCCGGGGGACGAGGCCGAGGGCACGACGGCGGACCCCGCCGCCGCGACCGCCGTCGACCCGGTCTGCCGGGACGCGGAGGTCGCGTGGGGGGTCGCCGCCAAGGCGCAGGTGAACCTGACCGTCGAGCACCCCGAGGCGCTGGTCGAGGGGTTCACGACGGCCCGCGACACGCTCGCGGGGGCCACGCCGCCCGGCGAGATCGCGCGCGACTGGGCCGTCGTGACGACGTATCTCACGATGATCGCCGACGAGGTCGAGGCGACCGGCGCACGCGACACGGGCGAGCTGTCCCGGGCGATCGACCGCGTCGGGCGGCGCATCGACACGGGCGCGCTCACGTCGTCGTCCCAGGCGGTCACCGACTACTTCCGGGCGGGCTGCACCCACTGACCGGGGGCGCGCAGGTCTTGCGTCCCGTGGCGCTCGCCACATGGGGAGCGGTCCCCACCCCGGCGGTTTGGGGGCGCGCGACGCGACGGCATGCGAAACCATGGGGCTCATGCGCAACCGACTGACGATCACGAAGACCACGACCGCCCTCGCGACGAGCGCCCTCCTCGTGCTCGGCCTCGCCGCCTGCGGTGGCTCGGGCGACGACGCGAGCACCGACTCCGAGACGACCGCGTCCGAGGAGACGACCCCGGCCGAGGACGAGTCCACCGACAGCGCCGAGTCGGAGGAGCCCACGGAGGAGGAGTCCGGCGACGCCGAGGCCTCGGGCGACTTCTGCACGGCCTACCAGACGCTCCTCGACGCCCAGAGCACGCTCGGCTCGATCGACTCCAGCGACCCGGCCGCCGCCGTGACCGAGTTCGAGACGTTCACCGCGTCCCTCGAGGCGGCTGAGGCTCCCGCCGAGATCAGCGGCGACTGGGACACGGTGACGGGCGTCTTCCGCCAGCTCACCGACACGCTCGAGACCGCCGTGGACGACCCGGCCAGCGCCGACCTGTCCTCCATCACGTCGCTCATGACCGACGAGTCGTTCCAGACCTCCGCCCAGAACGTCGCGGTGTACGGCACGCAGAACTGCTGACGCCCCTGCTCCCTCCGGACCCCGGCCCGCCTCGGCGCGCCGGGGTCCGGCGCGTCCGGGGCCGGACCGACCGCCCCGCGCGCGGATCCGCCAGGATGGACCCATGCCTCCCGCCGACGCCGTCCCTGCCTCGTCCACGCCCGCCGCGCCGGACGGTCTCGTGAGCCCCGCCGCGCCCGGTGCGGGCCTCGCGCCCGCGGAGCTCGCGGCGGCCGCCGCGACGCTGCGCGCGGACCTCGCGGCGGCAGGGTTCACGGTCGACGGCGTCGAGCGGGTGCTCGGCCCCGTCGCCTCGGCCGCGCTGCACCGCGAGCAGGCGGTGCCCGCGCGGCGCGCGCTGCGGGGACGCGAGGGCGACCCCACGGACGCGCTCGCCGCGCTCTTCCTCCTGGGCGACGACGTCCCGCGCGCTGCGGTCGACGCCGCCCTGGGTCGCACGGGGGTCGACGGCGCCCGGCGGCTCGGCCTGGTCGAGGCCGCGGGCGCGGCGGACGACGACGCCGTGCGCGCCGTCGTGGACCTGCGGCCCTACGCGGCGTCGGACGCGGCGGGCCCGGTGACGTGGTGGCTGTCCTCGGACCTGAGCGAGCTCGCGACGGGTCGCCGGCTCGCGCCGGACCACGTCCTGGGCGCGGGCGGGGCGTCCCTGACGCTCGCGCAGGTGACGGTCCGCACCCCGGTCGGGCGCGTGCTCGACCTCGGGACGGGCTGCGGGATCCAGGCACTGCACGCCGCGCGGCACGCGCGGTCGGTCGTCGGCACCGACATCTCGCGGCGCGCCCTCGGGTTCACGGCGTTCAACACCGCGTTCAACGGGGCGTTCAACACGGCGGCCGACACGGAGCCCGACACGACTGCGGGGCCTGCTGCACCGATCGAGCTTCGCGAGGGGTCGATGCTCGAGCCCGTGGCGGGCGAGCGGTTCGACCTCGTCGTGTCGAACCCGCCGTTCGTCATCACGCCCCGCGCCGGCGGCGCCGGCGCGCTGCCCGAGTACGAGTACCGCGACGGCGGGCGTGCGGGCGACGACGTCGTGCGCGACCTCGTGACGGGCGTCGGCGAGGTGCTCGCACCGGGCGGCGTGGCCCAGCTCCTCGGCAACTGGGAGCACCGCCGCGGCGTCCCGTGGGACGAGCGCGTCGGGGCGTGGCTCGACGAGGCGGGGCTGGACGGCTGGGTGGTCCAGCGCGAGGTGCAGGACCCGGCCGAGTACGCCGAGACGTGGATCCGCGACGGCGGGACGACGCCGGAGCGCGAGCCCGCGGCCTGGGCCGCCGCCTACGCCGCGTGGCTCGACGACTTCGCGGCCCGCGACGTGGAGGCCGTCGGGTTCGGCATCGTGACGTTGCGGCGTCCGCTCGACGGTGCCCGCCCCACCCTGCGCCGGCTCGAGGAACGCACCGGGCCGGTCCGCCAGCCCCTCGGCGGCCACCTCGCGGCGTCGCTCGCGGCGCACGACTGGCTCACGGCGCGCGACGACGCCGCGCTCGCGGAGGCGCGTCTGGCCGTCGCGTCCGACGTGACCGAGGAGCGGTTCCACACGCCGGGCGCTCCCGATCCGACGGTCGTCCTGCTGCGCCAGGGCGACGGGTTCGGGCGGGCCGTCCAGGCGTCGACGGGGCTCGCCGCGCTCGTCGGCGCGAGCGACGGCGAGCTCACCGTCGGGCAGCTCGTCGGGGCGATCGCCGCGCTCTTCGAGGTGCCGGCGGACGACCTCGCGGGCGAGCTGCTGCCGACCGTGCGGGGCCTTGTGGGCGACGGGTTCCTGGTGCCGGTCGGCTGACGCCCGGGTCGGGCGACGGTCGCGGTCGCGAGGCGGGCGAGACGGGCGAGACAGGGCGGGCGCGTACCGATACGTTCGGGTGGCATGGACCTCGAGGTGCGGCACCTGCGCATGATCGTGGTGGTGGCCGAGTCGGGCAGCGTGACCAAGGCGGCGGCGTCGCTGGGCCTCGCGCAGCCCGCCCTCACCGCCCAGCTCAACCGGATCGACCGCGCGCTGGGCGGGTGCGTGTTCACGCGCGACCGCCTGGGCGCGCGCCCGACCGAGCTCGGTGAGCTCGTGCTGCGGCACGCGCGCGTCGTGCTGCCCGCGATGGCGGCGCTCGTCGACGACGCGCGGCGGCACGTCTCCGACCGGGCGACGACGGGGGCCGTCCGCGTGGGGACGGTGAGCTCCGCGATCGGAGGGCTGTTCGCGAACCGCCTGCACGCGGCGCTGCCCGCCGCGCTCGGGGTCGACGACCTCCTCGTCACCACGGCGACGTCGTGGTCCGTCGAGGAGACGGCGGAGCGGCTCGCGAGCGGGACCCTCGACGTCGCGCTGGTCGGCATGTGCGGCGACGCGGCCCCGCCGGCGGAGGGCGGGGTCGTGTGGACGGCGGTCTCGACGGACCCCGTGTTCGTCCTCGTCGACGAGTACCACCCGGTCGCGGCGCGGGACGCCGTCGGGCTGGGCGAGCTCGCCGACGCGCTGTGGCTCACGGCCCCCGGCAGCGGCTGCTTCGAGCGGTGCTTCGTGAGCGCGTGCGTGCGGGCGGGGTTCACGCCGCGGGCGATGGGAGAGTCGGACCGGACGTCGTGCATCGACCAGGTGCGCGGCGGTCACGCGGTCGCGCTCGTCCAGCCGGTGCTGCTCGACGCGCCGGGCGTGCGGACGGTCGCCCTCGACGGGGCTCCGCTGCGCTGGACGCACCACGTGGGCTGGCGCCGCGACGCGGCCGAGCGCCTCCCGGTCGACGCGATCGCGCGCGCCGCCGCGGGGGCGCACCGCGACGCGGTGCAGCGTTCGCCGCGCTACCGGCGCTGGCGTGCCGAGCACCCGGTGGAGATCGCGTAGGGGCGAGCCCGCACATAGCGCCCGCGTATGACCTGATCGCGATCTGGGCGTGGGCTGGACGTCTCCCTAGCGTGACCCTCGACCGGGCCGCCCGGCCCGGCGAAGGGAATGGACGACATGACACGACCACTCCGCAGGAGGATCGCCGCGGTCACCGCCGCCGCGACGCTCCTGACGGGCGCGGCCGCGACGCACGCCGTCGCGGGCACGCCCGCCCCCGAGGACCAGCGCGCGACGGTGCGCGCGGTCCCCAAGACGACCCCCGGCCTGGAGCGCGCGCTGCAGCGCGACCTGGGCCTCAGCGCGCGAGACGCACGGACGCGGCTCGCCTTCCAGTCCGACGCGGCGGGCACCGAGGCGGCGCTGGAGCGTCGCCTGGGCGCCGACTACGCCGGCGCCTGGGTCGACGACGCCGCGAACGTCCTCTACGTCGGCGTCACCGACGCCGCCGACGCCCGTGCGGTGCGGGCCGAGGGCGCCACCGCGGTGACCGTGGACCACACGCTCGCCGACCTCGAGTCCTGGCGCGCGACCCTCGACGGCGCGCTCGCCGACGACCCGGCGGCGCTGCCGGGCTGGTACGTCGACGTGACGCGCAACCGCGTCGTCGTCTCCGTGCGCGAGGGCGGCGAGTCCGACGTCGCCGCGCAGGTCGCGGCGGCGGGCGTGCCCGCGGACGCGGTGGCGTACGAGGAGACCACCGAGGTGCCGCGGCCGCTCGTCGACGTCGTGGGCGGCAACGCCTACACGATCGGCGGCGGGACGCGGTGCTCCGTCGGGTTCGCGGTCCAGGGCGGGTTCGTCACCGCCGGGCACTGCGGCTCGGTCGGTGCGCGCACCTCGGGCCCCGCCGGCACGTTCCGCGGGTCGAGCTTCCCGGGCAACGACTACGCCTGGGTCCAGGTCGACGCGGGCAACACGCCGGTGGGCGCGGTGAACAACTACGCCGGCGGCCGCGTGGCCGTGGCCGGGGCGACGCAGGCGCCGGTCGGCGCGTCGGTGTGCCGGTCGGGCTCCACGACCGGCTGGCACTGCGGGACGGTCCTGGCGTACAACGCCTCGGTCACGTACGCGCAGGGCACCATCACCGGCCTCATCCGCACGAACGTGTGCGCCGAGCCGGGCGACTCCGGCGGCTCGCTGCTCGCGGGCAACCAGGCGCAGGGCGTCACCTCCGGCGGGTCGGGCAACTGCAGCTCCGGCGGCACGACGTACTTCCAGCCCGTCGGGGAGATCCTCTCCGCGTACGGGCTCACGCTCGTCACGAGCGACGGCGGGGGCGGCGACCCCGAGCCCCCGACCGGGTGCACCGGCTACGCCCGGACGTACACCGGCACGCTCTCCGCCGGGGCGACGGCCGTGCAGCCGAACGGGTCGTACTACACGGCCGCGACCGCGGGCTCCCACCGCGGCTGCGTCACGGGCCCGGCCGGGAGCGACTACGACCTGTACCTGCAGCAGTGGAACGGGTACTCGTGGGTGACGGTCGCGCAGTCCACGTCGCCGGGGGCCAACGAGTCCCTGACGTACAACGGCGCAGCGGGCTACTACCGGTTCGTCGTGCACGCCTACGCAGGCTCGGGCGCCTACTCGCTGGGGACCACGACCCCCTGAGCCCCTGACCGGCTGACCCCCGTCCGCGTCGAGCACGAGGTTGCTGTCGTTCCCGTCCTCTTTCCGGGAGCAACCTCGTGCTCGACGGCGTGCAGGGACGTTCTCGGCGTGGCTCGCCGCGTGCGGGGGTCCCGTCAGGCCAGCAGCGCAGGGCCGTACTTGAGCACCACGAGGATCGCGAGACCCACGAGCCACGCCGCCACCAGGTAGCCGAAGGCCCCCGAGCGGACGAACCCGAGCAGCCGCGCCTGCGCGGCGCGCGGCAGGTACAGGTTGTCCTCCAGGACGTTCCAGTGCAGGAGCGACGCGAACACGAGCGTCGTCGAGACCGTGATGAGCAGGCACCACGGGCACAGCGCGCCGATCACGAACATCGACTGGTAGAAGAGCCAGTAGGCGAACACGACCCCGAGGAAGTACACGCACTGCGCGGCGAAGAGGAACCAGCGGGGGAACCGCGTCCCGCCCAGCGCCGCGACCGCCGTCGTGATGACGATGGGTTCGGCGACGAGGCCGAGGAACGCGTTCGGGAACCCGAACACCTGCGCCTGCCAGGACTGCGCGACCGTCCCGCACGACAGCACGGTGTTGACGTCGCACGACAGCGTGGCCGTCGGGTTCGCGGCGAGGAGCACGGCGTCGTAGGACAGCACGAACGCCGCGGTCAGGCTGAGCAGGCCGAACAGCAGCATCTCGCCGAAGAGGACGCCGCGGGAGTGGGTCCAGCCGGTGGGGCGGGCGAACGGGTCGAACGCCGCGTCCTGCGCGCTCCCCGTGCCCGACGGCGTCCGGCCCGGGCGCGCGTCGTCCGTCAGGGCGGTGGTCGTTCCGGTCACGGGCGGTCCTCGGGTCCGCGGGGCCCCGCCGGGTCGGGGGACGCCCCGGCGGGCGGGCAGAAGGTGGCGCCGGCCGGCAGGGTGGGCGCGCTGCCGGCTCGGCGCCGCACCCAGGCTACGAAGCCCGCACCCTCGGCCGACAGGGACCATGGTCCCGGATCCTGGCCCCGCATCCGGGCCGCTGCCGAGCGGTGCACGGCGGCACGACGGATGCACCTCTGGGCGCATCTCTCGAGCGCTGGTGCATCGCTCGCCGTCGGGCCGGGTCGGTCCGACCGGTGGGTCGTCCGGGCGCCGGGGGCTGCCCGACCTAAGATCTGGGGGCGCCCGTGCTTCCCGCGGGGCCGCCCTTCCCCTGAGAGGACCTGCGTGCAGCACGACGACGTCGACTCCCTGCGACGGTCGAGCGCGGCGTGGCGGCTCCTGCGCGCGGACACGGCGCCGCTCGTGCTGTCGTTCCTCGGCACGTTGTTCGTCGAGGACAACGTGCGCGCGATCCCCGAGAGCGAGCTCGTCGCGCGGCTCGACGACCACCTGTGGGCGGTCGACGGGGGGTCCGTCCGGGGCGGCGGTCGTCGTGACGGTGCAGAGCCGCGGTACCCGCGCACCCCGCAGGCGTACGTCGACCACTGGGCGCACCCGGACCAGGGCTGGCTGCGCGCCTGGTACCCGCCGGGCTCCGGCGAGCCGCACTACGACGCGACGCCCGCCGTCGAGCAGGCCGTGCGCTGGGTCGCGTCGCTGCGCGGCCGCGGGTTCGTCGGCACCGAGTCGCGGCTCAACACGGTCTTCGAGCTCCTGCGCCAGCTCGCCGTCGGGACGCAGACCGACCCGGCGGAGCGTCTGCGCGAGCTCGAGGAGCGCCGCTCCGCGATCGACGAGGAGATCGCGCAGGTGCGTGCCGGGCGCGTCGCCGTGCTCGACGCCGCCGCGCAGCGCGACCGCTACCAGCAGCTCACGCAGACCGCCGCCGACCTGCTCTCCGACTTCCGCGAGGTCGAGGCGAACTTCCGCTCGCTCGACCGCGAGCTGCGCGAGCGCATCACCGGCTGGGACGGCGCCAAGGGCGAGCTGCTCGAGGAGGTCGTGCGGTCGCGCACGGCCATCGCGGAGTCCGACCAGGGCCGGTCGTTCCACGCGTTCTACGACTTCCTCCTCGACCGCCGCCGGCAGGAGGAGTTCGCCGCGCTCGTCGAGCGCGTCCAGTCCCTCGACGCGATCGTGCCCGACGTCGTGCGGCCGGCACCCGCGGCCCCCGCGGCCCACGACGCGGCCGTGCGGGCCGCGGCGGACGACGAGCACCGTCGGCTGCGCCGCGTGCACTACGACTGGCTGGACGCCGGCGAGCGCACGCAGGCGACCGTGCGGACCCTCTCCGAGCAGCTCCGCCGCTTCCTCGACGACCAGGTCTGGCTCGAGAACCGGCGGGTCATGGACATCCTGCGCGGCGTGGAGGCGAAGGCGCTCGCCGCGCGCGACGTCGCCCGCAGGCCGGGCGGCCCGGGCGCGGGAGGCCCCCCGGGGA
This sequence comes from Cellulosimicrobium sp. NPDC030954, assembly GCF_055571305.1. NCBI lineage: Bacteria > Bacillati > Actinomycetota > Actinomycetes > Micrococcales > Promicromonosporaceae > Cellulosimicrobium > Cellulosimicrobium sp. NPDC030954. The sequence goes on from NZ_JBVIFN010000001.1 coordinate 417,366, forward strand.
TGGCGGTCGACGCCGTCGCGCCGGAGGTCGTGCTGCCGACGGAGCGGCCGCTCTTCACGCCGCGGCCCACGGCCCGGCTCGACTCGGACCACGTCGAGGCCGGCGACGACGACTTCGAGGTCGACGCGCTGTACGACCAGGTGCACGTCGACCCGGAGCGCCTCGCGCGGGCCGTCCGCGCGACGCTCTCCCGGCCCGGCGGCCCGGGGGAGGTCGCGCTCGCCGACCTGCTCGCCGACGCGCCCCTCGAGCACGGGCTGGCCGAGCTCGTGACGTACCTGTCCCTGGAGGACCCGCGCTTCGTCGTCGTGCACGACGAGGAGCGCACCGACGAGGTGCGCTGGGAGGGAGAGGCCCCGACCGGGCCCGTCGCCGAGGACGGGGCGCCGGACCCGGTGCTGCGCGTCGCGCGGCTCCCGCGCGTCACGTACGCGCGGCGCACGGGGGCGGGCGGTCCTCCGCGCGACCCGGTCTCCGTCCCCGGCACCCCGCCCGGCCCGCACCCCCGTGACACCGCCGACACCGCCGACACCGCCCCGGAGGAGACCTCGTGAGCACGACCCGCACCGCGCGCGACCCGGAGCTGTCCGTCGTCGTGACGTCGCTGCTCAAGGGCGTCGTCTACCGCGAGTCCGGCGAGGCGCTGTGGCGCGACCTGCTCGCGCGCGAGGCGCAGGTGCGCGACACGGTCGCGATGATGGGCCTCCAGGTCGTCGTGGACGAGGGCGACGGCTACGCCTACCTGCGCTCGCAGCCCGAGCACGAGCGCGACGAGCGCGTGCCCCGCCTCATCCCGCGCCGCGAGCTGCCGTTCGACGTGAGCCTGCTGCTCGCGCTGCTGCGCAAGCGGCTCGCGCAGGCGGACTCCGAGGGCGGCGAGACGCGGCTCGTGCTCGCGCGCGCGGAGATCGTCGACCTGCTGCGGGTGTTCCTCGCGCAGGACGCCGGCGCGGCGGCCAACGAGGCGCGGCTCGTGGACCGCGTGGACGGGCTCGTCCGGCGCGTCGTGGAGCTCGGATTCCTGCGCCCGGCGGGCCGCCCCGACCCGGACGGCTCGCCCGACGGCGGGACCCCGGGCGACGACGCCGACGCCGCGACGGGGGACGCGCGGCGGTACGAGGTGCGCCGCATCCTCAAGGCGTTCGTCGACGCGCAGTGGCTCGCGGACTTCGACGCGCGCCTCGCGCAGTACCTGGAGCTGGCCGCGGACGGCGGGGCGCGCGGGACGTCGTCGGGCACGAGCGCTGGCGCAGGGACGGCCGCAGGGACGAGCGCAGGGACGAGCGCAGGCACGACGACGAGGACGGTGGCGTGATGGAGGGCCTGTTCAGCGCGGTCGAGCTGCACGACCCGGCGGCGGACCTCGACGCCCGGGCGGGCTTCCGCCTCGAGCGGCTCGAGGTGCTCAACTGGGGCACGTTCGACCAGCGTGTGTGGGCGTTCGACCTCGACGGGCGCAACGCGCTCCTCACGGGCGACATCGGGTCGGGCAAGTCGACGATCGTCGACGCCGTGACGACGCTGCTCGTGCCGTCGCACCGCATCTCCTACAACAAGGCGGCGGGGGCGGGCGCGCGCGAGCGGTCCCTGCGGTCGTACGTCGCGGGGCACTACAAGTCCGAGCGCGACGAGGCGACGGGCACGACGCGTCACGTCGGGCTGCGCGAGCGCGGCACGTACTCGGTGGTGCTGGGCCGGTTCTCCAACCGCGGGTTCGACCAGGAGGTCACGCTCGCCCAGGTGTTCTGGCTCGCGCCGGGGCAGTCGGGCCAGCCGGACCGGTTCTTCGTCACGGCCGACCGCCCGCTGACGATCACGGCGGACTTCGCCGGGTTCGGCGGCGACGTGGCGGCGCTGCGGCGTCGGCTGCGCGAGTCCGGCGCCCAGGTGCGCGACCACTTCCCCGAGTACGGGCGCGACTTCCGCCGCCTGCTCGGCATCCCGTCGGAGCAGGCGATGGACCTGTTCCACCAGACCGTGTCCATGAAGTCGGTCGGCGACCTCGGCGAGTTCGTGCGCGAGCACATGCTCGAGCCGTTCGACGCCGACCGGTGGACGGACCGGCTCGTCGCCCACTTCGACGACCTCACGAGCGCGCACGACGCCGTCGTGCGGGCCACCGCGCAGATCGAGCGCCTCGCGCCCCTGCTCGCGGACTGCGACGCGCACGACGCGCTGGGGGAGCGGTCCGCCGCGCTCGTGGCGCGCCGCGACGCCCTGCGCGCGTTCACGGCGTCGCGCCGCGTGGCCGACCTCGACGGGCTCATCGGCGCGCTCGACGAGCGCGTCGCGGACGGCGAGTCCCGCCGCCAGCGGGTCGGCGACGAGCTGGGGCTCCTCGCGGCCGAGCGGCAGCGGCTCGAGCTCGAGCGCGCGGGCCACGGCGGCGACCGGCTCGCCGCGATCGAGGGCGAGGTCGCGCGCCGCGAGGTCGAGCGCGCCGCGCGCGAGCGCCGCGTCGCCCAGCTCGCGGGCTACGCCGCCGCGGCGGGCCTCACTCTCGCTGCACCCGAGGCTGCCGAACCCGGGGTCTCCCCCCAGGGTGAGGGCGTCGTGGGGAGCGAGCCAGGGTTCGGCGGCGGGGCGGCGGCCGTGGCAGCCGCGCTGGTCGACGCCGAGGCGTTCGCCGCGCTGCGACGTGCGGCCGACGACGCCGCGGTGCGCGTGCGCGACGGCCTCGCCCGGGCGGAGGAGCGGGCGAGCGAGGTCGCCGCGGAGGTGCGTGCCGTCGAGCAGGAGACCGCCGACGTCAAGGCCGAGCTCGCGAGCCTCGCCGACCGGCGCTCCAACCTGCCGCGCACCCACCTGGAGGTCCGCGACCGGCTGTGCGCCGGCGTCGGGCTCTCCCCGGCGGACGTGCCGTTCGTCGGCGAGCTGCTCGCGGTGCGCCCGGAGCACGCCGACTGGGAGGGCGCGGCCGAGCGCGTGCTGCGCGGTTTCGCACTCTCTCTCCTCGTGCCCGCGGCGCACTACGACGCCGTGTCCGCCTGGGTCGACCGCGAGCACCTGGGCCTGCGGCTCGTGTACCACCGGGTGCCCGCGCGCGTCCCGGCCGCCCGGCCCGCGCCGCGCGACGACGTCCCGCTGCTCGCCGACCTGCTCGACGTGCGGCGGCTCGACGACGCGCCGTCGCTCACGGCGTGGGTCGAGGCCGAGCTGGAGCGCCGCGCCGACCACGCGTGCGCGCCCGACCTCGACGCGTTCCGCCGGCTGCCGCGGGCGATCACGCGCGCGGGCCAGGTGAAGCACTCGCCGGACCACCACGAGAAGAACGACACGCGCGCCGTGGACGACCGCCGCGGCTACGTGCTCGGGTGGTCGACGCAGGCCAAGATCGACGCGCTGCTGGAGCAGGCGGCCGAGGTGACCGCGCGGCGCGACACGCTCGCGCGGCGCCGCGACGAGGCCGCCGCCGCGCGCGCCGACCTCCAGGCGCGCTCGGCCGCGCTCGGGCGGCTCGACGTCTACCGCGACTGGGACGAGCTCGACCGCGGCGCGGAGACGGCGCGCATCGCCGAGCTCGCCGAGGAGAAGCGGCGGCTCGAGGAGGCGAGCGACGAGCTCGGCCGGATCGCGACGCTGCTCGACGACAACGCGCGCCGCCACGGCGAGCTCGAGGCCGAGCGCGACCGCGTCGTCGCGACGCTCGGCGCGGACCGGCACGCGCTCGACGAGGCGCGCACCGCGCGCGAGCGGGCCCGGGCCGTGCTCGACGGCGCGGGCGAGGCGCTCGACGAGGAGACGACGGCGGCCCTCACCGCGGAGTTCGACCGCGAGCTCGCGGCCGTCGGCGCGGCCGGCGCCGGCCGGGACGGTGCCGACCGGGACGGTGCCGACCGGGGCGGCGCGACCGGCCCGACGCGCGCGGCCGACCTGGACGCCGTCGAGAACGCGGTGCGCTCGCGGCTCACGGCCGAGGCGGAGCAGGCGCAGCGCGAGCGGGCCGACCTCGGGACGCGCGTCGCGGGCCAGATGGCGTCGTTCCGCTCGGCCTACCCGGTGGAGACGGCCGAGCTCGACGCGGACGTGCGGTCGGCCGACGGCTACCGCGAGATCCACGACCGGCTCGTGCGCGACGACCTCCCGCGCTTCGAGGCCGACTTCAAGGCGTACCTCAACACGAACGCGATCCGCGACATCGCGGGCTTCGCGGCCGAGCTCGCCAAGCAGGCCGACGTCATCCGCGACCGGATCGACACGATCAACGACTCGCTGCGCGCGATCGACTACAACCCGGGCCGGTACATCCGCCTCGAGATGTCGCGCACGCCGAACCTGGAGGTGCGCGAGTTCCAGCAGGACCTGCGCGCGTGCACCGACGGCGACGGGATCCTCGCCGAGGACGACCGCGCGCTCGCCGAGGGCGACGGGTCGCTCGCCGACGCCGCGCTGTCCTACTCGGAGGACCGGTTCCTGCGGGTCAAGGCGCTCGTCGAGCGGTTCCGCGGCCGGGAGGGCATAACCGACCTGGACGAGGCGTGGCGCCGCCGCGTGACCGACGTCCGCAACTGGTTCGTGCTCTCCGCGTCGGAGCGGTCGCGCGCCGACGACTCCGAGCACGAGCACTACTCCGACTCCGGCGGCAAGTCCGGCGGGCAGAAGGAGAAGCTCGCGTACACCGTGCTCGCGGCGTCGCTCGCCTACCAGTTCAAGCTCGACTGGGGCGCGGTGCGCTCGACGGCGTTCCGGTTCGTCGTCATCGACGAGGCGTTCGGTCGGGGGTCGGACGAGTCGACCCGGTTCGCGCTCGAGCTGTTCCGCCGCCTCGGGCTCCAGCTGCTCATCGTCACGCCGCTGCAGAAGATCCACGTCATCGAGCCGTACATCTCGGCCGTCGGGTTCGTGGACAACCCGTCGGGCCGGTCGTCCCGCCTGCGGACCCTGTCGATCGCCGCGTACCGCGACGGCCGCACGGCCGGCGAGGCGCCGCCGTCGGGCACGGACGTCACGACCGCGCCGGAACCCGAGCCCGCCACGAGGTAGAGCCCTGGTCCGCCGAGGCAGAGCCCTGGTCCGCCGACGTGGATCCCTGTGTCGGGCGCGGCCCGACGGCGGGGCGTCAGCCGAGCGGGCGCGGACGCCGGGCCCCGGCGAGGGTGGAGGCGAGGATCGCCTCGATCGCGAACGCGGTGCCCTCGGCGAGGTCCACGGCGTCGGGGTCGAGGAGCCACTGGGTCTGGAGGCCGTCCATCGCCCCGATGATCGTGGACGCGGCGAGGTCGAGCGCGGCGTCGGTGAGCTCGTAGTCCGTGTCGGTGTCGCCCGCGGCGCGGCGCTCCTCGATCACCTCGCGCAGCGCGCCCGCGATGTCGGCGCGCAGCCCGGCGAAGCGCTCGGTGACCCAGGCGCTCGCCGGGTGGCCGTCGGTGACGGCCTCGCCCGTGAGCACGGTGTAGGCCTGGACGATCCCGGGCCGCTCGGCGTTGATCGCGGCGGTCTTGACGAGGTGCCGGAAGAGGTCGAGCCCGCCGGGGATGTGCTGCCCCTCGAGGTGCTCGACGTCGACGCGGTCCCGGAACTCCAGCACCTCGGTGAGCAGGCGGTCCTTGGAGCCGAAGTGGTGCAGCACCCCGGCGTGCGTGATGCCGACCTGCTCGGCGACCTCGGCGAGCGAGCCCTGGTGGTAGCCCTTGGACCCGAACACGCGCATCGCCGCGCGCAGGATCTCCTCGCGGCGCTCGAGCGTCGCCGGGCGCGTGCGGCGGGGGCGGGGCGTCCGTGCGGGGGCGGCATCGGTGGCGCTCCGCGCGGGGGTGGCGTCGGTCATGACCGCAACCATACTGTGACCCGCTGTCTCTTACTGACGAGTTAGTAATGTGTGGTTGAATCGCCTCCGGAATGGCGTCGAGAGCGACGGAGCGCCCGACGTCGCCGCAGACCACGGACTCGATGAGGAGCCCCGCGTGACCACTCGTCCCGTCGCTCGCCGTACCGTCCGCGCCGCGGTGCGTCGTGCGGCCGTCGTCGTCTCCGTCACCGTCCCGGCCGCGCTCGTCGTCGCGGCGTGCGGCCTCCTGGGCCCGGCCCAGGAGCCGACGCCCGAGGCGGTCTCCAGCGTGCTGACGATCGGGATGCCCAACTCGGTGGAGGGGGAGGACCACAACCCCTTCGACAGCGGGTCCGCCGCGCAGAAGCTCGGGTACGCCAACGTCCTCTACGAGCCGCTCGCGCAGGTCAACCTCGTCGACCCCGCCCAGGACCCGACCCCCTGGCTGGCGAGCGCCTGGTCCTGGGACGCGGGCTTCACGGAGCTGCGGGTCACGGTGCGCGAGGGCGTGCTCTGGTCCGACGGCGAGCCCCTCACGCCCGACGACGTCGCCTTCACGTTCAGGCTCCGCAAGGACGACCCCGCGCTCAACCCCGACCTCCTCCCGTACGAGGACGTCCGCGTCGAGGGGCGGGACGTCGTCGTGACGTTCGGGAGCGGCCAGTACGTCAACCGCACGAAGGCGATCAACACGTTCGTCGTGCCCGAGCACGTGTGGGCCGCACGTCCCGCCGAGACGCTCCTGGAGGACCCGAATCTCGCCCCCGTCGGCACGGGCCCGTACGTCCTGGAGGAGTTCGCGCCCGACGGCGTCACGCTCGTCGCCCGGGACGACTACTGGGGCGGGCCCCTCGCCGTCCCCGAGCTGCGGTACGTCGCGTTCCCGGACAACGACTCGCTCACCGCGGCGTACGTGAGCGGCGAGGTGCAGTGGGGCTGGGCGTACATCCCGGGGTACAGGACGGTCTACGTCGCCGCCGACCCCGACCACCTCCACCAGTTCGCCCCCACCGGTCTGGCGATCGACGCGCTCTTCCTCAACACGCAGGTGCCGCCGTTCGACGACGTCGCCGTACGGCGCGCGCTGAACGCCGTGCTCGACCGCGACGACATCTCGAACCTCGCGACGTCGGGCGTCTGGCCGCCGCTGCGCAGCGCGACGGGGCTGCCGCTCCCCGCGGGCGAGACGTTCCTCGCCCCGGACCTCGCCGACCGGCGCCTCGTGGTCGACGTCCCCGGCGCCGTCGCGACCCTCGAGGACGCCGGGTACGAGCTGGTGGACGGCGTGCTGCAGGACGAGGACGGCACGCCCGTCACGTTCACGCTGACGAACCCCTCGGGGTGGACCGACTACATGTGGGAGCTCGAGGCGGTCAAGGAGGCGGCCGCGCGCCTCGGCATCGTCGCGACGGTCGAGGGGCAGGACGAGGCCGACTGGTTCGACGAGATCGGCAGGGGCGACTTCCAGGCCTCGATGCACTGGACCGACGGCGGCGCGACGCCCTGGGACACGTACTCCAGCCAGATGAACGGCGCCCACCTGCGTCCCCTCGGCACCACCGCCGGCGCGAACTTCGGCCGGTTCCAGGACGCCGAGGCCGACGCCGCGTTCCAGACCTACGCGTCCTCGACCGACGAGGCGGAACGCGCGGCGGCGCTGGCCACGATCCAGCACGTCTACGTGGACCAGGTCCCCGCGATCCCGCTCCTCGGCCGGCCGACGGCCGCCCAGTACTCGACCGTCGCGTACACCGGGTTCCCGTCGGACGCCGACCCGTACGCGTCGCCGCAGCCGACCAGCCCGGCCGCGTCGCTGATCCTCTCCCGGCTCGTGCCCAGCGCGGGGGAGTAGCGCGCGGAGCCTCTTCCCGTCGTCTTCCCGGAACGCACACACGCGTCCTCTACGGTGGAGGGATGCCAGCCGACCACGCCCCGACCCGGCCGCTGCCGACCAGCGGCGGGACGGGCACGCGACCGCTCCCGGCGACGCCGCCGGTGCTGCCGCCCGCGCCCTCCGGCGCCCCGTTCCCGCCGGTGGCGCCGCCCCCTCCGGTCGCCGCCTACCCGTCCGGCGCCCCCTACCCGCCCGGGGCGTCGTACCCGCCCGTACCGCACCCGGCGCAGCAGCCGGCACCGCACCCGGCGCCCCGGCGCCTCCCGACCGCCGAGGCGGACGGGCCCAGCACCGCGTCGCGCGTCGTCGCCGCGGTCGTCGCGGTGCTCGCCGTCGCGGGCGCGTGGCTCGTGTGGCGGTTCTTCGTCGACACGTTCGCGGGGCAGATGCTCGAGCGGGCCGCGTTCGACGGCGCCGTCGCCGGCCAGGGCGAGCTCTGGGCGGTGGCCAAGCCGGTCCTGGACACGGTCTCGGTCGCGTTCGTCGTCGGCGGGCTCGGCGCGGCCATGGGCATCGCGCTCCTGCGCCGCCGCTGGGGCCTCGCCGTGCAGGTGGCGTTCCTCGTCGTGGGCGCGAACGTGACGACGCAGCTCGTCAAGCACTCGCTCCTCGGTCGCGAGGAGCTGATCGGCGGCTGGCACTGGGAGAACTCGCTGCCCAGCGGCCACACCACCGTCGCCGGATCGGTCGCCGCCGCCCTGCTGCTCGTGGTGCCGCGCGCGGCCCGTCCGCTCGTGGCGGTCCTCGGCGGCGCGTACACGGCCGCGACCGGGGTCTCGACGCTCGTCGGGCAGTGGCACCGCCCGAGCGACGTCGTCGCCGCGGTCCTCGTCGTCCTCGCGTGGGCGGCGCTCGTGTGCGCCTTCACGCCGGGGTCGGCCCTCGACCCGGGCGCCGGCCCGTCGCCGGGCTCGACGGTCATGGCCGTCCTCCTCCTGCTCGGCGCCGCGGCGGCCGGCGTGGCGGCGGCGCTCGCGCTGCGGGCGACGCCCGCGACGTGGGACACGACGGCCGCGCAGGAGGTCACCGCGTACGCCGGCGGGGTGGCGGGAGTGCTCGCGGTGACCGCCGCGGCGTTCGCCGTCCTGCTGCTCGTCCGCCAGTCCACAGCCCGTCCGGACTCCCGTCCGGTTCGGCGGTAGGGTGCGGCTGGCGCGATTGGCGTAACGTCGTAGGCTGCCACGGCGGACGACCGGAGGGTCGTCCTCGCGGCACCACGACGCACCGGACGCGCCCCGGGTGGTGCCCGGCCGCCGTCGGGCGGGGAGCGCCCGCCACGGACACGTACGCACGGACGAAAGCAGGATCGGATGCCACGCAAGCTCGTGATCGTCGAGTCGCCCGCCAAGGCTCGCAAGATCCAGGGCTACCTCGGCGACGACTACGAGGTCGAGGCGAGCGTCGGGCACATCCGCGACCTGCCGCAGCCGTCCGAGCTGCCCGCGGACATGAAGAAGGGCCCGTACGGCAAGTTCGCGGTCGACGTCGACCACGGCTTCGACCCGTACTACGAGGTCTACGCGGACAAGAAGAAGAAGGTCGCGGAGCTCAAGCGCGCGCTCAAGGACGCCGACGAGCTCTACCTCGCGACCGACGAGGACCGCGAGGGCGAGGCCATCGCGTGGCACCTCCTCGAGGCGCTCAAGCCCAAGGTCCCCGTCAAGCGCATGGTGTTCCACGAGATCACGCGCGAGGCCATCCAGCGGGCGCTGCAGAACACGCGCGACCTCGACGAGCACCTCGTCGACGCCCAGGAGACGCGACGCATCCTCGACCGCCTCTACGGCTACGAGGTCTCGCCGGTGCTGTGGCGCAAGATCGCGCAGGGGCTCTCGGCCGGGCGCGTGCAGTCGGTCGCGACGCGCCTCGTGGTCGAGCGGGAGCGCGAGCGCATGGCGTTCGTCGCCGCGGAGTACTGGGACGTCACGGGGACGTTCGAGCACGCGGACGCGTCCGCCGCCGACGCCGGGAAGGCGTTCGGCGCCCGGCTCGTGCAGGTCGGCGACGCGCGCGTCGCGTCGGGCCGCGACTTCGACGACCGCGGTCAGCTGAAGGCCGCGGCGGTGCGCGACGACGTCGCGCACCTGGACGAGGCGACCGCCCGCGCCGTCGTGGCGGGCCTCGCGGACGCCGCGTTCGCCGTGCGGTCGCTCGACACCAAGCCGTACACGCGCCGCCCCGCGGCGCCGTTCACGACGTCGACCCTCCAGCAGGAGGCGAGCCGCAAGCTGCGCATGTCGTCGCGCCAGGCGATGCGCACGGCGCAGTCGCTGTACGAGAACGGCTACATCACCTACATGCGTACGGACTCGCCGTCGCTCTCCGCCGAGGCCACGACCGCGGCCCGGCGCCAGGCGGCCGAGCTCTACGGTCCCGAGTTCGTCCCGGAGAAGCCGCGCGTCTACACCGCGAAGAACCAGGGCGCCCAGGAGGCGCACGAGGCGATCCGTCCCGCGGGCGACTCGTTCCGCACGCCCGCGCAGGTCAAGCGCGAGCTCAGCGACGATCAGTTCAAGCTCTACGAGCTCGTGTGGAAGCGCACCGTCGCGTCGCAGATGGCGGACGCCAAGGGGTCGACGGCGTCGGTGCGCCTCGGCGCGACGCTGTCCGCGGCCGCGGGGGACGTCGCGGGCCGCGACGCCGTCTTCGCCGCGTCCGGCACCGTCATCACGTTCCGCGGGTTCCTCGCCGCGTACGAGGAGAGCTCCGACGTCGACCGGTACGCGGAGGACGCGCCCGTCGTCGGGGCCAAGGGCGACGACGACGCGCGCCTGCCGCAGATGGCCGAGGGCGACCCGCTGCGCGGCGACGACCTCACGGCCGACGGGCACTCGACGTCGGCCCCGCCCCGCTACACCGAGGCGAGCCTGGTCAAGGCGCTCGAGGAGCTCGGCATCGGGCGGCCCTCGACCTACGCGTCGACGATCTCGACCATCCAGGACCGTGGGTACGTGCTCTCGCGCGGGCAGGCGCTCGTGCCGAGCTGGCTCGCGTTCGCCGTCGTGCGGCTGCTCGAGGAGCACTTCGACCGGCTCGTCGACTACGACTTCACGGCGCGCATGGAGGCCGACCTCGACGAGATCGCCGCCGGACGCCGTGACCGCGTCGCGTGGCTCACCGAGTTCTACTTCGGCGACGCCGCGAAGGGTGAGGACGCCGAGGGTCTGCGCGACCTCGTCGCGAACCTCGGCGACATCGACGCCCGCGGCATCAACTCGGTCCCGATCGGCGAGGGCATCCAGCTCCGCGTCGGGCGCTACGGCCCGTACGTGGAGGACCTGTCCGTCCCCGTCAAGGAGGGCGAGAACCCGCCGCGCGCGTCCGTGCCCGACGACGTCGCCCCCGACGAGCTGACCGTCGCCAAGGCGCGCGAGCTGCTCGCGGCCGGCGCCGACGACGGCAAGGTGCTGGGCACCGACCCCGTCTCGGGCAACGAGGTCGTCGCGAAGGCCGGACGCTACGGGCCCTACGTCACCGAGGTCCTCGACCTCCCGCCGATCGACACGAGCCTGTCCGCCGCCGCGCAGAAGAAGGCCAAGGCCGCACAGCCCAAGCCCCGCACGGCGTCGCTGCTCAAGACGCAGTCGCTCGACACGATCACGATCGACGACGCCCTGCGCCTGCTGTCGCTGCCCCGCGTCGTCGGGACCGACCCCGAGTCCGGCGAGGAGATCACGGCGCAGAACGGCCGCTACGGCCCGTACCTCAAGAAGGGCACCGACTCGCGCTCGCTGCCCGACGAGGAGTCGATGTTCACCGTCACCCTCGACGAGGCCATCGAGCTCTACAAGCAGCCCAAGCGCGGCCGTGGCCAGCGCGCCGCGACCCCGCCCCTGCGCGAGCTCGGCGACGACCCGAACAGCGGCAAGCCGATCGTCGTCAAGGACGGTCGCTTCGGCGCGTACGTCACCGACGGCGAGACCAACCGCACCCTCCCGCGCGACGTCACGCCCGAGTCGATCACCCCCGAGCGCGCGATCGAGCTCCTCGCCGAGAAGCGCGCCCAGGGCCCGGCGAAGAAGCGCACCACGGCCCGCAAGCCGGCCGCGAAGAAGGCCCCCGCGAAGAAGCCGGCCGCCAAGAAGTAGCGGCCGTCGGCCGACCAGGTGATCGTGGCGCGTCCGGGCGGCCGGACGCGCCAGATCCCCCTGGTCGAGGGGTCGGTACCGTCTGGTCGTCCTCTCCCGGGCCGGGCCCCTCCGGCGACGGGGGCCTGGGGCCGTGGGAACGGTCAGTGCGCGGTGTGCTCGACCGGCTCGGGGAGGCCCGCCTCGGCGCGGACGCGGCGGGAGAAGCCCTCGATGGAGCGCAGGGCGTCGACGAGCTCCGGCACGCGCACGGGGAACGGCATGGCGTGGATCGTCTCGCCCTCCGCGGTGGCGGCCTCCGCGACGCGCGTGAGGTCGTGCACGTCGTCGGCGGTCAGTCCGATCTCGGTGAGCGTGTTCGGCAGGCCGACGCGCGTCGTGAAGCGCACGAACTCCTCGATCTCCTCGGTCGGTGCACCCTCCAGCACGAGCTGCGTCACGGAGCCGATGTTCACCTTCTGGCCGTGCGTGAGCCCGTGCGTCTGGGGCGCCGCGGTGAGGCCGTTGTGGATCGCGTGCGCGGCGGCGAGGCCGCCGGACTCGAAGCCCAGCCCGGACAGGAGCGTGTTCGCCTCGACGACCTTCTCGACCGCGGGCGTCACGAGGTGGTCCTTCACCGCGTCGATCGCGGGCAGCGCGTTCTCCCAGAGGATGTCCCACGAGAGCTGCGCGAGCGCCGTGCCCGTGACGAGCGGGAGGCCGCCGGCCATGGTCGACGCGTTCGCCTCGGCGACGGCGCGCGCCTCGATCCACGTCGCGAGCGCGTCGCCGACGCCGGCGACGAGGAACTTCACGGGCGCGTTCGCGACGAGGCCCGTGTCGACGAGCACGAGGTCCGGGTTGTGCGGGAAGAACCGGTACTCCTCGAACGCGCCGTCCTCGGTGTAGATGACGGACAGGGCGGAGCAGGGGGCGTCGGTGGACGCGACGGTCGGCACGGAGACCCAGCGGATGCCACGCAGGTGGCCCGCGGCCTTCACGGCGTCGATCGTCGAGCCGCCGCCGATGCCGACGATCACGTCGGCGCCGAGCTCGTCGATCTCGCGCGCGAGCCGGTCGACCTCCGCGGCGGTGGCGTACGTGCCGAACCCGGTGCGGTGCCGGGGGAGGTCCTGGTCCTGGAAGGACACGGCGACCGTGTCCTGGACGATGCCCCACACGACGTCGTCGGCGACGAGCAGCGGCTTCGTGCCGATCGGTCGGACGAACTCGCTGAGCCGCGTGAGCGCACCGCGGGCCTGGACGTAGCGCAGCGGGCTGATGAGCGTGCGGACGGGAACCTCGGACATCGTGGCCTCCTGTGGAGTCGGTGGGTCGCCGTCGGGCGCGCCGCAGCCGTGCGAGGCCGGTGCCCGCCGGCCTTCCCCACCGTGGCACGCGGCCCGGGGGACCACCACCGGGACGCCGGGGTGCGTGACCTTGGTCCCGCCCGGGTCAGCGGGCCAGCAGCGCGATCGTGCCGAGCACGACCGTCACGGCGGGCAGGAGCAGCACGCCCCAGCGCCCGGTGCGGTCGGTGCGGGCGTGCGGCGCGTCGTCGAGCGGGTCGACGACGGGGTCTCCCGAGCCCTGCTCGCGCAGGCCCCAGACGGTCCCCACGACGAGCGCGACGGCGGCCGCGACCAGGACCGGGACCGCGGGGAGGGTCGCGACCGGGGTGCGCAGCGTGACCGCGACGGCCACGAGGGCGCCCGTCACGACCATGTTCCCGAGGACGGCCGGCACGGGGTGGGCGAGGGCGGCGCGCAGCAGCCGGTCGCCGGCGCGCCACAGCCCGACGAAGCCCGCGAGCGCGGCCACGAGGACGAGCAGCATCCCGGCGGGGACCACGAGGGTGCCGCCGTCGAGCGCGGGTCGCAGCGACCACAGCACGCCGAGCATCCCGACCGTCTGCACGGCGGAGGCGGCCACCGTGCGGCCGATCGAGGAGCTCGACTGCGCGGGGTCCTCGGGCAGGTCGAGCGAGCGCGCGTATGCCACGGGATCGCCGAACGTCTCCTGCGCGGTCTCGCCGGAGTCGACGACGTGCGCGTCCACCTCGGCAAGCACCGCGCCGATGCGCGCTCCCGCGACGCCCTGGAGCCGCAGCTCCAGCAGGAGCGCCTCGGCCCAGCGCGGGTCGACGTGCGGCGCGTGGCGGCGCTCGATCGTGTAGCGGGTCGTGTCGCTCATCGGGGGGTCCTTCTCGGGGTGAGGTCGGGAGGGGGTGCGTCTGCCGGGATCGCGCCCGGCTCCGGGACGGGTCCTGGGCCCGGAGCGGGGTCCGGGCGCGCCCCCGCGTGCGGGGCGAGGCTCGCGGCCGGGCGAGCGCCGTCCGGCGAGGGCGTGCCGGAAGGGCCCGCGACGAGGGTGCTCGCCGCGGTCGTCACGGCGTCCCAGCGGGAGGTCGCGTCGGCGAGCGCGGCGCGACCCTGGTCCGTGACGGCGTAGTACCGACGGCTCGGCCCGCGCTCGCCCTGGTGCCAGGAGGTCGCGACGAGGCCGTCGTCCTCCAGGCGCTGCAGCAGCGGGTAGAGCGTGCCGCCCTTCACGGTGCCGAGGCCCGCGTCGGCGAGGGACCGTGTGATCGCGTAGCCGTAGGTGGGGCCGTGGGTCGCGACGACCGCCAGCACGCACAGCGGGAGCACGCCGCGCAGGAGCTCGCGGTCGAGCCGCTCGTCGAACCTCATGACTAGACAGTACGGCTATCTAGTTAGGGCGGCAACCTAGTGACGCCTCGGACAGGTGCCCACAATCGCATGAGTGCTGTTATAACAGTGCTATGACTTCTCAGGACCCGACCACGGTCCCCGGCCGATGGGACTCCCTGCACGCCGTGCTTCGACGCCTCGACGACGAGATCGGCACGGTCTACACCGACCGAGGCATCGAGGGCGTGCGGTCGCGGTTCGTCTACCCGCTGATCCGGCTCGCGCACACCGGCCCCCTGACCATCCGTGAGCTCGCGGAGTCGCTCGGGCGGACGCACTCGGCGATGAGCCAGACCGTCACGGCCATGCGGCGCGAGGGACTGGTCGAGACGGAGCCCGGCCTGGACGCCCGGACGCGCCGGGTCGCGCTCACCGAGAAGGCTCGCGCGCTCGTCCCGCTCCTGGAGGCGGAGTGGCGCGCGACGGAGGAGTCCGTCGCCGAGATCGACGACGAGCTGCCGCACGCGTTGAGCGCCGTCGTGGTCGAGCTGGAGCGCGTCCTCGCCCGCCGCTCGCTGCGCGCGCGGCTCGTGGATCGGCTCGACGCGGCGGGCTACCCCCTGCCGGTGGGAGCCGCCGAAACCGCGGGATCCGGTACCGACGCCGCCCCGCCCGAGGATCGCTGAGGTGCGCGACCACGTCCTCGACGTCCGTCCTCTGCGCTCCAGCCGCGCATACCGCGACCTCTGGGCCGGGTCCGCCGTCGGCGGGCTGGGGTTCCAGGTCGCGAGCGTCGCGGTGCTGCTCCAGGTCTGGGAGCTCACGCACAGCCCGCTGTGGACGGGCACGATCGGTCTCGCCACGGCCGTCCCGCTCCTCACGCTCGGGCTCGTGGGCGGTCACCTGGCCGACGTCCACGACCGGCGGACGATCATGCGGCTCGCCGCGGCCGGGCAGGTGCTCGCCGCGGTCGGGCTCGTGGCGCAGGCCGTCGCGGGCAACCGGTCCGTGTGGCTGCTCCTCGGCCTCGTGAGCCTCGGCGCCGCGTGCAACGCGCTGGGCTCCCCGGCCCGGCGCACGGTGCCGCCGCGCCTGCTCCCGCCCGACCAGGTCGCCGCGGGGCTGGCCCTGCAGAACCTCGCGTTCCAGGTCGCGATGCTGGTCGGCCCGGCGCTCGCCGGTCTGGTGGTCGCGCGCTGGGACGTCGCGGCGGCGTACGGGCTCCAGGCCGTGGCGGCGGTCGTCGCCCTGCTCGGGCTCGTGCGCCTCCCGCCGCTTCCGCCGGGCGGCCCTTCAGCGGCGCCGCCGGGACCGTCCGACGCCGTGGCCGCCGTCATCCCCGTCGGAGCACCTGGCGACGACCGTGCGGCGGGGGAGGAGCAGGCCGTGCCGACCGTGCCGACCGCGCCGACCGCGCTGACGGGGCCGGCCGCGCCGACCGGACGCGCGCCGCGCCGTCGGGCCGCCGCCGGCGGGTGGTCGATCGTGTGGCGCCGGCCGACCCTGCGCGGGTCGTTCGCGACCGACGTCGCGGCGACGGTGCTCGCGATGCCGATCTCGCTCTTCCCGCTCGTCAACGAGCTCCGGTTCGACGGCGACCCGCGCACCCTCGGGCTGTTCCTCTCGGCCGTCGCGGTGGGCGGGATCGGGGCGGGCCTGTTCTCGGGTGCGGTGACCCGGGCGCCGCGGGCCGGCGCGCTCCAGCTCGCCGCCGCGGCGACGTGGGGTGTCGCGCTCGCCGGGTTCGGCCTCGCGGGCCCGCTGTGGCTCGCGCTGGGCTGCCTCGTCGTCGCGGGCGCCGCCGACACGGTGAGCGTCGTGACCCGGGGCGCGCTCGTCCAGCTCGAGACGCCGGACGAGTTCCGCGGGCGCGTGTCGTCGGTCGAGCACGTCGTGGGCGTCGCGGGGCCGGAGGTCGGCAACTTCCGCGGCGGCCTGCTCGCGTCGCTCACGTCCGCTCCGGTCGCCCTGGCGGTGGGCGGACTGGCGGCGAGCGCCGTCGTCGGGCTGGTCGCCTGGCGCAACGCCCCGCTCCGCCGCTACCGCACCCCGGCCCCGGAACCGGTCCCCGTCCGCTGAGTGCTGGGTACGTGTCGTGCTGACGGCACCGGGACGACGAACACCCAGCTCTCAGCGGGCGAGGGGGTCAGTCGACCGTGACCGCGTCGAGAACCGGGAGGCGGGCGGCACGGATCGCGGGCCAGACGCTCGCGACGAGGCCGATCACCACGGCGACGCCGAGGATCGCGAGGACCTGGCCCCAGGGGACCGCGAGCGTGCTCAGGCCCTCGTCGGCGAGCACGCCGGGCAGCGCGGCGCCGATCCCGATGCCCGTCGCGACGCCCAGCACCGTGCCGTAGACCGCGGTGAGCACCGACTCGATCGCGATGACGCCCGCGAGCTGGAGGCGGCCGAGCCCGACGGCGCGCAGCAGCCCGATCTCGCGCGTGCGCTCGATGATCGACAGCGCGAGCGTGTTGACGATCCCGAGCAGCGCGATGACGATCGACAGCGCGAGCAGCGCGTAGAGGATCACGAGCACCTGGTTCACCTGGTCGGCGAACGCGGAGGCGGTGTCCTCGCGGTCGAGCACCGTGACGACGAGGAACGGCTCGACGGCGGTCGTCAGCGCCGCGCGCAGGTCCTCCACCTCGGCGGGGGGCGCGCCCTCCGCGGCCGAGACGTAGACGATCCGGACGCTCGCCTGCGCGGCGGGCACGACGGCGTCGAACACGTCGTCGCGCACGAGGATCCCGGTCCCGACGAGCTGGCTGTCGATCACCGCGCCCACGCGCGCCTCGACCGCGGCGTCCCCCTCGTCGAGGTGCAGCGTGTCGCCCACCTCCCAGCCGCGCTCGCGCGCGGTGCGCCGGTGCACGACGACGTCCCCCGCCTCGAGCGTCGCCGTCGGGTCTCCCGCGAGCGCCACGGGGTCCAGGGCGGTGTCGAAGAAGCCGGCGGGCACGCCCGCGACGTCGGTCCCGCGGGCCTCGGCGGCACCCGACCCGTCGTCGGACCCGGTGGTCCCGGTCCCGGCGGGGTCGACCGTCGCGACGGGCGCGAGGCCGAGGCGCACGGTGTCGACGACCGCGGCGCCGGGCGTCGCCGTCACGGCGTCGACCGCACCGTCGGGGACCACGAGGGTCGCGGAGTCGACGACGAGGTCGGCCCGCACCTCGTTCTCGACGATGCTGCGGACGGACGCCTGGGTCGAGGCCGCGATGACGCCCGTGACCGACACGAGCGCCATGCCGATGAGCAGGGCGCCCGCGGTGCTCGCGGTGCGGCGCGGGTTGCGCGTCACGTTGCCGCGCGCGAGACGCCCCAGGGGCCGCAGCGCGACGACGAGCGGCCACGCGAGCACGGTGAGCACGCCGCGCGCGACGGCCGGGGACCCGACGAGCACGCCGACGAGCACGAGCCCGGCGCCGACGCCGAGCAGCACGCGCGGGCTGAGGTCGTCGACCCACGCCCACCCGGTCGGGGCGTCGGCGACCGACGACCCGAGGAACGCGGCGAGCCACAGGACCCCGGCGCCCACCGCGACGAGCACGACCCCGCCGACGGCCCGGACGCCGGTCCCGCGGTCCGGGGCGACGTCGTCGCGCATCGCCTGGACGGGCGGGATCGCCGCGGCGCGCCGCGCGGGCAGGACCGCGGCGAGCAGGCTGACGACCGCGCCCAGCCCGACGGCCGCGACGACCTGCGGCGCGCCGAGCGGCACCCGACCGGAGAACTCCATGCCCGCGAGGGCGAGGCCCCACCGGATGACGCGCACCAGACCGGCCCCGGCGAGCACCCCCAGCCCGCCCCCCACGAGACCCACGACGAGCGCCTGCACGAGCACCGACGTGAACACCTGACCGGGTGACGCGCCGAGCGCGCGCAGGAGCGCGAGCTCGCGCAAGCGTTCGCGCACCGACATGGCGAACGTGTTCGCGATGATGAACGCGCCGACGAACAGCGCGATCGCCGCGAACACGAGCAGGAACGTCTCGACGAAGCCGAGCACCTCCTCGACGGCCTCGCTCGCCTCGGCGCGCGCCTGCTCGCCGGTCACGGCCTCGGCGCCGTCGGGCAGCACGTCGCCGACGCGCTGGGCGAGCGCGTCCTCGTCGACCGACTCGGACGACGGCGTCGCCCAGACCGCGAGCTGCGGCACCATCCCGTCGGGCGCGAACACGTCGCGCGCGGTCTCCCCGTCGATCCCGACGAGCACCGCGCCCGCCGCGGCGGCCTCGATCCCGAAGACGCCGGACACGGTCACGGGCGTGGGCTCGCCGCCCAGCACGACCGTCGTCGCGTCACCGGTCGACAGCCCCGCCGTCTCCGCGGCGCTCTGCTCGAGCACGATCTCGCCCGGCCCGGGCCACGCGCCGTCGAGCAGGGTGAGGCTCGGGTCCTCGGGGTCGATCGAGAACGCCGTGCTGGGCGGTCCCGTCGTCACGACGGCGGTCCCGTCGGCCGCGACGAGCACGACCGGCCCGGAGACGTCCGGCACGGCGCGCGCGACGCCGTCGACCGCCTCGACCTGTCCCGCGAGGTCGGCGGAGACGAGCGTGCGGTCGCCCGCGAACCCGTTCCCGCCGCTCCCGCCGCCCGGGCCGGTCGCGTCCCCGGTGACCTCCTGCGACCCGCGCACGTAGACGTCGGCGGTGAGCGTCGTCGCGATGATGTCGTCGAACGTCGAGGAGAGCATGCCGCGGAACGCGAACGTGCCCACGACGAACGCGACGCCGAGCGTCACGGCGAGCACCGAGAGCACGAACCGCACGACGTGCGCGCGCACGCCCCGCAGCGCGACGCGGATCATGCCGGGTCGGCCGGGGCCGCGTGCCGCCCGACGGGCGCCGCCGGCCCGGCCGAGGTCGTGGGCCCGGCGGCCGGCCCGGCCGGAGGGCCGTCGTCGTCCGCCGCGAGCGCGAGGGCGTCGAGGATGTCCTGCTGCGTGGGGTCGTGCAGCTCGCCCGCGAGGCGGCCGTCGGCGAGGAACACGACGCGGTGCGCGTACGACGCCGCGCGCGGGTCGTGCGTGACCATGACGACGGTCTGGTCGAGCTCGTCCACGGAGCGGCGCAGGAACGCCAGCACCTCGCCGGCCGAGCGCGAGTCGAGGTTGCCGGTCGGCTCGTCGGCGAACACGATCGACGGCCGCGAGACCAGCGCCCGCGCGCACGCGACGCGCTGCTGCTGCCCGCCGGAGAGCTCGGACGGGCGGTGGTGCAGGCGGTCGCGCAGCCCGACGGAGTCGACGACCTCGTCGAACCAGGCCCGGTCCACGTGCGTGCGCGCGATGTCGAGGGGGAGCGTGATGTTCTCCGCCGCGGTGAGCGTGGGGACGAGGTTGTACGCCTGGAAGACGAACCCGACGCGCGTGCGGCGCAGCGCCGTGAGGCGCCGCTGCGACATCCGGCTGATCTCCTGCCCGTCGATCACGACGCTCCCGGAGGTCGGCGAGTCCAGGCCCGCCAGGCAGTGCATGAGCGTCGACTTGCCCGAGCCGGACGGGCCCATGATCGCGGTGAGCCGCCCGCGCGCGAAGTCGACGTCGACGCCGTCGAGCGCGCGCACCGCCGTCGTGCCGGACCCGTAGACCTTGACGAGCCCGCGGGCGCTCGCGCGCGCCTCGGGCACGTCCGGGGTGTCGGTCGGCGCGTCGGTCCGGGGCGCGGGGGACGTCATGGTCCCCATCGTGGCGCGCCGGGCCGCACGCCGCACCACCCGCACGGGGGAGATGTCGTCCCGCGGGGTCGCACGTCTCCCCGAGGTTCCGTGGACACCTCGGCGTGGGAGCGATCCCACCGGGATAGCGTGGGCCCATGAGCATCGAGGCCCAGGCGGCTGCCGAGAACTCGGCACGACTCGCCGTCCACCCCGTCCCCGACCTGACCGCCGACGTGACCGGCACGGTCCCCGACCCGCGCAGCGCGCCGTCGATCCGCTGGGGCATCCTCGGGGCGGGCGGCATCGCGTCGTCGTTCGCCGAGGCGGTGCGCCTGCACACCCAGGGTCGGGTCGCGTCCGTCGGCTCGCGCGACCGTGTCCGCGCGGAGCGCTTCGCGACCGCGCACGGCGTCCCGACGACGCACCACGGCTACCAGGAGCTCGTCGAGGACCCGCAGGTCGACGTCGTCTACGTCGCGACGCCGCACTCCCACCACCGCGAGCACGCGCTCCTCGCCATCGCCGCGGGCAAGCACGTGCTCGTGGAGAAGGCGTTCACGCGCAACGCGGCGGAGGCCGTCGAGGTGCTCGACGCCGCGCGCGCGGCCGGCGTGTTCGTCATGGAGGCCATGTGGACGCGGTTCCTGCCGCACGTGGCCGCGCTGCGCGGGGTGATCGCGCGCGGGGAGATCGGCGACGTCGTCAACCTCAGCGCCGACCACGGGCAGTGGTTCGCGTACGACCCGGTGCACCGGCTCTACGCGCCCGAGCTCGCGGGCGGCGCGCTGCTCGACCTGGGCGTGTACCCGGTGTCGTTCGCGCACGACCTGCTGGGCGCGCCGTCGTCGGTCACCGCGGTGGGCGCGCTCACGGAGACGGGCGTCGACGGGCAGGTGAGCGTCGTGCTCGGCTACGGCGACACGCAGGCGACGCTCTCCACGACGCTGTGGTCGCGCACGGCCACGACGGCCGTGATCTCGGGGACCGCGGGGCGCATCGAGGTCGAGGGGAACTTCTACGCACCGACGTCGTTCCGCGTGGTCCGGCACGACGGCTCGTCCTGGTACTACGACGGGTTCACGGGCGAGGGCAAGCAGTACCAGGCGGCCGAGGTCGCGCGCCGCGTCGCCGCGGGTGAGACGCAGAGCCCACGCATGTCGTGGGACTCGACGCTCGAGGTCATGCGCACGCTCGACGAGGTCCGCCGCCAGATCGGGGTCGTGTACCCCGGGGAGTGAGGCTGCCGGCGCGAGATCGACCCGAGCGCCCGAGATCGACCCTCGGTGGGTCGATCTGGGGACGCTCGGGTCGATCTCGCGGGGGTGTCAGTCGGTGTGCTCGACGACGTAGCTGCGGCCGTCCGGGCCCGTCACGCGTTCGAAGCGGGTCTTCAGGTCCTGGTCGCGTTCGCGTTCCGCGTCGGAGACGCCTCGGCCGTCGGCGTCATGGCGCCCGACCTGGGCGGGGCCGAAGATCGGGAGGAAGCCCTCGGTGATGCGCATGCCGAGCGTGCGCCTGTCGTTCTTCCGCGCCACGGTGTCCTCCGCTGCAGGTCTCGTCAGATGATTGGTGCACCAATCATTGGTGTACCAAGAATAACGCGATCCTCGGTACGATGGCGCCATGGCGGGTGGTGAGGTCGACACGACGGTCGAGGGGACGGTCGCGCAGGGCGCGGCCACGCTGTTCGCCGACCCCCTCGCGCTGGAGGCGCAGGTCTGCTTCGCGCTCTCCGCGGGCGCGCGCGGCATGGTCGCGCTGTACCGTCCGCTGCTCGAGCCGCTCGGCATCACGCACCCGCAGTACCTCGTGCTCCTCGCGCTCTGGCAGGACGACGCCGCGGGCACGACCTCGACCGTCGGCGACCTCGCCGCGCGCCTGCACCTCGACGCCGGGACGCTCTCGCCGCTCCTCAAGCGGCTCGAGGCGCTCGGCTACGTGCGCCGGTCGCGCTCGCCCGACGACGGCCGTCAGGTGCGCGTGACCCTCACCGCCGAGGGCCGCGCCCGCCGCCGCGACGCCGAGCGCATCCCGCCGTCGATCGTCGCCGCCACGGGGCTCAGCCTCGACGAGCTCGCCGAGGTCCACGCCGCGGCGTCGAAGGTCGTCACGGCCGCGCTGCGCGCCGGCGTCTACTGACGAACGTGCGCCTGCAGCCTGCCGACCACGCGGTCGTGGCTCGTCAGGGGGCGAGGGTGGGAGGCGCCCCCCCTGTTCGGCGGGGTGGTCAGGCGTCGGTGACGCGGACGCCGTCGGGGTCCACGACGAAGCGGACCGCAGCCAGGCCCGTCGCCAGGGCGTCCGGGGCGGGGGACGCCGTCGCGAGCTCGTCGGCCGAGTGGGTGCCGGTCACGGCGAGCGTCGTGCAGCCCGCGGCACGCGCTGCGGCGATCCCCGCCGGGGCGTCCTCGACGACGAGGCAGCGCGCCGGGTCGACGCCCAGGCGCTCCGCGCCGAGCAGGAACGGGTCCGGGTCGGGCTTGCCGCGCGCGACGTCGTCGGCCGTCACGACGACCGACGGCGCGGCGAGACCCGACGCCGCGATGCGGACCGCCGCCAGCGGGCGCGTGCACGACGTGACGATCGCCTGCCGCGCCTGCGGCAGCGTGGCGAGCGCGTCGCGCGTCCCGGGCAGGATCGTCACGCCGTCGGTGTCCTCGAGCTCGAGCTCGTGGATGCGCTCGAACGCGGCTTCCACGCGGTCGGCGGGCAGCAGGGTCGCGATGAGGGTGCGGGCAGGGGTCCCGTGGGGGATCTGGAAGTCGTCGGGGTCGGGGAGCCCGTGCTCGGACGCCATCCGGCGCCAGCTCCGGTTCACGGCCGGGACGGAGTCGATGAGCGTGCCGTCCATGTCGAACAGGACGGCGTCGAACGTGCGTCCGGCGAACGCGACGCCGGGAGAGGGCAGGGGGCGGGCGGCAACGGGGTCGGGCATGCCTCGAGGCTAGCCCGCGGCCGCACCCGTGTCCGACGGCGCGGATAGGGTGGACGCCGTGAGCGCACCCGGGTACTTCATCTCGTTCGAGGGCGGCGACGGCGTCGGCAAGTCCACCCAGTCCCGCCTGCTCGGGCAGTGGCTCGGCGAGCTCACGGGGCGCGAGGTCGTGCTGACGCGCGAGCCCGGCGGCACCGAGCTCGGCAAGGAGCTGCGCGCCGCTGTGCTCCACGGGCAGGACATGGACCCGCGCACGGAGGCGCTCATCTACGCCGCGGACCGCGCGCACCACGTCGCGAGCCTCGTGCGCCCGGCCCTCGAGCGCGGCGCGGTGGTCGTGACGGACCGCTACCTCGACTCCTCGGTCGCGTACCAGGCGGGCGGTCGCGAGCTCGGCGCGGACGAGGTCGAGCTCATCTCGCGCTGGGCCGTGCAGGACCTCATGCCGGACGTCACGATCCTGCTCGACCTCGACCCGGCCGTGGCCGGGGCGCGGATCCGGCGACAGCACGACCGGCTGGAGCGTGCCGGAGCGGAGTTCCACCGCCGCACGCGCGACGCGTTCCTCGCGCGCGCCGCGGCGGACCCGGAGCGCTGGGTCGTGCTCGACGCCGCCGCCTCGGTCGACGACCTGCAGGCGCAGATCCGCGTCGACGTCGCGGCCCGGCTCGAGCTCACGCCGGTCGTGGAGGAGGCGGAGGACACCGTCGCTGCAGACCCGGACGACGGCTTCGACGACACGGACAGCGCGATCGGCTACGAGCCCGGCTCGGGGATCGGGGCCGGGCCCGCGACGGGGAGCGGGGCGGCGTGACCGTCTGGGACGACGTCGTCGGTCAGGACCAGGCCGTCGAGGTGCTCCGCACCGCCGCGACGGACCCCGCCGCGATGACGCACGCGTGGCTGCTCACCGGCCCGCCCGGGTCCGGCCGCTCCAACGCGGCGCGCGCGTTCGCCGCCGCGCTGCAGTGCGAGCAGGGCGGCTGCGGGCGCTGCCAGGCGTGCCGCACGACGCTCGCCGGGACCCACCCCGACGTCACGCTCGTCGCGACCGAGCTCGTCACGATCAAGATCGACGAGGTGCGTGACCTCGTGACGGTCGCGAGCCGCAGCCCGTCCCAGGGCCGACGGCGCGTGATCGTCGTCGAGGACGCCGACCGCATGGCCGAGCGCACGACGAACGTGCTGCTCAAGGCGATCGAGGAGCCCGCCCCCCACACGGTGTGGATCCTCTGCGCGCCGAGCCCGCAGGACGTGCTCGTGACCATCCGTTCGCGGTGCCGTGGCGTCGTGCTCCGCGTGCCGCCCGTCGAGGCCGTGGCCGGGCTGCTGGTCCAGCGCGACGGCGTCGACGAGCGCGTCGCGCTCGTCGCGGCCCGGGCGGCGCAGAGCCACATCGGGCTCGCGCGCCGGCTGGCCCGCGACGCGGGGGCCCGCGACCGGCGGACGTCGGTGCTCTCGCTCGCGCGCCGCGTCCGCGGGGTGGGCGACGCCGTGCTGGCGGCGGGAGAGCTCGTGGACCTCGCGCAGGCCGAGGCGAAGGCCGCGACCGAGGAGCGCGACGCGGCCGAGAAGGCCGAGCTGCTGCGCGCGCTCGGCGTCGCCGACGGCGAGACCCTCCCGCCGCGCCTGCGGTCCCAGCTCCGCGACCTCGAGGCCGACCAGAAGCGGCGCGCGACCCGGCACCAGCGCGACGTGCTCGACCGCGCGATGGTCGACCTGCTGTCCCTCTACCGGGACGTGCTCGTCGTGCAGCTCGGGGCGGAGGTCGAGCTCGTCAACGTCGAGCTCGCCGAGGCGGTGCGCACGCTGGCCGAGGACTCCACGCCGGAGCAGACCGTGCGGCGGATGGACGCGATCGGCGTCGCGCGCGAGCGGCTCGAGGGCAACGTCGCGCCGCTGCTCGCCGTCGAGGCGATGGTCATCGCGCTGCGCCCCCAGGGCTGA
Organism: Cellulosimicrobium sp. NPDC030954; assembly: GCF_055571305.1. Classification (NCBI taxonomy): domain Bacteria; kingdom Bacillati; phylum Actinomycetota; class Actinomycetes; order Micrococcales; family Promicromonosporaceae; genus Cellulosimicrobium; species Cellulosimicrobium sp. NPDC030954. The sequence goes on from NZ_JBVIFN010000001.1 coordinate 442,291, forward strand.
GCCGGCCCTTCCCCGGCATGCCCGCGCACGCGGCGCAGCGCTGCTCGGGACGAGCGATTTCACCCGCCGCTCGCCTGTTGCTGGGTGTTTCCTGAGAGCGGCCGCCGGTAGGGTTCCTCGCGCGTACACCCGTCACCCGGGACGGGGACGAGCAGAGGGGGCACGACGACGTGAGCACCTGGCGGAGCGCCACGGCGGCACTGACGGCGACGCTGCTGGGGGTGGGCCTCGTGACCGCCGGCGCGGTCCCGGCACAGGCGGACGCCACGGGGTACTGGGGTCTGGAAGGTGTCTACGGCCCGAACCAGACGGTCCTGGCGAGCGGTGCCCTGACCCGCGACTGCGACTTCATCTACACGGCGTCTGACGTGTACGTCGTCCCGAGCGGGACCGTGTCCACGGGCAGCGGCCTGTCGGACGTCTCCGGCACGCCGAACACGATCCAGAGCGCGATGCTCGGCAGCGCGTTCATCGACGAGGTGCTGGCGATCACCCAGCCGTCGGGCACGCTCGGGCCGGGCACGTACGACGTCGTCGAGGACACGTGCCAGAACGGCGTGTTCGACGGTTCGGACACGATCCTGCGCGAGGCGTTCAGCGTCCGCTTCCCGTCTGACGTCCCGCCGCTCCCCGACCCCGCGATCGCGGCGATGAAGGCCGGCGCGACCGATCAGGCCGAGCACTGGCGCACCGCGGCCTACGCGTACGCGGCGCTCCTGTCCGCGCACATCGGGTACTCCATGGCGTCCGGCTTCACGGGTCCGGGCCTGGGCGGCAAGCTCGTGAACTTCTACCTCACGTACGTGTGCCTGGCGATCCCCACGCCCTACCCGGCCGACTGGTACTGCCCCACGGTGGGCGTCAACCTCATGACCGAGCTGTACGTCGGCGTCGTCCTGACCATCCTCAACCAGTCCGACCACTACGCCGGGATCGCCGCCGACCCGCCGGACCCCGACTTCGTCGGGCCCGCCCTCGTCGGCCCGGTCGACACCTTCCCGGCACCGCTGGGCGACCCGCTCGACGCTGCGACCGCGGCGTGGGCCGACACCACCGGAGAAGGCGCGGCGCTCAGCGCGGCGTTCCTCGGCGCGCTCGAGAAGTACCAGGGCGCGCAGGAGGCCGGCGACGCGGCGGCGGCCCTCATGCACGCACGCGCGATCGAGGGGTACGCCCGCGACCTGCAGCACGTGATGGCGGCTCAGGACGCGGCAGCGGACGAGCTCCTGCGGGTCGAGGCGGAGCTCGGCGCGGACCTCGATGCGACGCTCGCGACGCTCGCGGCCGAGCAGGCGGCGATCGCGGCGGACGGCATCGCGTCGGACGACGCGCGGGAGCTGCGCAACGCCGGCCTCGACGCCGCGGGGGTTGCCGCCCTGGAGAACGCGATCGTCGGCCTCGACCTGGACAACCCGGCGGGGAGCCTCGACGCGCTCGTCGCCGGGCAGAAGGCCGCCAACGCCTCGATGACCGCCGCCTTCGACGAGGTGGCCACGGGCGTGGGAGCGCTGGTCCCCGCGCTCGAGGCGGCCGTCGCGGGCTCCGGCGGCTCCCCGTACCCTGTGGTCGACGCGGGCGGCACGCACACGGCCACCGCCGGGACCGCGGTGACGCTCACCGCGACGTGCGCGACGTGCACGGAGGTCGCGTGGGACCTCGACGCCGACGGTGAGCACGACGACGCGACGGGCACGAGCGTCGTCGGGACGTTCGACCGCGCGGGCAGCGCCGTCGTGAGCGTGCGGGGGACCGACGCGGCCGGGCGCAGGTCGGTCGACCTCGCCCACGTCGACGTCGCCGCGCTCGACGGCCCGGCGCTCGTGGCGGTCGACCCGCCGACGGACGACCTCGTGCGGGTCCCCGTGGGGACGACCCGCACGTTCCGGGCCGACGCGCCGGGCTCGACCGTCGACTGGGACGTCGACGGCACCCCCGTGGGCACGGGCACGACGTACGACCACGTGCCGGCCGCCGCCCCCGACTCGACGATCGCGAACGTGCGCGCGGTCGTGACCACCGCGGAGGGCGCGACGCGCGCGCTGCGGTGGCGCGTGCTCGCGGTGCACCCCGACGCCGACGGCGACGGGTGGACCGCCAACGTCGACTGCGACGACGCCGACGCGTCGGCGCGACCGGACGGGGTCGAGGTCCCCGGCAACGGCAGGGACGACGACTGCGACCCCGCGACGCCCGACGTCGGGCCCCCCGTCGCGCGCTTCGTCGTCGAGCCGGAGCCCGCGATCGTCGGGGAGGCCGCCGTCCTGCGCGACACCACCGTGGCGAGCGCGGGCGGGGCTCCCGTCGCCTGGTCGTGGGACGTCGACGGGGACGGTTCGGCCGACTACACGACCGAGCGTCCGGAGCACACGTTCGCCGCGCGCGGGACCGTCCCGGTGACGCTGGAGGTGGTCGACGGTGCGGGCCTGGGCGACACGGTCACGCGCGACGTCGTCGTCACCGACCGCCCCGTCGCCCGGTTCGAGGTCTCCCCGGTCGAGCCCGCCCCCGGCCAGCCGGTGCAGCTCGTCGACGGGTCGACGGACGCCGACGGCGTCGTCCGGCACGAGTGGGACCTCGACCACGACGGCACGACGTTCGACGTCGACAGCACGGACGCCTCGCCCACGGTGACGTTCGACCGCACGAGGACGGTCGCGCTGCGCGTGACGGACGCGCTGGGCGTGGTCTCGCACGTCGTGACGGGCGAGGTGCGCGTCGTCGGCCCGCCGGCAGCGTCCTTCGTCCCGCGACCCGCGGGCGGGGGCACGGACGTCGCGCTCACCGCGCACGGCGGCGTGCTCGCGGAGGTGTCGAGCGAGTGGTCGTCGACGTACGCGGGCGTCGAGATGATCGACGTCGACTACCCGAGCACGGAGCGACCCTGGCGGACGGCGAACGGCGCCGTGACGAACCAGCACGCGACCGTGCGGCTCGACCGGACGTACCTCGTCGACCGCGTCGAGGTCCGCTCGTCGTACTCGCGCGCGACCCGTCCGGTGAACGTCCGGGTCGGCGCGGCGGCAGCCGAGTCCGACGCGTTCACCACCGTTGCCGAGGCCGTGCTCGCGGACGACTCGGGTCTCCAGGTCGTCGAGCTCGACGCGCCCGTCGCGGCGGACCGCGTGCGCTACGAGGCGCTCGACAACCGGGGCGGTTCTTCGATCGCCACCGACGAGCTGCGCGTCGTCACCGGACAGGTGGGCGACGCCACCGTGACGTTCGAGGACCGCTCCACGGACCCGGACGGGACCGTCGTGGCGTGGGAGTGGGACTTCGGGGACGGGAGCACGTCGGCCGAGCGCGAGCCGACGCACACCTACGCCGCGCCGGGGACGTACGTCGTCACGCTCACCGTCACGGACGACGCGGGCGAGCGGGGCACGACGACGCTCGAGCAGACGGTCGTGGGCCCGCTGCAGGCGGAGGTCACGGCGCCCGCGCGGACCGTGGAGGGGACGTCCGTCCGGATCGAGGACACGACCGTCCCGCAGGACGCGGCGATCGTCGAGCGCGCGTGGGACTTCGGGGACGGGAGCCGGACGACCGGGACCACCGCCCCCTCCCACGTGTTCCCGGACGACGGCACGTACGAGGTGACGATGTCGGTCCGCGACACGCGCGGACGCACGTCGTCCGCGACGACGACCGTGACGGTGTCCAACGCCGCGCCCACCGTGTCCGCGGGCGCGGACACCACGGTGCGCCTCCTCGACGGCTGGGCCCCGGCGGCCTCCGTCGCGGACCCCGGGAGCACCGACGCACGGTCGCTCGAGTGCGTGTGGGACCGCGGCGACGGAACGGTCGAGCGGCTCAGCCCGTGCACGACGTCGACCGTGCGCGCCCGCTACGACTACGCGACCGCCGGCACGTACACCGCGACGCTCACCGTGACGGACAAGGACGGGGCGACCGCGAGCGACAGCACGGTCGTGACGGTCGAGCGACGTCCGGCCTACGTCAGCGCGCACGTGGTTCCGGGGACCGAGTCCCGTGGCCACGTCACGGCCCGGGCGGTCCTGTGGGACCGCGCCACGTGGGAGCCGCTCGCGGGCCGCGTGGTGACGCTCGGGACCGCCGGCCGGGAGGTCGAGGCCGAGACGGACGAGCACGGCGTCGCCGAGGCGCGCGTGCCGCTGGAGGACGACCGCGACCTCGTCTCCCGGTACGCCGGTGACGCCGTGCACGCGGCGGCGCAGGACGCGGACTCGGTACCGCGCGTGCCGCAGCCGCCGGGAGACGTCCTGTTCCTCGTGGACGAGTCGGGCAGCATGGGCGGCTACCAGGCCGCCGTGCGCGCCCACGTCCTCCTCATCGCGAGCGAGCTGGCGCGCGGGATCGACTACCAGATCGGTCTCGTGGGCTTCGGCGCCGACGGCCAGGACTACCTGCCCCACACCCACCTGCCCGCGACGGACGAGCTGACCGACGTCGAGGCGGCGCTCGCCGGCCTGCGGACCAGCGGCGGGACCGAGCCGGGGATCGATGCGGTCGTCCACGCGCTGGAACCTGGTACGGGCCTGCGCCCCGAGGCGGCGACGTGCCTCGTGCTCGTCGGTGACGAGAGCACGCAGCGCGCGAGCGCGACGGTCGAGGACGCGCGTGCCGCGCTCGAGGAGCACGAGGCGGTCCTCTTCGCCATCGTCTCGCCCGGCGCGTCGACGCAGGACTACCAGGACCTCGCGACGGGCAGCGGCGGAGCGGTCTTCGACATCGCGGCGTTCGGCCGCGACCCGCAGCCGGTCCTCGAGTCCCTGTCGCGCTCGTGCGTCACGGCCGTCACGGAGCGTCCTGACCTCGTCACGACCGTCGACGACGGACGTGACCGCGTCGCTGCGGGCGAGCACGTGACGTACACCGTGACGGTGGAGAACCAGGGCGCGGCCGACGCGACGGGCGTCGAGATCACCGCCGCGCTCCCCGAGGGGCTCGAGCTCGTCGGCGCATCCGATGCCGGCGAGCACGACGCGCCGGGAAGCGTCGGCGGGATGCTCACGTGGCACGACCGGACGGTCGCCGCCGGAGCGACGGCCCGCGTCACGTTCGTCGCGCGCGTCGTCGGTCCGCAGGAGGTCGACGCGCCGGTGACGGTACGCGCCGAGGCGTGGGACGACGGCGCGAGCGGCGCCGACCTGACCCCCGCCAACAACGCCGCGGAGGACGTGGACACCGTCGCACGACCGTCGACACTCACGGTGGTGACCGCGGTGGAGACGGCCGACGGGGAGCCCGCTCGCCTCGTCGGGCCGTCCGCCCTGGCGACGCGCTCCGCCGTTCCCACGGCCGGAGGGCTCACCCTCGCCGTGCCGTCGCCCGTGCTCGAGGCGGACGTCCTCGACGTACCGCTCGGGACGGCCGTCGTCGTCCGCGACCGCGACGGGCGGACCGTCGCGGCGGCACCGCCGCTCGCCCTCCCGGGGAGCCGGCACGTGCTCGTCCCCGGGGCGTACGCCGTCGCGGTCGAGCCTGCGGTCGACGGGTACACCGTGCGGTTCGCCGACGCGTGCGCCGCGGACGGTGCCGTGGACGTCCCGCTCGAGGCCGACGTGACGTGCACCGTCACGCTGGTCGAGGCGCCGGCGCCGGCGCCGGCACCGGTACCGGGACCAGCACCAGGACCAGCGCCGGCACCGGACGACCCGGTGGCCGGGGCGCCCGGCGGCCCGCCGGTGTCCGCACCGGCTCCCGGTCTCGCGGCACCGCCGTCGCAGGGCCCGACCGGCGGGCTCGCGACGACCGGCGCGTCGGTGGCCGTCGTCCTGGTGCTCGCCGTGTTCGCCGTGCTCGCCGGCTCGGTGCTCGTGCTCCGCCGGAGGACGACGGGAGACTGAGCTACGCGCCGCGGGTGTCGGTCGGGCTCGCGGCGCGGAGCCTCTCCAGCAGCGGTCCCGCGGCCTGGTCGAGGAACTCGCGCTGACCGACCTCACCGACCTGGACGAGCGCGAGGTCGGTGAACCCTGCCTCCCACCAGGCCGCGGCGGCCTCGACGATCGCGTCGAGGTCCGGGCCGCACGGGATCGCCTCGGCGACGTCCTCGGGCCGGACGAACTGGCTCGCGGCCTCGAACGCCTCGGTCGTGGGCAGGTCGGCGTTCACGCGCCACCCGCCCACGGACCAGCGGAACTGCTCGTGCGCGCGCGCCACGGCGACGTCCGCGTCGGGGTCCCAGCAGATCGGCATCTGCCCGACGACGCGCGACGGCGCGAGGTCCGCGCGGTCCCGGACCCCCGCCCACCGCCGGACGACGTCGGCGTCGGGCTCGGTGGTCACGAGGTGGTCGGCCAGCGGGGCGAACCGCTCGACCGACTGCGGACCCGAGACGGCGACGCCGATCTCCACGGTCTCGTCGGGGAGGTCCCACAGCCGGGCCGAGTCGACGCGGTAGTGCACGCCCTCGAACGTGAGGCGCTCGCCGTCGAGCAGCGACCGGATGATCTCCACGGCCTCCTCGAGCATGTCGTGCCGCTCGCCGACCGCGGGCCAGCGCTCACCCGCGACGTGCTCGTTGAGGTTCTCCCCGGCGCCGAGGCCGAGCGTGAAGCGGTCGTCGGAGAGGAGGGCGACCGTCGCGGCCTTCTGCGCGACCACGGCCGGGTGGTAGCGCAGGAGGGGGCAGGTCACGTACGTCATGAGCCCGACGCGCTCCGTCGCCTGGGCGACCGCGCCGAGCACCGACCACGCGTACGGGGAGTGGCCCTGGGCGTCGAGCCACGGGAAGTAGTGGTCGCTCATCACCTCGAACTCGAAGCCGACGCGCTCCGCGTCGACCGCGTGCTCGACGAGCGCGCGCGGGCCGGACTGCTCGGTCATGAGGGTGTAGCCGAAGCGGGTCATGCCTCGATCGTGGGACGGGCCGGTCGCACCCGCACGCGGGTGCGACCGGCCCGTCCGGTCACGCGAGGCCCGTCAGACGAGGCCCGTCAGGCGAGCGCCTTCGCCTTGAGCTGCGCGAACTCCTCGGGGGAGATCGCCCCGGAGTCCAGGAGCGACTTCGCGTGCGTGATCTGCTCGGCCGGCGACGTGGTCGCGACCTGGCGGATGTACGCGTCGGTGTCCTGCTTCGCCTGGACGACCGCGGCCGCCTGCCGCTCCGCCATGCCGCGCCCGCGCGCGATGAGGTAGACGAGCGACGTCAGGATCGGCAGGAAGATGAGGAAGATGATCCACACGGCCTTCCACCAGCCCGAGAGCTCCCGGTCACGGAACAGGTCCGCGATGATCTGGAAGAGCACGATGAGGTAGGCGATGAAGAAGAAGCTCCAGACGAGGAGCCAGAAGAAGTCCCAGAAGTCCACGGTCGCGCCCTTTCTCGACGGATCCCCGTACCCGGAGCACGGCCGGCTGCCGCGCACCTTGAGGGCGAACCTAGCGACGATGGGGGGTTCGCGCCCGGCGAGAGCCGGGTGAAGCGCACGAACGGGCCGTACGTCGTCTCTCGGGGCGGATCACCCGGGTTCCTCCGTCGCCACCCGACGACGAGCCCGCACGACGTCGCCGACGATGACCGCGAGCAGGATGCCGTCGGTGACCCAGTTGAGCGCGAGCGGCGTGAGCCAGAGGTGCGTCGCGTAGAGCGCGCCGACCGCCGCGGCACCGAGCAGGTGCGGGAGGGACCACGGGCCGCCGGCCGCGCGGCGGAACAGCGCGTTGCCGACGAGGTACGTCGCCGCCGCCCCGCACACGAGCGCGGCGGTCCACGCGTCGGCGTGACCCGCGCCGTCGTGACCCAGCGGGTGCAGCAGGACCAGCTCGTCCGCGACCGCCGTGAGTACGATCCCCGCGACGATGACGAACGGCACGTACGTGTACGCGGTCTGCGCCACCATGCCGCGCTCGTCGCGCGACGTGAAGTACTCGGTCGCGCGCCGCTCGGAGCGGTCGAAGAAGAGCAGCCACATGAGCACCGTGCTCGCGAACGCGGAGCAGAACGCGGAGACGGTCGTCGCGTCGAGCGGCAGCTCCGCGAACGCCGCGCCCGTGACGATGATCGACTCGCCCAGGCAGATGATGACGAACAGGCTCACGCGCTCGGCCATGTGCTCGCCCCGCACGACCCACGTGCTCGCGCGCGACGCGCCGAGCCACGGCAGCCAGAACATCGCGCGCGGGCCCGCCAGGTCGATCACGCACGCGACCGCCCACAGCACGAGCCGCTGCTCCTCGACGAGCGCCCCCGCGACCCACAGGCTGCCCGAGACGACGAACCACGTGGTGATGCGGACGAAGTTCACCGCGTTCTCCGGCCAGACCCGGCCCAGGGCGACGAGCACGAACGCGCTGCGCCCCACCTGCATCGTCACGAGCATCACCGCGAACAGCAGGGCCTTGTCGCCGAACGCCTCCGGGATGGCGCTCGCGAGCACCAGGCCGAGCAGCATGAGGACGACGAGCATCGCCCGCACGGGGACGCGCTCGGGGTCGAGCCAGTTGGTGGCCCACATCGTGAAGACCCACACCCACCACACCGCGACGCCCAGGACGAGCGTGTGCACGAGGGTCTCGGCGCCCGGGTGGGCGATGAGGCCGTGCGAGAGCTGCGTGACCGCGAAGACGAACACCAGGTCGAAGAAGAGCTCGACGTAGCCGACGCGGCTCGAGTCGCCGCCGTCGCCGTGTCTCCGGAGGTCCGTGCGCAGGCCCCAGGACAGCGGGGCGGACCCGGTGCCGGGCGTCGTGAGCGGAGCGTCCATGCTGGGATGCTCCCACCGGCACCGGGTCACCGTCCGGTCACGATCGCCCGGCGCGTCGCGGTTCGCCGCGCACGACCGCCCACCAGGGCCCACGATGGTCGCGCCACCGTCGCCGACCGAGGAGTGCTCATGGTTCCCGTCCGCCGCCCCGTCTCCCGGACGGTTCGCACCGCGTCCGCGCTCTCGCTCGTCCTCGCGGTCGGCCTGCTGGGGGCGTGCGCCTCCGAGACCGACGGCGGCGGGGACGACGCGTCCGCCTCCGAGGAGTCCACCGCGCCGAGCGACGACGCGTCCGAGGAGCCGTCGGACGACGCCTCCGAGGAGGAGGGCCTGCCCGACGCCGGGACGATGGACGTCGTGGCGGGTGCGCACGGCACGGGCCTGCCGCCCGGCGTCGACGCGCCGACCGAGGGCGGGACGGGCGCCGCGTGGAGCGCGGAGCCCGGGCTGCTGTTCGTCGTGACGTACGGGTCGAGCACGTGCCCCGTGCTCGCGGAGGACGAGGCCGCGGTCCAGGGCGGCGACGTCGTCGTGACGTTCGTCGAGATCGCCCCGGACACGCCCTGCACGATGGACTACGTGCCGTCGACGTCCGTGGTCGGGGTCCCCGACGACGTGGACGCGAGCGGCGAGGTGAGCGTCGTCCTCGGCGACCGCGGGACCGTCGTCGTGCCGCCCGCGGCGGACGGCACGACCGGCGAGTCCGCCTGGGTCGAGGAGTAGCCGCCCCAGCGGTGAAGAGCGCGTGAAAGGACGGTCCCGCCCCGGCGGGACCGTCCTGCGCGCGTCGGGGGAGCGGCTACCGTGTGCGGGTGACGACGCCCCTCTCCCGCGCTGCTCGACGTTCCCTCGCCGGCGCCGCGACCCTCGTGCTGGCCCTCGTCCTGGGCGCGTGCTCGGTGCCGCCCAAGCAGCAGACCCCCGTGGACGACGTCGCGGCCTCCGCGTCCGGCACGGGCGAGACCGGCCCGGAGGGCTTCGAGGAGTTCTACGGCCAGAGCCTGGCCTGGGAGGACTGCGGGGCGGGCTGGGAGTGCGCGACGGCGCGCGCCCCGCTCTCGTGGCAGGACCCGGAGGCGGGCGAGATCGAGCTCGCCGTCAAGCGGCAGCCCGCGACGGGGGAGCGCATCGGATCGCTCCTCACCAACCCGGGCGGTCCCGGGGCCTCGGGGATCGACTTCGTCACGTCCCTCGCCCCGACGGTCGGCGAGCGCGTCGCCGAGGCGTACGACCTCGTCGGGTTCGACCCGCGCGGCGTCGGCCAGTCCTCGCCCGTCGTGTGCCTCGACGACGCCGCGAAGGACGAGTCCCTGTCACGCGACTTCGACACCGACGAGGCAGGGCTCGAGGCGCTCGCGGAGGACCGGCGCGCCTGGGCCGACGCGTGCGCCGAGAACACGGGCGACCTGCTCGGCCAGGTCGACACGCAGAGCGCCGCCCGCGACATGGACATGCTGCGGGCCGTGCTCGGCGACGAGAAGCTCGCCTACCTCGGCTACTCCTACGGCACGCAGCTCGGCGCGACGTACGCGGGGCTGTTCCCGGACAAGGTCGGGCGCCTCGTGCTCGACGGCGCGATCGACACGAGCCTCGACCCCGACACGATCTCCGAGCAGCAGGCGGTCGGCTTCGAGAACGCCCTGCGCGCGTACGTCGAGGACTGCCAGGCCGGGGGCGACTGCCCGCTGCGCGGGGACGCCGACGCGGGGATGCGGCAGATCCGCTCGCTCCTCGACGCCGCGAAGGCGAACCCGCTACCCACCGACTCCGACCGCCGCGTGACGCAGACGCTCGGCTTCTACGGCGTCGCCGTCACGCTCTACAACGACCAGAGCTGGCCGGTGCTCACGCAGGCGCTCACGGAGGCGTTCGAGGAGGGCACGGGCAACCTGCTGCTCTACCTCGCCGACTTCTACAACGACCGCAACCCCGACGGGACGTACTCGTCCAACTCGTCGGAGGCGTTCCGCGCGGTCAACTGCCTCGACGGGCGCCAGGACGACGACCCCGACGCGATGCAGGCCCAGTTCGACCGCCTCGAGGAGGAGGCGCCCACCATGGGCTACTTCTTCGCGTTCGGCGGCCTCACGTGCGACGGCTGGGCGTACCCCGTGGCGGAGCAGGAGTTCGACCTCCACGCCGAGGGCGCCGCGCCGATCGTCGTCATCGGGACGACCAACGACCCCGCCACCCCGTACGTGTGGGCCGAGGGCCTCGCGGACACGCTCGAGTCGGCCGTCCTGCTCACGTGGGAGGGCGAGGGGCACACCGCCTACGGCCGCTCCAACGCGTGCGTGGGCGACGCCGTCGACGCCTACCTGGTGGACGGGACCGTGCCCGAGGACGGGCTGCGCTGCTGACGCCGAGGGCGCCCGACGGCGGCCCAGGAGGCCGCTTTGGAATCTGGCCCGGTCGTTGGGTACAGTAGGCGCTCGTTGCCAGCGGTTCGCGGAGCGGACCGGGACGTAGCATGCCGCCTTAGCTCAGTCGGTAGAGCGATTCACTCGTAATGAATAGGTCGTCGGTTCGATTCCGACAGGCGGCTCTCCCCGAAGCCCCGGAACCGTAACGGTTTCGGGGCTTCTGCGTTTGCCGGACAAGCCCTCCCGCAGCGACTCGTGTAGCGATGCGTGTCGCGAAGCGCCGTTCGTGGGATGCGATCCATGCCCGTGACGACCTCCAGCGCCCTCGCAGCCGATCTCGGCGTGTCCGCGTCCGCCGTCCGGGGTCGGCTGCACGTGGAGGTCGACCGCGGCGGCGAGCTGGTGGCTCGACGACGACCTCGCCGCCGGGGTTCGCGCGCACTTCACCACGACCGCCACCGCGCGCGCCGCACGCCCGACCGTGTGCACGGTCGACGGGTGCACACCAACCGGTGGGACCGGCAGGGGCGTCCACGTGGTGTGCTCCATGGAGAGATGCTGCGCATTCGAACAGCGTTCTCCAGGGTTCCCCCCCCAGGTCGTCGTTGACGTAGGCGACGCGAGGGTTGAGCCTGCTATGTCCGGTGCGAGCGGGAACTGATACCAGCGGGTCGGACTCATGTATCAGTTATCGACCAACTGATACGTTAGCGAGGTGGTGAGTGATCAGATGCGATGGCCCGCGCTGACGTTCGAAGAGCTGGAATGGCACTACTCGCGCGCGGGGTTGATGGGGCGTGCACCTGCCCGACAGTACGTCGCGGCGATCGTTCCGCCCATCGCCACGCTGCCTGTGGAGCTACCCGGCGAGCTCCTTGCCGAGGCGGACGAAGCGTCGCGAGAGATTGCACGCTTCGATGCCGAGATGGGCGGGGAGCTCGCACCCTTCTCCTCTGTCCTGTTGCGCAGCGAGTCGGCTGCTTCGTCGAAGATCGAGCGGCTGACCGCGTCCTCCCGCGCCATCGCCATGGCAGAGCTGGGTGCCGCCAAGAACGGCTCCAACGCCCCGACGATCGTGGCGAACACCCATGCGATGCGTGCGGCGCTCGCGTTGTCCGACGAGCCTGACCAGGCCGCCATCTTGCGGATGCACCACGCGCTCCTGCGGGACGACGACCCGGGACAGGCGGGCCGCTGGCGCACCGAGCAGGTGTGGATCGGCGGCTCGGACACCTCGCCCGCGGGAGCGGACTTCGTACCCCCGCATCATGAGCGGGTTCCGGAGGGTATCGCTGACCTGGTCGCTTTCGTCGCCCGCGCCGACGTCGTCCCGTTGGCGCACGTCGCGATCGCGCACGCCCAGTTCGAGACCATCCACCCCTTCGCCGACGGCAACGGTCGCACCGGGCGCGCACTGGTGCAGGCGATGATGCACAGCTCAGGCTTGACCCGGAACGTCACCATGCCGCTGTCGGCAGGCCTCCTGGCCGACGTCGACAGCTACTACGCTGCACTGACGACCTACCGCGCAGGGCATCCCGCGGCGATCATCCATCAGTTCGTCCAGGCCAGCACCCGCGCAGTGGTGAACGGGCGTCAGCTGGTGGAGCAAGTTCGCTCGATCCGGGCCGACTGGGACGAGCGCATTCCGGTGCGACGCGGTGCGCGCACCTACGACGTCGCGGACCTGCTGACCCGCCAGCCGGTCGTCAATGCCAGGGTGCTCGACGACGCGCTCGGTATCGGCCCGACGAACGTCCGTCGCCACATGGATGTCCTGACCCGGGCAGGGATCGTCAACGAGACCCGCGTTCATCGCCACGGAGTCACATGGTCGGCCATGGAGGTTCTCGCCGCCCTCGACGACTTCGCCGAGCGCGCAGGCAAGCGCCGCGCTTCCTACGGCAGTGCCGCACCGCTGAACGGCTCCGGCCAGTAGGGGTCACGCCCGCCCTGGCGCGGACGGCAGACAGGAAGCCCGCCGGCTCGTTGCCACCTCGCGCGTCGGGCCTGCATGCCGCCGGAGCTCCGCCGACTGTTCGCCTGCCGGACGGTCTGCCGTCACCGGCCGGACGTGTTCCCGGTCTTGGCTCGTGCCGATGCTGTCCGACGAGACGAGGCCCACGATGGTCGAGAGCCCGATGACTCTCCGCGAGACCGATACACCGACCCCTCGCGCTGCCGGGAACCCGACGGCGCGCACCGCACGGTTCCCGCGCCCCGTGGTCGCCGCGCACGATCCGTCGGACCCCGACTACACGGCCGGCGACATCGACGAGCTGGTGCGGTGGCAGGGCCGCGCGGCCAGGACCGTCGCGTCGCGCACGCGCTGAGCGCGCCGGCTCAGCCGACGCGGCGCAGGAGCAGGATCGCCCCACCCGCTGCGGCGGCGACGAGCCCGCCGACGCCGACGACGGCGAGCGTCGGGAACGCCTCGTCCGCGGGCGGGGGAGGCGCCATGCGCTCTGCCGCGGACGTGAGGGGTGTCCGGGAGGGCTCCGGCCGCGGCGTCGTGGGCTCGGGCGAGGGCTCGACGGGGGCCTCGGTCGTCGGCTCCTGCGTCGGCTCCTCGGTGAGCTCCGGCTCGGGCGCCTCCGCCGTCTGGACGGGGGCCTCGGCGACCGGTTCCGCGGCCTCGACCGCGGGAGGCGCCTCGACGGGGGCGTCGGGCACGGGAGCGGGGGGCGGCGTCGTGGGCGAGGGAGCGGCGGCCGTGGTGCAGACGGCGGCGTCGCCGTTCCACCCCGCGAACTGCCGGTCGATGCCCGTCACGAGGACCCAGCTGATGCAGTACCCGTCGCTGTACGGGCCTCGCCGCGGGACGTCGAGCTCCAGCACGCCGTCCGCGGCGTCCTCATTCGAGTAGCTGTCGCCGAGGTTGCGCGCGTGCGACCCGTCAGGCCGGGTCACGACGTACCCGAGCCACCCCGGGCCCTCGTGCAGCCGGGTCGCGTCGAAGGACACGGTGTCGACGGTGACGGTGAGCACGCCGCCGCCGTCGTGGTCGGCGGCCACCGCCGGGGAGGCGGCGAGCGCCGCCGTGACGACCCCCAGCGTCGCGAGCGCGAGCAGTCGGCCAGCGGCGCGCATCATCACCTCCGGGTCGGCTCGGGCGTGGTCCGCGGCACATCGTACGCAGTCCGGCCGCGTCCTCGGAAAGGTCCGGAGACGCCCCCGGACAATTCGGTCGACCGGGTCGCCCGAGCCGTCGCCGAGAGGTCGGCGCCGGGCGCGGCGTCGTGACCGCCGCCGCGCGTCGACGCCGCGTTGCTCCGGGTCCGGCGACGCCGAGGCGACTCGCGCCGAGGCTCAGCGACCGAGCGTCGCGAGCCAGGCGACGAGCGCGTCGCACACCGCGGCGTCCTGGCCCTTGAGGTCGTGGGCGCCCGGGAGCTCGACGCGCGTGACCGGGCCGGGGATCGCGACGGTGTGCTCGGTGAGCTCAGCGGGGGTCGCGAACGGGTCCGTGCGCCCCGAGACGAGGAGCACGGGCACGTGGAGGTCGCGGAAGTGCTCGGTGCGCAGGCGCTCGGGCTTGCCCGGCGGGTGCAGGGGGTAGCTGACGAGCGCGAGCCCCGCGGCGGGCAGACCCTCGGCCACGGCCATCGAGCACATGCGTCCGCCGTACGAGCGGCCGCCGAGCACGAGGCGGTCCGTCGTCGTGCCGAGCTCGGCGGCGAAGGCCTCGGCCTCCGCGCGGACGTGGGCGATCGCGACCGGCGGCCGGTCGGGCATCCGCTTGCCTGCGGTCCGGTACGGGAAGTCGACGCGGCGCACCGGCACGGGCGGGTCGAGCGCGGCGAGTGCCTCGTCGATCGCGACGAGCGCGCGGTGGTCGCGGCTCGCGCCGGCGCCCGGCGTGAGCAGGACGCCGGCGACGGGCCGGTCGGCGGGGTGCGTCGTGGTCACCCGCCCAGTCTCGCAGCGAGCACGACGTTCCTCGCTGTCGAGCACGACCTGAGGGTCGCCAAACGCCTCTTTCCGACCCTCAGGTCGTGCTCGGCGGCGGGGTCCCGCGGGGTCACCGGGAGGCGAGCCGGGCCGGGTCGAGGTCTATGCGGCGCAGGAGCTGCGCGTTGAGCGCCACGATGACCGTCGAGGCGGACATGAGGATCGCGCCCACCGCCATCGGCATGACGAACCCGACCGGGGCGAGCACGCCCGCCGCGAGCGGCACTGCCGCGATGTTGTAGCCCGCGGCCCACCACAGGTTCTGCTGCATCTTGCGGTAGGAGGCGTGCGACAGCTCGATGATCGACAGGACCGCGCGCGGGTCGGAGCTCGCGAGGATCACCCCGGCCGACGCGATCGCGACGTCCGTCCCGGCGCCGATCGCGATGCCGACGTCCGCCTGCGCGAGCGCGGGGGCGTCGTTGACGCCGTCGCCGACCATCGCGACGACGCGGCCGTCGTGCTGGAGCTCGGCGACCTTCGCGTCCTTGTCCTCGGGGCGCACGCCCGCGAACACCTGGTCGATGCCCAGCTCGCGCCCGACCGCGCGGGCGACGGGCTCGGCGTCGCCCGTGATCATGACGACCTTGATGCCGCGGCGGTGCAGGGCGTCGACCGCCTCGCGGGACTCGGGGCGGATCGCGTCCGCGAGGGCGAACGCACCCACGACCTCGCCCGACGCGTGCCCGTGCTCGTGGCGCGCGTCCGCGTCCGCACCCGCGACGTCGGGGGAGACCACCACGTGGAGGACGGTCGCGCCGTCGTGCGCCCACGCCTCGGCGTCGGGGAGCGGGTCGAGGCCGCGCTCGCGCAGGAGCGCGGGGCCGCCGACCGCGACGCGGCGCGCGCCGTGCGGGGTGGGGACCGTCGCCTCGACCCCGACCGCGGTGAGCGACCGGAAGTCGGTCACCTGCGGGACCTCGATCTCGCGCTCCGACGCACGGTCGACGATCGCCCGCGCGAGCGGGTGCTGGCTGTCGGCCTCGGCCGCGGCGGCGAGCGCGAGGAGCTCGTCCTCGGTCGTGCCGCCCGCGGTCGCGAGGTGCGCGACGACGGGCTCGCCCGCCGTCAGCGTCCCGGTCTTGTCGAACAGGACGGTGTCCACCGTGCGCATGCGCTCCAGCGCGAGGCGGTCCTTCACCAGGACGCCGGCCTTCGCGGCGCGCTCGGTCGAGAGCGACACGACGAGCGGGATGGCGAGGCCCAGGGCGTGGGGGCACGCGATGACGAGCACGGTGATCGCGCGGATCAGCGCCTGCTCGGGCGTGCCGAAGACGAGCCACAGGCCGATCGTCAGGGCGGCCGCGCCGAGCGCGTACCAGAACAGCCAGCCGGCGGCGCGGTCGGCGAGGCGCTGGGTCTTGGTCGAGGACGCCTGGGCGTCGGCGACGAGGCGCTGGATGCCCGCGAGCGCGGTGTCCTCGCCCACGGCCGTGATCCGCACGCGCAGCGCGTCGTCCGTCGCGACGGTCCCGGCGACGACGGCGTCCCCGACGACGCGACGCACGGGCCGCGACTCCCCGGTGACCATCGACTCGTCGACGTCCGCCGACCCGGACGCGACCTCGCCGTCCGCGGGGACGCGCCCGCCCGGGCGGACGACGACGAGGTCGCCCACGCGCAGGTCCGTCGGCGCCACGGTGGTCACGGTCCCGTCGTCCGCGACGCGCTCCGCCTCGTCCGGCAGGAGCGCGGCGAGCGAGTCGAGCGCCGACGCCGTCTGGGCGAGCGAGCGCATCTCGAGCCAGTGGCCGAGCAGCATGATGACGACGAGGAGCGCGAGCTCCCACCACACGTCGAGCTCGTGCGCGAGCAGCCCCAGGCTCGCCCCGAGCGACGACACGAACGCGACCGTGATCGCGAGCGAGATGAGCGTCATCATCCCAGGCTTGCGACCGCGGAGCTCGCCCACCGCGCCCGTGAGGAACGGCCGTCCGCCCCAGAAGAAGATGACCGTGCCGAGCACGGGCGAGATCCAGGGCAGCCACGCCGCGTCGGGCAGGTCGTAGCCGAGGAGCATCGCGAACATCGGGCTGAGCGCGACGGTCGGGACCGCGAGGACGAGCATGACCCAGAACAGGCGGCGGAACTGCCCGACGTGGTCCCCGTGGCCACCGTGGCCCGACATGTCGTGCCCGGCGTGGGCCCCGTGGCCGGACATGTCGTGCCCGGCGTGCGCGTCGTGCCCGGCGTGGTCGTGCTCGGCGTGCGCGTCGTGCTCGGCGTGGCCCGCGTGGTCGTGCTCCGCGTGCGCGTGGGTCGGCGTGTGCGGGGCGGGTGCGTGCCCGCCGTGGTGGGCGTGCGACCCCGGGTGCGCGGCATCGGTGCCCGGACCGGGCCCGTGCCCGTGGTCATGCTCCGTACGGTGGTCCACCGTTCCTCCTCCCAGATACCCCTAGGGGGTATGCTCTGCTCACGATCATGCACCGTCATGTCCGATGCGTCAACCCCTCGGGGGTGTCGTGGGCCGACGCAGCACAACCCGTGCGTCGCTCGGCGGGAGGCCGAGCAGCGCACGGGCTGCGGGGTGAGGGCCTGAGCGGGCCCGGTCGGGTCGCGCGCCGGTTGGAGCCGGTCAGGCGCCGGTGAGGTGCGGCAGGACGTGGCGGTCATAGCGGTCGGCCACGGTCGCGACGACGCGGCGCGGGTCGTCGTCCCAGATCTCCTGCCGGAAGATCTCGGTCTCGACGTCGCCGGCGTACCCGGCCTCGGCGACCCACCGGGTGATGGTCGCGAAGTCGACGTACCCGTCGCCCACGTACCCGCGCGAGAGCAGCGGGTCGGCCGCGAGCGGGAGGACCCAGTCGCACACCTGGTAGCCCGCGATGCGCCCTTCGCTCCCGGCACGCGCGACGCTCGACCGCAGGTCCGGGTCCCACCACACGTGGTACGTGTCCACGACGACGCCGACGACCGCCGGGTCGAACGGCGCGGCGAGGTCGAGCGCCTGGCCGAGCGTCGAGAGCACCGCGCGGTCCGCCGCGAAGATCGGGTGCAGCGCCTCGAGCACGAGCCGCACGCCGTGGTCCGCGGCGAACGGGGCGAGGTCGGCGAGCCGGTCGGCCACCCGACCGCGCGCGGCGACGACGTCGCGGTCGGCCGGTCCGGCATCGGGCCGTGGTCCCTGCCCGGGCGTCCCGTTCGCGGGGAGACCGCCGACGACGAGCACGAGATCGCGCGTCCCGACCGTGGCCGCCTCCTCGATCGCGCGCCGGTTGTCGTCGAGCGCCGCGGCGACGTCGTCCGCGCCGGTCACGGTGAGGAACCCGCCCCGGCACAGCGACGAGACGCGCAGACCCGCGTCGGCGACGACCGTCGCGGCCCGCTCGGCGCCGATCTCCTGGACGCGGTCGCGCCACAGCCCGACGGCGCCGTAGCCCGCCTCGGCGGCGAGGCCGACCGCCTCCTCGAGCGTCGCGCGCTTGACCGTCGCGGTGTTGAGCGAGCAGCGCGAGAGGTCGGGTGCGTTCCGGGCCCCGGACGACGCGCTGGTCACGACGCCGCCCCGTTCGCCTCGAGGAACGCGCGCGTGCGACGCGCGGCGAGGTCCGGGTCGAGCAGGAGCCCGGCGCGGTCCGCGAGCCGGACGAGCGCGACGAGGTGCGCGACCGAGCGCCCCGACTGGAGGCCGCCGACCATCTGGAACGCGGGCTGCGTGCCGTTGAGCCACGACAGGAACGCGATCCCCGTCTTGTAGTAGTACGTCGGCGCGGCGAACACGTGGCGCCCCAGCGCCTCGGTCGACGCGAGGATCGCGTGCGCGCGGTCGGGGTGCCCGGCGTCGAGCGCGCCGAGCGCCGTCGACGCGGCGGGGTAGATCGCCGCGAAGATGCCGAGCAGCGCGTCGGAGTGCGCCCGGCCGTCGCCGACCACGAGCTCCGGGTAGTTGAAGTCGTCGCCCGTGTAGAGGCGGACGGGACCTGGCGCGGCGACGCCGGCGCCCGGGTCGAGCGCGGCCAGGCGGGCCCGCAGGTCCTTCTCGTGCCCGGCGTCGAGCAGCGACACCTTCACGCCGTCGACGCGGCCCTGGTGGGCGCGGACCAGGTCGACGAACACGTCGGTGGCGGCCGCGACGTCGTCGCCCGTGCCCCAGTACCCGGCGAGCGCAGGGTCGAACATCGTGCCGAGCCAGTGCAGGATCACGGGCGCCTCGGCCTCGGCGAGCGCGGCGTCGTAGACGTGCGCGTACTCCTCGGGGGAGCGGGCGACGCGGGCGAGCGCGCGCGACGCCATGACGATCACCTGGGCGCCGGCGTCCTGGACCACGCGCACCTGCTCGCGGTAGGCGTCGGTGACGGCGGCGAGCGCGGCGGGGTCGCCGGGCGCCCAGCCCGCGACGACGGCCGGGTCGAGCTGGTCGGTGCCCGCGCCGCACGCGACCCGACCACCGACGGTCCGCGCCTCGGCCGCCGAGCGCCGCACGAGCTCCTGGGTCGCGGCCCAGTCGAGGCCCATGCCGCGCTGAGCGGTGTCCATCGCGTCGGCGACGCCCAGCCCGTGCTCCCAGAGGCGGTGACGGTAGGCGAGCGTCGTGTCCCAGTCGACGACGGCGGGCGCGCCGGGCACGTTCTCCGCGCCGACCTGCGGCACGACGTGCGCCGCCGCGAAGGCGACGCGCGACGTGAAGGGCGCGGACGGCGTCGTCCACGGCCCGGGCACGAGCAGCTCGCGCACCTCGGTCCCGGCGACGCGGCCGTCGTCGGTGAAGCGGGGCAGGCGCACGACGGCGCCGCTGCCGTCGCGGTCGCGCAGCTCGCGCGCGCCGGGGAGCGGTGGGGTGGTGTGCCGGGGCGCGGCGGCGGGCGCGCTCACAGCGCGATCTCCGGGACGTCGAGGCGGCGGCCCTCCGCCGACGAGCGGAGTCCCAGCTCGGCGAGCTGGACGCCGCGCGCGGCGGAGAGCAGGTCGTAGCGGTGCGGGCGGCCGGCGGCGACGTCGCGCAGGAACTCCTCCCACTGGGCCTTGAAGCCGTTGTCGAGGTCGGCGTTCGCGGGGACCTCGAGCCACTGGTCGCGGAACGGCTCGGTGACGGGGAGGTCGGGGTTCCAGACCGGCTTGGGCGTGTGGGCGCGCTGCTGCGCGACGCACCGCCGCAGGCCGGCGACCGCGGAGCCGTGGGTGCCGTCCACCTGGAACTCGACGAGCTCGTCGCGGTAGACGCGCACGGCCCAGGACGAGTTGATCTGCGCGACGACCGGGTCCCCGCCCGGCGTCTCGACCTCGAAGATCCCGTACGCGGCGTCGTCGGCGGTCGCGGCGTACTCCCTGCCCTGCTCGTCCCAGCGCGTGGGGATGTGGGTCGTGGTCTGCGCGGTGACGGTCCGCACCGACCCGAGGATCCCCTCGAGCACGTAGTTCCAGTGGCAGAACATGTCCGTCGTCATGCCGCCGCCGTCCTCGGCGCGGTAGTTCCACGACGGGCGCTGCGCGGCCTGGTGGTCGCCCTCGAACACCCAGTAGCCGAACTCGCCGCGCAGGGACAGGATGCGGCCGAAGAAGCCCTCGTCGACGAGCCGGCGGAGCTTGACGAGGCCGGGCAGGTAGAGCTTGTCGTGCACGACGCCGGCGGTCACCCCGGTCTCCTCGCGCAGCCGCGCGAGCTCGATCGCCTCGGCGAGCGTCTCGGCCGTCGGCTTCTCCGTGTACACGTGCTTGCCGGCCTGCATCGCCTTGGTGAGCGTCTTGGCGCGCAGCGCGGTCATGGAGGCGTCGAAGACGACGTCGGTCGCGGGGTCGACGATCACGCCGTCGAGGTCGGTGGTCCAGTGCTCGACGTCGTGCAGCGCGGCGAGCTCGCGGAGCCTGGTCTCGTTGCGCCCGACGAGCACCGGCTCGACCTGGAGGCGCGTGCCGTCGGGGAGCTCGACGCCGCCCTGCTCGCGGATCGGCAGGATCGAGCGGACGAGGTGCTGGCGGTACCCCATGCGGCCGGTCACGCCGTTCATCGCGATCCGCAGGGTTCGGGTGGTGGTCATCGATCGGCTCCGTCGTCGGTCGGGCGCCCGGCGGGCCGCCGAGCGCGGAATGCGCTTTCCGTGAGCGTAGGGGAACCGTTTTCCCGCGTCAACAGGGAGGCGTCAGAGCGGCGGCGTGGACTCCCGGAGCACGACCTCTCCCCGGACCACGACCCGCTGCGGCGCGGCGTCGTCGTCAGGCGCCGCGAGTGCGAGCGCGAGCGCCTGCTCCCCGACCTCGGCGAGCGGGATGCGGACCGTCGTCAGTCCCGGCGTGACGTCTCGCAAGGTCACGATGTCGTCGAACCCCGCCACGGCGACGTCCTCGGGGACGCGCAGGCCCGCCTCGCGCACCGCGGCCATCGCCCCGACGGCCATGACGTCGTTCACCGCGAAGACGGCGACGGGTGTTCCTGTGCCGCGCAGGCCGTGCCCCAGGTGGTCGAGCAGCGCCCGCATCCCGCCGTGGCCGCCGTCTCGCGTGAACGCGCACTCGACGACAGCGTCCGCGGCGACGGGCGAGCCCAGCCCGGCCAGCGCCTCGGTGAAGCCGCGCGCCCGGTCGAGCGCGGTGCGGTGGCCTCCCGGTCCCGCGAGCACGCCGAACGCGCGGTAGCCCAGGCCGTGCAGCGCGCGCGCGAGGTCCGCGGCGCCGTCGGCGTTGGCGATCTCCACCGCGGGCAGGTCGCCGAGCGGCTGACCCACGAGCGAGACCCCGCCCCCCGACGCGCGGTACCGCTCGAGCGCACCCCGCAGCGCGCCGTCGGCGTCCTCCGCCAGCCGCCCGCCGCCCAGCACGACCGCCCGTGCCCGCTGGCGGTCCATGAGCTCGACGAACGCGCGCTCGCGCTCCGGCGAGTGGCGTGTGTTCGTCAGCGTGACGATGAGCCCGTCGCGGTCGGCCGCCTCCGCGACGCCTGCGGCGAGGGACGAGAAGTACGGGTCCGCGATGTCGTGCACCACGAGGCCCACGCTCGTCGTGCGACCGCGCGCCATGGCCTGCGCGCTCGGGTCCGGTGAGTAGCCCAGCCGACGGGCCGACGCGAGCACCCGCTCCCGGAGGTCGGGGCGCACCGTGCGGTTCGCGCTCCCGTTGATCGCGCGGGAGGCGGTCGCGAGGGAGACGCCGGCGTCGCGCGCGACCTCGCTCAGAGTGGGTCCGGGCACGGACCCAGGCTAGCGGGACCGCTCCCGCAGCCCGGGTGGGCCGCGCCCGGAGCGGCTACGTTCGTGAGGACCGCCCACCGAGCACGGCCGACGAGCCGCAGGAGGACCCCATGACGTCTGACGACGCAGCACCCGCACCCGGCACGACGACGCTCCTCGCCCGGGCGCTCGCGCTCGGCGTCGCCGCGGGGTCGCGCAGCAGCCTCGGCGTCGCGGCGCCGGTGCTCGGCGGCTGGGTCGGGGGTCGGGTTCGCGGGTCGGGCGACGGCCCGGGTGTTCTCGGCGTGCTCGTGCGCGGTGCGGCCGCTGCCGGGGTCGCGGGCGAGCTGGTCGGCGACAAGCTTCCGCAGACGCCGAGCCGCCTCGACCCGCCCGGGCCGGTGTTCCGCCTCGCGAGCGGGGCGGCGGGTGGCGTCCTCCTGGCCCGACGCCGCACCGGAGCCGCGGGCGTCGTCGCCGCCGCGGTCGCGGGCGCGGCGGGGGCCGCCGTCGGGACGTGGGGCGGTGCGGCGTGGCGACGCCTCGCCGTCGGTTCGCGCCCTGACTGGCCGGGCGCCGTCGCGGAGGACGCCGTCGCGCTCACCCTCGCGGCGCTGGCGGTGCGGCGCTGACGACCCGCCGAACCCGGGGTCGCCGGGCACGGTCGAGCGCCCGTGACCCGAGAACCCGGGTTCGGCGCGACGGAGGTCGTGCGTCGTCGCTCAGGCGTCCGGGATGCTCGTCACCGTCGTGAGGAGGAACGCCGAGTCCTCGAGCGCGCCCACCGCGTGGCGCTCGTGCGTGAGGACGCGCAGCTCGCCGGTGCCCAGCTCGACGTCGCCCTCGCCCAGCGCGGTGACGCGGACCCGGCCGCGCAGCACCTGGATCGACGCGGCGGGCGGCGAGTTGTGCTCCCCGAGCTCGACGCCCGCGCGCAGCGCGAGGATCGTCTGACGCAGGGGGCCGTCGTGCAGCACGACCTCGGCGCTGCGCCCGTTCGGGGCGGTCCGGGCGTGGGTGAGGTGCGCGTCGGTGAGAAGGTCGACGTTCGTCATCGGGGCTCCGACCTGTCGGGGAGCTCCATCATGCCGTGCCGGGCGGCGCGGTGCGCGTCCCGGTGCGCGGTCGGGACGGCCGCCGGGGCGCGTGGTGGTGATCCGCGGCGGCGTCGGGAAGAGTGACGGTCATGCAGGTCGTCTCCGGATTCTTCATCGGGCTCGTCGGCGTCGTCTCCACGGTGGTCATGCTCGTGCTCCTCGCGGCGACGGCGCGCCGCGTCATGGGGGCCGCGGTCGGCTGGATCCGTTCCGCCGTGGTGGCGCTCGCGATGCTCACCGTCACGTCGTGGGTGCTCACCAACGGCCTGCTCGACGTCGGCTGGTCGCGCCCGGACGGGACGCTCACCGTCGCGCCCGGCGTCGCGCTCGTGGCGATCGTCCTCGCGTTCGCCTGGGCGTTCGTGCTGGGGCTGTGCGTCCTGCTCGTGCTCGAGCTGCTGATACCGACCGGCTCGGTGCCCGGCCCGTGGCGCGCGTTGCGGGGACTGCGCCAGGGGCGGCGCGAGACCCGGCGGTACGCGCAGATCCTTGCGATCGGCGTCCGGCACGGCCTCGGCGGGGCGCTCACGCGCGGCGCGCGGCAGCCCGACGGGTCCCGGCTCTCGCGCACCGACCAGCGCCGCCAGGCGGCCGCGCTGCGCGACGCCCTCAGCGACGCGGGCGTGACGTTCGTGAAGTTCGGCCAGGTCCTGTCGACACGCCGCGACCTGCTCCCTGCCACGTTCGCCGACGCGCTGGCCACGCTCCAGAGCGAGGTCCCGCCCGCGCCGTGGTCGCAGGTCGAGGCTGCCGTCACGGGCGCGCTCGGGCAGCCGATCGACGAGGCGTTCGCGGAGTTCTCGCCCGAGCCGCTCGCGTCGGCGTCGGTCGGGCAGGTGCACGCGGCGCGCCTGCTCGACGGGCGGGACGTCGTGGTCAAGGTCCAGCGGCCGGGCGCGCGGGCACAGGTCGAGACGGACCTGGCGATCCTCGGTCGCCTCGCGCGCCGCATCGAGCGCGACACCGCGTGGGGGCGATCGCTCGGCGTCGTCGACCTCGCCGACGGGTTCGCGGCGTCGCTGCGCGAGGAGCTCGACTACACCGTCGAGCTGGAGAACACGCTCGCGCTGCGCGCGGCGCTCGCGCGAGGTGCGATGGGGGAGCGGCTGCCGGACGCCGACGGCGCCGACCCGGGTGCGGGTCCGCGCGTCCGCGTCCCGGAGGTCTACCCCGAGCTGTCCAGCACGACGTTGCTCGTCATGGAACGGCTCGACGGCGTTCCCGTCGGCCGCGCCGCGGACGTCCTCGCTGGCCTGGACGACGCCGTGCGCGCCGACCTCGCCTCCCGGCTCCTCACCGCGACGCTCGAGCAGGTGCTCGTCGCGGGCACGTTCCACGCCGACCTGCATCCCGGCAACGTGCTCGTCACCGACGACGGTCGCCTCGGCCTCCTCGACATGGGCTCCGTCGGGAGGCTCGGCGAGCCCGAGCGCCTGGCGCTCGCGGCCGTGCTGCTCGCGGTCGACGCTGACGACGCCGTCGCCGCGACCGACGCGCTGCTCGAGCTGCTCGACGCCCCGGCCGACCTCGACGTGCGCCGCCTGGAGCGCGCCGTCGGGCAGGTGATCGTGCGGTTCCGCGGCGCCGGCGCGAGCGGCGCGATGTTCACCGCGCTGTTCCGGCTCGTCACCGACGCCGGGCTCGCCGTCCCGTCGCAGGTCGCCGCCGCGTTCCGCACGTTCACCTCGCTCGAGGGGACGCTGCGCCTGATCGACCCGGGGTTCGACCTCGTCGCCGGGGCGCGCGCGACCGCGCAGCCGCTCGTGCGGCGCGTCGTCACGCCGGAGGGCCTGCGCGAGCGCGCGACCAGCCTCTTCCTGGGCCTCGCCCCCGAGCTCGAACGGCTCCCGCGTCGCCTCGCGAAGATCACGAGCGACGTCGAGGCCGGGCGGCTCACCGTCAACGTCCGCTCGTTCGCCCACCCCGACGACCGCGCGTTCGTCACCGGCCTCGTGCAGCAGGTCGTGTCCACGGTCATCGCCGCCGCGGCCGTCGTGGCGGCGGTCGTGCTCGTCTCCGCGGACTCCGGCCCCGAGCTCGTCGAGGGCCTGCGCCTCTTCGCCGTCCTCGGCGCGGCGCTCGGGTTCGTCGGGACCGTGCTCGCCGTCCGCGTCCTCGTCTTCGCCTTCCGAGGCGCGGCGGCTGGTGGTCGTCAGCGGTGACGATCGGGTCGTCGGTGGTGCCGACGTGCCGGGAGATGGGCATCGGTCGCGACGTGCCGGTGCGAGACCGTCAGCTGTCGTCGTGCGCGCCCGAGGGGTGGGTCGCGTCTGGGGGCCGCACGACGGTCACGGGGCAGTGCGCGTACTCGACGGCGTGCCGGCTCACCGAGCCGAGCAGGAGGCGGTCGAACCCGCCGACGCCGCGGTTGCCGAGCACGAGCCGCTCCGCGTGCGACGAGGCCTCGATGATCCCCTTCGCGGCGTGCACGTGCTTCACGCTGCGCACGAGGCGGTCGTCGGGCAGGTCGACGCCCGCGGCCTCGAGCGCGGCGTCGAGCTTCTGGGAGGCGAACTTCTCGTAGTCGTCGATCGGCGGCGTCCACCCCCACGAGTCGGGGAGCGGTGCGAGCGACACGATCTGCCAGCAGAACAGGGCCTCGAGCGTCGCGCCCGTGCGCCGCGCGACGTCCGCGCCGTGCCGCAGCGCCTGGACCGACGTGGACGACCCGTCGACCCCGACCACGACGGGCCGCGCGTGGTCGTGCCGCACGTCGGGCGTGCCGCGCACCACGGTCACGGGGACGGTCGCGTGCTGCACGACGGCGGTCGGCACCGACCCGAGGACCATGCGTCCCAGGCGTCCCCGGCCGCAGCGCCCGACGACGAGCAGGTCCGCGTCGTCGCCGTCGCCCGGGGCGGGGCGCACGTCGTCCTGGACGGGCTGGGCGGTCCCGGGCTGGGCGAGGGCGAGCAGGACCGCCGCGGGGCTGCCGCGCTCGGCGACGGCCGCGGTCGTCACCGCGTCCGGTGAGAGACCCGTGCGCGCGTGCGCGGCGTCCAGCCACTCCCGGACCAGCGCGCGCTTCTCCTCGGCCGCCGCGTCCGGGCCGTCGCCCGGACCCTGCCGCGACTCGAACGCGAGCGCGGCCGTGAGCGGCACGCCCCGGTCCGCCGCCTCGCGCAGCGCCCAGTCGAGCGCGCCGCCGGACTCCTCCGACCCGTCCACACCGACGATCACGCCGCGCATCTGCGCCACCTCCGCCCGGTCGGCCGACCGCGTGCGCCGTCGGCGTGCTGTCCCGGCGCCGTCGCCCGGCACCGGTCGTGACTCGACCCTAGGCCGCGCCGCGGCCCTCCGCCCGGGACGCCGGTCCCGGACCGACGGACGAGGGTCGCCGGATGCTCCCCGAACCCGGGGTCGTCGTCCCTGCCGACGCCGGACCCACCCGTATCCCCGGGTTCGGCTGCCCGGGTGCCCGCAAGACCGGGTCGGGCGTCAGAACCTCGGCTCGGGCTCGTCCTGGAGGATGTTGCGCAGCGGGCGGGTCACGACGTCCACGCGCGCGAGCAGATCGGCCGGACCCGAGACGACGAGCGCCCGGTCGTCCAGCGGGACGTACACCGCCGCGTGCTCCCGCACGGTGACGTGCAGGCATGCCTGGGGCTCGTCGTCGACGACGAAGGTGGTGCGCGTGACCGGCGCGACGTCGACCTCCTCGACGATCGCGCGCATCGCCGCGCGGTACTCCTGGTAGGAGTCGAGGAAGTCGTCGTCGCCCGGGGTGTCGGAGTGCAGCGGCGCGGCGAGCGCCCCGCTGAGGGCGGTGCGGACGATGTCCTCCGCCTGCTCGTCGTGCGCTGCCAGGACGCGCAGCGTCTCGACGTCCAGCGTCTCGCCCGTGAACGAGACGTAGGAGCGCAGGAACCGCTCCTCCGCGGGGTCGTGGGCGCCGTGCCCGGCCCCCGTGAGCGTCTCCTCGTCGAGGTCGAGGCCCCACGTCAGCGGGTCGTCCACCTCGGCGACGACGCCGTGGAACCGGGCGACGACCTGCTCCCACGTGGCGGGCGCGCTCGCGGGCCGCGCGGCTCGCTCGTCGGCTCCCGGCGCGGTCGGGTCCTCGGGCTGCTGGTCCGGCTGGTGCATCGCTCTCGCCACCCTTCTGGCCGTCCGTGCGGGGCGCACTCCCGAGCCTGCCCGGGGCGCGCGTCGCGGTCAACGCGCCGCGCGCGTGTCGGGCCGGGTGATCTGCGCACGACGGCGTCCGGCGCGCCCGCAGGTCACGGCCCGACCCCTCTTTCACGCCCCTGGCGAACAACGGCATACGGAGGGGGTGCGGCTCGTTCGAACCGCATAGAGTCAATGCGGTCAGGCTTGTACCCGTCGTCCGGCGGGCAGGTGTACGCCGCTCACGAGGAGCAGCACATGTTCGAGAGATTCACAGACCGAGCCCGTCGGGTCGTCGTCCTCGCCCAGGAAGAGGCGCGGATGCTCAACCACAACTACATCGGCACCGAGCACATCCTCCTCGGCCTCATCCACGAGGGCGAGGGTGTCGCGGCCAAGGCGCTGGAGTCCCTCGGGATCTCCCTCGACGGCGTCCGCACCCAGGTGACCGAGATCATCGGCGAGGGCCAGCAGGCCCCGAGCGGGCACATCCCGTTCACGCCGCGCGCCAAGAAGGTGCTCGAGCTGTCGCTGCGCGAGGCGCTGCAGCTCGGCCACAACTACATCGGCACCGAGCACATCCTGCTCGGCCTCATCCGTGAGGGCGAGGGCGTCGCCGCCCAGGTCCTGACCAAGATGGGCGCCGACCTCAACAAGGTGCGTCAGCAGGTCATCCAGCTCCTGTCCGGCTACCAGGGCAAGGAGCCCGTCGCCGCGGGCGGCCCCGCCGAGGGCCAGCCGTCCGGCTCGGCCGTGCTCGACCAGTTCGGGCGCAACCTCACCCAGGCCGCGCGCGAGGGCAAGCTCGACCCGGTCATCGGGCGCAACCTCGAGATCGAGCGCGTCATGCAGGTGCTGAGCCGCCGCACCAAGAACAACCCGGTGCTGATCGGTGAGCCCGGTGTCGGCAAGACCGCCGTCGTCGAGGGCCTGGCCCAGGACATCGTGCGCGGCGACGTGCCCGAGACGCTCAAGGACAAGCAGCTCTACACGCTCGACCTCGGTGCCCTCGTGGCCGGCTCGCGCTACCGCGGCGACTTCGAGGAGCGCCTCAAGAAGGTGCTCAAGGAGATCCGCACGCGCGGCGACATCATCCTGTTCATCGACGAGATCCACACCCTCGTCGGGGCGGGTGCCGCCGAGGGCGCGATCGACGCCGCGAGCATCCTCAAGCCGATGCTCGCGCGCGGCGAGCTGCAGACCATCGGCGCGACCACGCTCGACGAGTACCGCAAGCACGTCGAGAAGGACCCGGCCCTGGAGCGCCGCTTCCAGCCGATCCAGGTCGCCGAGCCGTCGCTCAACCACGCGATCGAGATCCTCAAGGGCCTGCGCGACCGCTACGAGGCGCACCACCGCGTGTCCATCACGGACGCCGCGCTCGTCTCCGCGGCCACGCTCGCGGACCGGTACATCAACGACCGGTTCCTCCCGGACAAGGCGATCGACCTCATCGACGAGGCGGGCGCGCGCCTGCGCATCCGCCGCATGACCGCCCCGCCGGAGCTCAAGGAGCTCGACGAGGAGATCGCCGAGGCGCGTCGCGAGAAGGAGTCCGCGATCGACGCGCAGGACTTCGAGAAGGCCGCCGGCCTGCGCGACAAGGAGAAGCAGCTCACCGCGAAGCGCGCCGACAAGGAGAAGGCGTGGAAGTCCGGTGACCTGGACACCGTCGCCGAGGTGGACGAGGAGCTGATCGCGGAGGTCCTGGCCATGGCCACGGGCATCCCGGTCTTCAAGCTCACCGAGGAGGAGTCCAGCCGCCTGCTCAACATGGAGGACGAGCTGCACAAGCGCGTCGTCGGCCAGGAGGCCGCGATCAAGGCGCTGTCGCAGGCCATCCGCCGTACGCGTGCGGGCCTCAAGGACCCCAAGCGCCCCGGTGGGTCGTTCATCTTCGCCGGCCCCACGGGCGTCGGGAAGACGGAGCTGGCCAAGGCGCTCGCCGAGTTCCTCTTCGGGGACGAGGACGCGCTCATCCAGCTCGACATGTCGGAGTTCTCCGAGAAGCACACCGTCTCGCGGCTGTTCGGCTCGCCCCCCGGCTACGTCGGGTACGACGAGGGTGGCCAGCTCACCGAGAAGGTGCGGCGCAAGCCGTTCTCGGTCGTCCTGTTCGACGAGGTGGAGAAGGCCCACGCGGACATCTTCAACTCGCTCCTGCAGATCCTCGAGGACGGTCGCCTGACCGACTCGCAGGGCCGCGTCGTGGACTTCAAGAACACCGTCATCATCATGACGACCAACCTCGGCACGCGGGACATCGCCAAGGGCGTCCAGACCGGCTTCAACGCCGGCGGCGACCTGGTCACGTCCTACGAGCGCATGAAGGCGAAGGTCAACGACGAGCTCAAGCAGCACTTCCGGCCTGAGTTCCTCAACCGCGTCGACGACGTGGTGGTCTTCCCGCAGCTCTCGCAGACCGAGATCATCCAGATCGTCGACCTCATGATCGCCCGTCTCGACACCCGCCTGCGGGACAAGGACATGGGCATCGAGCTCACGCAGCCCGCGAAGAACCTCCTCGCGGAGAAGGGCTACGACCCGGTCCTGGGTGCCCGTCCGCTGCGCCGCGCGATCCAGCGCGACATCGAGGACGTGCTGTCCGAGAAGATCCTGTTCGGCGAGCTCAAGGCCGGCGAGATCGTCCTGGTCGACGCCGAGGGCGAGGGCCTGCTCGGGGAGTTCACCTTCCGGGGTGTCTCCAAGGGCGAGCACGACCGCGGCCCGGTGAGCGTGGGCGCGGCCGCCGCGCTCGACGCCCCCACCGGCGTCTCGGTCCGCGACCTGCCCCCGACGGGCGAGCTGCAGGCCGGCGCGGAGTGACGCACTCCTGAAACGCCTGACACACGGGCCCCGATCCTCCACCCGGAGGGTCGGGGCCTGTCGTCGTCCCACCGAGGGAGAGCGGAGGCCGCGCGAGGTAGAACCAGCGGTCGCGACGTAGAGCTCCGCGAGCACTACCTCGAGACCGCTGGTTCTACCTCGCGGTGAAGGATGCGACGACGTTGCACGGCGTTACGTTCGTCCTCGTCGTGGGACGGGGTGCGGGTGCCCTTCCTGTGGCGTGCGCGCGCTGGCACAGTCGCCCGCATGCAGACGACACCGGGGGGCCATGTCGCCGTCCCCGCCGCCGACGCCGGGCGCGTGCCCGGCCTCGCGCGTCGTCGTGCGCTCGACGCGCGGGCGTGTCGCCGCGCCACGTGTCGTCCGACCCCGTGCCGCTGAGCACGTCGACGCACTGACCGACGGCCGCACCGGCCGCCGTCGGGCCCCTTCACCACCGCACCTCCCGCGCACGGCTCCCGCATGCCCACGTGCGCTCTCCCCGAGAGGACTCGTCATGCCCGCACACCCGCTCGTCCGTTCCTCCGCACCGCCCGGCCGACCGTCTGGCCGCCGCAGCGTGACCGCCGTCGCGCTCGGCCTCGTCGCGCTGCTCGCGACGGGTGCGTGCGGCGCCGCGCAGGCGTCCGGCGGGACGGACCCGGCCGACGGCGCGACCCTCGCCGCCGACGCCGACCTGCCCACCGAGGTGCCCGAGGGCACGGTCCTGCGCATCGGCGACCCGACGACGCAGAAGGCGTTCGAGCTGGCCGGCGACGACCTCGACAGCGACTTCTCGTTCGAGGTCGAGTGGGCCAACATCTCCGGCGGCCCGGCGACGACCGAGGCGTTCCGTGCCGGTTCCCTCGACGTGGGCGCGGTGGCGGAGATCCCGCCGATCCACGCCACGTGGACGGGCCTGGACGTGCAGATCTACGCGTCGATCTACCGCGAGAACTGGGAGGACGCGCCGATCTACGAGTTCGCGGGCGCGCCGGGCGTCGAGCTCGACTCCCTCGAGGACTTCCGCGGCCACCGCATCGCCTTCAGCCCGGGCCAGGCGCAGGGCGCGATCGTGCTCAAGGCGCTGCAGGAGGCCGGTCTCACGCAGGACGACGTCGAGCTCGTCGAGCTGCCGAGCACGGGCGACGTGTACTCGACGGCGCTCGCCGCGGGCGAGGTCGACATCGCCCCGCTGGGTGGGACGCAGCTCTTCCGCTACCTGGCCACCTACGAGGCGGACGGCGCGACGTCGGTCAAGCACCACCTCCGCGACGACGCCTCGCACCTCTACGGCCCGACGGAGGTCGTGCAGGATCCGGCGAAGGCCGCGGCGCTGCGCGAGTACGTCGCGGCGTGGGCGGCGGCGAAGATCTGGATCGACGAGCACCCCGAGGAGTGGAAGCAGGGGTACTACATCGAGGACCAGGGCCTGAGCGAGGAGGACGCGCAGTACCTCATCGACCACGCGCCCGTCCCGGACATCCCGTCCGACCTCACCGAGGGCATCGAGCGCACGCAGGCGACGATCGACCTGCTCGCGACCGAGCTCGACCAGGAGGCGTTCGAGGCGACCGACCTGTTCGACGAGCGCTTCGGCCCCGTCGCGGGCGAGGCCGCGGCAGCGGCGCGGGACGGGGGAGCGCAGTGAGCGCGGCGGTCGTCGACCGGGTGGACCTCGCGGCCCCGAGGCTCGACGACGCACGAGCGGTCACCACCGACGTGCGCCCTCGCGGCACTCGCCTGGGGCTGGGGCGGCCGATCCCGCTCGCGGCGCTCGTCGGGGTGACGCTCCTCGTGGGTGTCTGGTCGGTCGGGTCCGCCACGGGGCTCATCGACCCGCGCGTGCTCTCCGCACCGTGGACGGTCGTCACGACGGGTGCGGAGCTCGTCGCGAACGGCAAGCTCGGCGCGCACCTCGGGGTGTCCCTGACGCGCGCCGCGCTCGGGCTGGCGTTCGGCATCGTCGCGGGCGTCGTGCTCGCGCTCGCGGCCGGGCTGAGCCGGGTCGGCGACGCCGTGCTCGACGGCCCGATCCAGGTCAAGCGCGCGATCCCCAACCTGGCGCTGCTGCCGCTGCTCATCCTGTGGTTCGGGATCGGCGAGGAGATGAAGGTCGTCACCATCGCGCTCGGGGTGTTCATCCCGATCTACCTGCACACGCACAACGGCCTGCGGGCGATCGACAGCCGATACGTCGAGCTGGCCGAGACGGTGCAGCTCTCGCGGTGGCAGTTCGTGCGACGCGTGATCCTGCCGGGCGCGCTGCCCGGGTTCTTCCTCGGGCTGCGGTTCGCGGTGACGGGGTCGATGCTCGCGCTCGTCGTCGTCGAGCAGGTCAACGCGACGGCCGGGATCGGCTACATGATGGAGCTCGCCCGGACGTACGGGCAGACGGAGATCATCCTCGTCGGCCTCGTGGTCTACGGCGTGCTGGGCTACTCCGCGGACCTCGCCGTCCGCCTCCTGCAGAGGAGGGTGCTGTCGTGGCGGCGCACGCTGGAGGACTGACCGTGGAGGCGGAACGCCCGACGGCGGACGGCGCGGCCGTGCGGGTCCGCTCGCTCGTGCGGTCGTACGGGGAGAAACGCATCCTCGACGACCTGGACCTCACGGTGCACGACGGCGAGTTCGTCGCGATCCTGGGCCGCTCCGGCTCGGGCAAGAGCACGCTCCTGCGCGCGCTCGCCGCGCTCGACCACGGGGTCGACGGCTCGGGCGAGGTCGTCGTCCCGGACCAGGTGTCCGTCGTCTTCCAGGACTCGCGGCTCCTGCCGTGGGCGCGCGTGCTGGACAACGTGGTGCTCGGGCTCGACGCCGGGGCGCGCGGCCGGAGCGCGGCGCGCGACGCGGGCCGCGCGAGCCTCGCCGAGGTGGGGCTCGCCGGGCGCGAGCGCGCGTGGCCGAACGAGCTCTCCGGCGGGGAGCAGCAGCGCGTGTCGCTCGCCCGCTCGCTCGTGCGCTCGCCCCGGCTCCTGCTCGCCGACGAGCCCTTCGGGGCCCTCGACGCGCTGACCCGCATCCGGATGCACGCGCTGCTGCGCGACCTGTGCGCCCGCCACCGCCCCGCCGTCCTGCTCGTGACGCACGACGTGGACGAGGCCATCGTCCTCGCGGACCGCGTCGTCGTCCTCGACGAGGGACGCATCGCGGCCGAGCGCCGCATCGACCAGAGCTACCGCCCCGGCGAGGCGCGCGACCCCGCCGACCCTCGCTTCTCCCGGCTCCGCACCGAGCTGCTCGACGCGCTCGGCGTGGTCCGGGACGACAGGAAGGACACCGCCGCATGACCCGCCACTCCTCCGCAGGCCACCGCCCCGGGCGCCTGCACCTCAACGCGTTCCTCATGAGCACGGGCCACCACGAGGCGTCGTGGCGGCTGCCGGAGAGCGACCCGTCGTGGACGTCGACGAACATCGCGCACCTGCAGCGCCTCGCGCAGATCGCGGAGGCGGGCAGGCTCGACTCGATCTTCTTCGCGGACGGCCCGGGGCTGCGGTCCGACGTCGGGCGCCGCCCGGCGGGGTCGCTCGACCCGCTCATCGTCCTCACCGCCATCGCGACGGTGACCGAGCGGATCGGCCTCATCGCGACGGCGTCGACGACGTACAACTCGCCGTACAACCTCGCGCGGCGGTTCGCGTCGATCGACCACGTCTCCGGCGGCCGGGCCGGGTGGAACGTCGTGACGACGGCGGGGCCGGACATCGCGCGCAACTTCGGCCTCGACGACCAGCCCGCCCACGCGGTCCGCTACGAGCGCGCGGCGGAGTTCCTCGACGTCGCGTTCCAGCTCTGGGACTCGTGGGAGGACGACGCCGTGCTCGCGGACAAGGACGCCGGCGTGTGGGCGGACGCGTCGAAGATCCACGCCCCGGCGCACGCGGGGACGCACTTCTCCGTGCACGGCGCGCTCACGACGCCGCGCTCGCCGCAGGCGCGACCGCTCATCGTGCAGGCCGGGTCGTCGGAGGACGGCAAGGACCTCGCCGCGCGCTACGCCGAGGCGGTGTTCACCGCGCACCAGACGCTCGACGACGCCCGCGCCTTCTACGCCGACCTCAAGGCCCGGGCGGTCGCCGTCGGCCGCGACCCGGGGACGATGAAGATCCTGCCCGGCATCGTCCCCGTCATCGGGTCGACCGAGGCGGAGGCGCTCGCCCGCGAGCGCGAGCTCGACGAGCTCATCGTCCCCGAGTACGCGCGCGCCCAGCTCGCGAAGACGCTGCGGCTCGCGCCCGAGGACCTGCCGCTCGACCGCGAGCTCCCCGACGGCCTGCCCACCGAGGACGAGATCGAGGGGGCCAAGAGCCGGTACACGCTGGTCGTCGAGCTCGCGCGGCGCGAGCGGCTCACGGTGCGCCAGCTCATCGGGCGGCTCGGCGGCGGGCGGGGGCACCGCACGTTCGCGGGCACGCCCGAGCAGGTCGCCGACGCGATCCAGGACTGGTACGACGCCGAGGCCGCCGACGGGTTCAACATCATGCCCGCGGTGCTGCCGTCGGGGCTCGAGCGGTTCGTCGAGCACGTGCTGCCGGTCCTGCGCGAGCGCGGGCTGTTCCGCGCGGAGTACGAGGGCCGGACGCTGCGCGAGCACTACGGGCTCGAGCGCCCGGCCAACCGGTACGCGGGCGACGTCGGCGCGGCGCCCGGCGACGGACCGCGCGTCCTCGAGGGGGCCCTCGCGTGAGCGCCGAGCACCTCTGGTACATCCCGAACCAGGTGCGGCCGGGGCACCGCGGGGACGACACGGTCCAGGACCACAACAGCCTCGACACCCTGACGAGCCACGCGCACGCGCTGGAGCGCCACGGGTTCGCGGGGGCGCTGCTCGGGACGAGCTGGGGGCGTCCGGACACGTTCACCGTCGCGACGGCGCTCGCGGCGCGCACGACGACGTTCGAGCCGCTCGTCGCGATCCGGCCCGGGTTCTGGCGGCCTGCGCACTTCGCGTCCGCCGCCGCGACGCTCGACCACCTCAGCGGCGGCCGGCTGCGCGTCAACATCGTGTCCGGCACCGACGGGCAGCAGGCGTACGGCGACGGTGAGGCCGACCCCGCGCACCGGTATGCCCGCACGCGGGAGTTCCTCCAGATCGTGCGCCGACTGTGGACGCAGGAGGAGGTGACGTACGCCGGGGAGCACTTCTCGGTGACCGGGTCACGGCTGGGGCCGCGCCCCGTGGCGCGCGCGGGCCGCGCCCATCCGCGGATCTACTTCGGCGGCGCGTCGGAGGCGGCCGAGCGGGTCGCCGCGACCGAGGCCGACGTGCAGCTCTTCTGGGGCGAGCCGCTCGACGGGATCGCGGAGCGCATCGACCGGCTGAAGCGCCTGAGCGCCGAGCTGGGGCGTGAGCACGCTCCGCTCGAGTTCGGTCTGCGGATCACGACGTTCGTCCGCGACACCACCGAGGAGGCGTGGGCCGACGCCGAAGCGAAGGTCGCGGAGCTGGCCGCGCGGTCCCAGGAGGCCGAGGCGTGGTCCGCCCGCGACCGGGGGCGGCGGACCGCCGTCGGGCAGCAGCGTCTGCTCGACCTCGCGGCGCGGGGTGAGGTGCTCGACGACAACCTGTGGACGACGCCCGGCAGGTTCGGCGGCGGGGGAGCGGGCACGACGTGGCTCGTCGGCTCCGCGGAGGACGTCGCGAAGTCGCTGCGGCGCTACCAGGACCTCGGCGTCACGCACTTCGTCCTGTCGGACACCCCGTACCTGCGCGAGATAGAGCGCCAGGGCACCCGCCTCCTCCCGCTCCTGCGCGACTGACCGGCTATCGCCCAGATCGACCCGTGCGTCCCGAGATCGACCCCCTGAGGGCCGATCTCGGACGCTCGGGTCGATCTCGTGGCCACGGATCCCCCGTGCGCACGCGACCCGGCCAGGAGTAGCGTCCGGACGTGGACAGGGACCAGCTCGACGACCTCGCCGCCCACCTGCGCGCCGCCGGGTGCGTCTTCGCGGAGGACGAGGCCGCGCTCCTCGCCGAGCGGGCCGGCGACGCCGCACACCTCGAGACGCTCGTCGCGCGCAGGGTCGCGGGCGAGCCGCTGGAGCACGTGCTCGGGTACGTCGACTTCCACGGGCTCCGCGTCGCCGTCGACCCCGGGGTGTTCGTGCCCCGCCAGCGCACCGCGCTGCTCGTCGACGAGGCGGTCGCTCTCGGGCGGCAGGCCGGGCGCCCGGTCCGGGTGCCCGACGGCGGGACATGCGGCGTGGCGGTCGGCGACCCCGACGGCGGGACATGCGGCGTGGCGGTCGGCGACCCCGACGGCGGGGCGGGCGGCGGGACAGGCGGCGTGACGGTCGACGACCCCGACAGCGGGGCGGGCGGCAGCGCGGGCGGTGTGGCGGTCGGCGACCCCGACGGTGGCCGGGACAACGGCCTGGACGGCGGGCCGGGCGGCGGCCCGGACGGCCGGACGGTCGGCCCGGCGGTGGTCGTGGTCGACGTGTGCTGCGGCGCCGGGGCGCTCGGGCTCGCGACCTCGGTGGGCCTCGGCGGCGCGGAGACCGTCGCGCTGCACGCGAGCGACGTCGACCCGGCCGCCGTCGCGTGCGCGGCGCGCAACGTCGCCGCGGTCGGCGGCACCGCGTACGCGGGCGACCTGTTCGACCCGTTGCCGCCCGGTCTGCGCGGCCGGGTCGACCTGCTGCTCGCCAACGTGCCGTACGTGCCCACGGCCGAGATCCCGCTCCTGCCCCACGAGGCGCGCGACCACGAGGCCCACGTCGCGCTCGACGGCGGCGGCGACGGGCTGGACGTGCTGCGCCGCGTCGCCGCCGAGGCGCCCGCGTGGCTCGCTCCGGGCGGCCACCTGCTCACCGAGTCCGGCGAGCGCCAGGCGTCGGGCGCCGTCGACGTCCTCGAACGGGCCGGACTGCGTGCGCGCGTCGTCCGCGACGAGGAGATCGGCGCGACGATCGTCGTCGGGACGCTCCCCGCCGAGACGTGAGAAGTGGCCCCCGGGACGGGCGGGTCAGGGACCACTTCTCACGTCTCGTCGCGCTCCGCGGCGGACTCGGGGGTCTCGGTGCAAGGATCCGGCCGCACACGACAGGTTCTGGACGAGGGCCCGGCGAACGTGCCGGCCTGCGGAGGGGGTGCCGACGATGAGCGACCGACGGGGACGACGGCGTGCGCGCGGGCTCGCCGCAGCGCTGCTCGTCGCCGTGCTGCCCGCGTGCGGTGGCCCGGGAGGCCCGGTCACCGCGTGCCCCGCGGTCGGCTACGTGGCGCGCCTCGAGGTCCGGCTCGACGACTCCTGGCCGGATCGGGATGCCTACGGCGTCCTCGTGGGCTGCGTCGGGATCAACCCCTGCGGGCTCGTGCGCGACGGGGCGGTCTCGCTCGACCCGGAGCCGATCCCTACGGCGGTCCCCGACCACCTGGTCCTGCCGGCCCAGCCCGAGGCTGCCCAGAGCTCGCCCGAGGCGGCGGCGGAGGACATGCCCGTCGAGCCGTCGCGCGGCGGCTGGACGGGTTCCGCGATGAACGGCGCGGTCGGTCCGATCGCCGTCCGCGTCGTGGAGCTCGCGTCGGGTGACGTCGTCGTCGTGCACGAGGTCGACCCCGTGTGGGAGATGACGACCGGCGACTTCGGGCCCGACTGCGGCGGCCCGTCGGTCGCGACGGTCGAGGTCACCGACCCGCGGGCGTGACGCCTACGCCGGGCTGGGTCGCAGGAGCGCGCGGATCTCCTTCTCGGCCTGCGTCGGCGTCAGCGCGCGACAGCCGAGCGATTCCCAGTGGCGCACGAGGGCCGGCTCGGCGCGCAGCAGCGCCCAGCCGCGCCGGAACAGCGTGAGCGGTGGCTTGCGCATCTCCGCGAGGTCGCGCAGCAGGCGGAACCAGAACGTCATGAGACGCGGTCGGCGCAGGCAGATCGCGTCGGCCAGGACGTCCTGGGCGCGGCACGCCGCGACGATCTCCGCCGCGAAGATCCCCTCGGCCAGCACGACCCGCGAGCCCGTGACGTCGAGGTGCGTCGTCCCCGTGCGGCGCGACGTCGGGATGTCGTAGACCGGCACGTCCGCGTGCCCGGTCCGCGCGAGGTCGACGAGCGCCGCGACCGCGCCTGCGGCGTCCCACGACCGGGGGTCGTCCCAGTCGACGATGCCGAACCGCTGCGGCAGGTCCGGGTGGTCGTGGTCGAGGTAGAAGTCGTCGAGCGCGACGACCGGGAGGCCGAGGCGCCGCGTGAGCGACGTCTTGCCCGAGCCGGACGCGCCCGTGAGGAGCACGACGCGCGTCGGGACCTCGCGCGAGCCCGGCGGGAGGTCGAACAGCGCGGGGTCCGTGCCGAGGCCGTCGGTCGCCGGACGTGTGCCGGTCTCGACGGGGCCTCCGTCGTCGTGCTGAGGGTCGCTCACGGGACCCCATTCTCGCAGCGCCGCACGGGGACGGCCACGCGCGCCGCGTAACCTTCCCCGGTGACCGCTCTCGACCCCGCCGCCCTGCTCGCCCGCGACGCCCTCGCCCGCCTCGACCGGTGGGAGCCGGTCGACGCGGAGCAGGCGGCGCTCGCGGCCGAGTACCGCGCGTTCCTCCGCGGCGACGGTGGCTCCGGCGCGCGTGCCGACGCCGTCCGGCGCGACGGCGGACCGCAGCACCTCACGGCGAGCTGCTTCGTGCTCAGCCCGGACCTGGACCGCGTGCTGCTCTGCTTCCACCGCAAGGGCCAGTTCTGGGTCCAGGTGGGCGGGCACACGGAGCCGGGCGATACGACGCTCGCGGAGGCCGCCTACCGCGAGGCCCGCGAGGAGAGCGGCCTCGACGACCTCGTCCCGTTCGACCCGGACCCCGAGCCGTCCACCGGCCCGGACGACGGCCCCGGCGCCGGGCACCAGGCCGTCGGCCCCGCGGCGCCCGTCGACGTGCACCGCCACGACCTCGCCGCGGCGTTCGGGACGTGCCGCACGCACTGGGACGTCGGGTTCGTCGCGTTCGCCGACCCCGACGCGCGCACGGTCGTGAGCGACGAGAGCGAGGACGTGGCCTGGTTCCGGGTCGACGCGCTCCCCGCCGGCACGCCGGACGACTTCCCCGTCCGCCTGGCGACGGTTCTCGCGGAGGTGCGCCACCGCCGTCGGACATGACCTCTGCCGCGAGGTAGAACGTGCGGTCGCGACGTAGAACGTGCGGAGTTCTACCTGGCGACCGCCGGTTCTACCTCGGCGCCAGGATCACGTGGAGGGTGCGTGGGCCGTGGACGCCCTCGACGCGGGAGAGCTCGATGTCGCTCGTCGCGCTGGGGCCGCTGATCCACGTCTGCGGTCGCTCCGGGTGCGCGGCGAGCAGCCGCACGGCCTCGGGGACGGTCTGGACCACCTGGTCCGTGCGCACGACGCACACGTGCAGGTCGGGGACGAGCGTGATCGCGCGGCGCCCCTGGTCGGGCTCGCCGTCGAGCACGATCGTGCCGGTGTCGGCGATCGCGACGCGTGCAGCGGTGACTACGGCGTCCACCCGGTCCAGCTCGTCGGGCGTGCGGGGGTCGTCGCGCGCGTCGGGCACGACGGCGGTCCCGGCGCCGAGCGCGCCCAGCCACGCGGGGTCGAGCCCCGGTGGCACGACGACGGAGCCTGCGTCCGCGAGCAGGTCACCGACGATCGTCGCGACCTCGGCCGGGCCTGCGGCCACGTGCACGTGCGCCCGGTAGTCGACGAGCCGGTCGACGAGCACGTCCACGGCGTCCGGTGAACCCGGCGCGAGGTCGCCGTGCTCGCGGTAGCCACGCGGGACGGCGCCCGGCGCCGCGTCGCCCGTCGTCGTCGACCCGCCGAGCGCGGCGCGCACGCGGGCGAGGACGTCGTCGCGCGCGCTCATCGGCCCTCACCCCCCTCGCCCAACCCGGGGTTGTGGGCCGCCGAGGCGCCGAACCCACCCGTATCCCCGGGTACGGCACCAGGGGGTGCGGAAACCCCAGGGTCGGCGGGCGGGGTGGCGGGGGTGGGGCGGTCGCGCCACCAGTCGCGGAAGGTCTGCTTGGCGGGGGCCGGGAGGTCGCGCGAGCGAGTCCAGGCGGACGCGGGCGGCGGGAGGGTCGAGATCCGGCCCTTCGGGCCCGCGACGACGCGGCCCAGCCCGGCCGCCTTCTCCGCGAGCTCGAACCGCCGCGCGTCGGACATGACGAACGAGGCTGCCTTCATCGCGGCGCCCCAGCCGGTGAGCCGGCCGCGGTCGGCGTCGACCTCGCGCGCGCGGAGCTCGACGAGGATCGACGGGATGTCGATCTTCACGGGGCACACCTCGTAGCACGCGCCGCACAGCGTCGAGGCGTAGGGGAGGGACGCGTTCGGGTCGTGGTGGCCGGAGAGCCCGCCGGAGGACTTGGTGAGCTGCGGCGTGAGGATCGCGCCGATCGGGCCGGGGTAGACCGACCCGTACGCGTGGCCCCCGACGCGCTCGTACACCGGGCACACGTTGAGGCACGCCGAGCAGCGGATGCAGTGCAGCGCGGCCCGCCCGACCTCGTCGGCGAGGACGTCCGTGCGCCCGTTGTCGAGCAGCACGAGGTGGAACTCCTGCGGCCCGTCGCCCGGCGTGACGCCCGTCCACAGGGACGTGTACGGGTTCATGCGCTCGCCCGTGGACGAGCGCGGCAGGAGCTGGAGGAACACCTCGAGGTCGGTGTACGTCGGCACGACCTTCTCGATCCCCATGACGGTGATGAGCGTCTCGGGGAGCGTGAGGCACATGCGGCCGTTGCCCTCGGACTCGACGACGGTGAGCGTCCCGGTGTCCGCGACGCCGAAGTTCGCGCCGCTGATCGCGACCTTCGCCGAGAGGAACGCGCGGCGCAGGTGGGCGCGCGCGGCCATCGCGAGCTCGCGCGGGACGTCCGACAGGTCCGGCGGGGCGTCGCCCATGCGTGCGAGGAAGATCTCGCGGATCTCCGCGCGGTTGCGGTGGATCGCGGGGACGAGGATGTGCGACGGCATGTCGTCGGCGAGCTGGACGATGAGCTCCGCAAGGTCCGTCTCGTGCGCTGCGATCCCCTCGGCGGCGAGCGCCTCGTTGAGCCCGGTCTCCTGCGTCGCCATGGACTTCACCTTGACGACCTCGTCGACGCCCGTGGCCTTCACGAGGTCCGCGACGATCCGGTTCGCCTCGTCCGCGTCGCGCGCCCAGTGCACGACGCCGCCGCGCGCCACGACGTTGCGCTCCAGCTCCTCGAGGAGCTCGGGCAGGCGCGCCATGACGTCGGTCTTGATCGCGGAGCCCGCGTCGCGCAGCGCCTCCCAGTCCGGCACCTCGCCCACGACGGCGGCGCGCTTGTCCCGGATGGTCGAGGTCGCGTGCGCGAGGTTGCGGCGCAGCTGCGTGTTCTGCAGCGCCGCGCGCGCGGCGTCGGGGAAGGCGTCGCCCCAGCGCAGCGGCGCGTCGGGGTGCGGCACGTCGCCGAGCGCCCCCGACGCCGACCCGGCGCCCGCAGAGGTGCCGCGCCCGCCCGGGCGGGCGACGTCGTCGGGCAGGGTGCGCGCGCCGCGGCGCACGGGCAGGCCGAGGAACGTGCGGCTCACCGGGCACCCCCGCGCGTCGACGGACCGGCCCCGGCGGGGGCGGGCGTGTCCTTCGTGGACGCGAGGATCTCCGCGAGGTGCAGCGTGCGGACGCCCGCGCGGATGCGCGAGAGCCCGCCGCCGATGTGCAGGAGGCACGACGCGTCGCCCGCGGTGAGGACCTCGGCGCCGGTGGACTTCACGTGCGTCATCTTGTCGGCGAGCATCGCGGTCGAGGTCTCGGCGTTCTTCAGCGCGAACGTGCCGCCGAACCCGCAGCACGACTCGGCGGCGGGCAGCTCGACGAGATCGATGCCCTCGACCGCGCGCAGCAGGCGCAGCGGCTTGTCGCCCACGTGCAGCATGCGCAGCGAGTGGCACGTGGGGTGGTAGGTGACGCGGTGCGGGAAGTAGGCGCCGACATCGGTGATACCCAGCACGTCGACG
Organism: Cellulosimicrobium sp. NPDC030954; assembly: GCF_055571305.1. Taxonomy (NCBI): domain Bacteria; kingdom Bacillati; phylum Actinomycetota; class Actinomycetes; order Micrococcales; family Promicromonosporaceae; genus Cellulosimicrobium; species Cellulosimicrobium sp. NPDC030954. The sequence goes on from NZ_JBVIFN010000001.1 coordinate 484,368, forward strand.
AGCAGCTCGGACAGCTCGTACGTCTTCGCGGCGACCGCGTCGGCGGTGCGCGCGAGGTCGTCGAGACCGGCGCGCCGGCAGACCATGCCCTGCTGGTGCCGGACCGACCCTGTGCACGACCCGGACGGGACGACGATCGCGTCCCACTCGCCGTCGAGCACAGGGGAGAACGCCTCGACGTGGTTGCGCACCACCGGGACCGCCTCGTCCAGGTAGCCGGTGTTGACGTGCATCTGGCCGCAGCACGCCTGCCGCTCGGGGAAGAACACCTCGTGCCCGAGGCGCTCGAGGAGGAGGGCGGTGGCGCGTGGTGCCTGCGGGAACATCACGTCGCCGAGGCAGGTCGCGGTGAGGGCTATGCGCATCGTTGCTCCGGGAGAGGGCGAGTCCGGTCCAGTCTCGCCGGGGCGCGTCCGTGCCGCCTGTCGAGACCCCCGCGGCGAGGCGCTGCGGCTGTGGTCGGACGACGTGGCTCTGCCGGCCCTGGCGCGGCACGGACGCCGGGGTGGCGGGACGGACGGTCCCACCACCCCGGCGGTCTCCGGTCAGGCCGAGCAGGTGGCCGTCGGGAGCGTGGTGTTGCCGTTCGAGTACAGCGTGATGCCGAAGGCGTCGCCGTTCCCGTTGGGTGTCGCGGTGAGGGTGCCGCTCGTGCCGGAGACGGCGGCGTTCCAGGAGTTCTGCAGGCTCTGGCCGGAGCCGGTGCGGATGGTCACGGTCCAGTCGGACGCGCCCGAGACCTGGAAGGTGGTGTTGAAGCGGTCGCCCCAGGAGTCGCCCCGGGTCACGGTCACGGTGCACGTCTCGCCGCCGCCCCCGGAGGCCGACGCACAGGTGGCCGTCGGGAGCGTGGTGTTGCCGTTCGAGTACAGCGTGATGCCGAAGGCGTCGCCGTTCCCGTTGGGTGTCGCGGTGAGGGTGCCGCTCGTG